>MWEH01000133.1 GCA_002070965.1 Firmicutes bacterium ADurb.Bin080 | reverse complement strand
TTAAGAATCATAACTTAGCAAAATCTATTAATGATGTTTCTTGGGGTGAGTTTGTTAGACAATTACAATATAAAGCTGCTTGGAATGATAAAATTGTTCTACAGATTGATTCGTATTTTGCAAGTAGTCAATTATGTAGCGTATGTGGGTATAAAAATGAAGGAGTTAAAAAGTTGTCTATCAGAAAATGGGAATGTCCTGAATGCCACACTATTCACGGAAGAGATGATAATGCAGCTATGAACATATTAAATGAGGGGCTTAGATTATTGAGTACTTAAAAAAGAATACTACTGTAGGGACTACAGGAAGTTACGCCTATGGAGATGGAGAATACGAAGTCTATGAAGTAGGAATCTCAACACTTTAGTGATGAGAAGTTCAATCTTGTTTCTATTGCTGGGCAAAGGTTGAATGGTTTAGGTAGAATAAAAACATTAGCATTTTCAATATTATACGAAATACTTTTAATTAAAAACGTTAAAGTGTATCGCAGTATAAAATATTTTTAATTTAAAATACCAGAGTATTTGCATTGTAAGTATAAAAACTATTGAAAATACCAAAGTATTTGCATTTCAAGCACAAAAACTATTGAAAATACCAAAGTATTTGCATTTCAAGCACAAAAACTATTGAAATATTTTATGTTATGGTATAAAATAAATATCATAACGGAGGTCTGATATGATACCGAGAAAATTATATTTAGATAAATTAATTGGGTTTAAAGATAAAAAATTAATAAAGATAATAACAGGGATACGCAGGTGTGGAAAATCTACACTATTTGAACTATATCAACAATATCTTATGCATAATGGAGTAGAGAAGGAGCAAATAATATCTGTAAATTTTGAAGATGTTGATGTTAGTGAATTAAAGGATTATAAAAAACTTCATAAGTATATTAAGGATAAACTACTTGCTGATAAAATGAACTATGTATTTTTAGACGAGATACAGCTTGTGCCGGATTTTCAAATAGCAGTAGATAGTCTGTATATTAAGAAAAATATAGATTTGTATATAACTGGTTCAAATGCATATATGCTATCTGGTGAAATAGCAACTCTTTTGTCAGGAAGGTACATAGAGATACAAATGTTACCATTATCTTTTAAGGAGTTTGTTACTGCATTAAATAGCACAGAAAACCTATCAAGAAAATATACAAGATATATAACTGAAAGCTCTTTTCCTCAGGTTTTAGAATTTGAAGGAGACCAAGACAAGATAAGAGAATATTTAGGGGGAATATATAATACTATTATATTAAAAGATATAGTTGCAAGAAAAAAAATTGCCGATTATATGATGCTAGACAGTCTTGTAAGATTTATGTTTAACAATATAGGCAATATGACCTCTACTAATAACATAGCAAACTCTATGAAATCACAGGGCAGAGCAATCACAGTACATACTGTTGAAAGATATATTAGTGCATTGACGGATAGTTATATATTGTATCGGGTAGGCAGATATGATGTAAAAGGAAAACAGTATCTGAAAACAGGAGATAAATATTTTTTAGCTGATATAGGTTTAAGATATTATTTATTAGGAAAGAAAAATGCAGACTTTGGCTACATACTTGAAAATATAGTATACTTAGAGCTTTTAAGGAGGGGCAATAAAATATTCACTGGCAAAGTAGGTAATAATGAAATAGATTTTATAACAGAGACAAAAGATGGATTGATAGAATATTATCAGGTCGCTCTTACTGTAAGAGAGGAAAAAACATTAAAACGTGAGCTTTTACCTTTGGAAAGTATTAAGGACCATAACACAAAATATCTTCTCACTTTAGATGAAGACCCACAGGTGTCCCATAACGGTATAAAACAAATAAATGCACTTGATTGGCTTATGGAATAATCGTTCAGTTATATTGACACATGTTGAATAGTCTAATAAGAAAAGAGTAATATTTTCAAGTAGACAATACATTTATGGGAAAATTGGGAAGGCAAACTGAACTAAGAAAAAGGGTTTTTAACTTGATAAAAATATGGTCGGGGAGTAATATGTATTTAGCGCTTTAGAACGTATCACGCACAGGCGCACGGAGGAAGGATATATGGCTAAACGTACACCTCTATACGACACACATGTGGCGCTCGGAGGAAGAATAGTTGATTTTGCGGGATATGAACTTCCCGTTCAATATGAAACCGGTATTATTGCTGAGCACACTGCTGTCAGGACTAAGGCCGGTTATTTTGATTGTTCACATATGGGTGAATTTATGCTCTCAGGAAAAGAAGCTGAGGCGGCTTTGAACCATCTTCTTACCAACAATTTTTCGGGGATGCTCCCAGGAAAAGTGAGATACTCTCTATCTTGTTATGAAAACGGGGGTATTGTGGATGATGTCTTAGTATATAAATTCAACGACACTAAGTTTATGGTAGTGGTAAACGCGTCAAACATGGAAAAAGATGCAGCCTGGTTCCGGGCAAACATAAAGAATTATGACGTTAAATTCGAAAATATTTCGGAAAAGATTGCTTTAATAGCGATACAAGGACCGCTATCTGAAGAGATAGTAAGAAAGTTAACCCAAGAGATTCCTGAAAAATATTATTCATTCCTGGAGAATGTCGATATAGACGGGGTAGAATGCTTAATTTCAAGAACAGGATATACCGGAGAAAAGGGGTATGAAATATATTGTCCCTCGAAAAGTGCTACCACAATATATGGAAAAGTTCTCGAAGCAGGAAAGGAATATGGCGGGATTCCCTGTGGGCTTGGAGCAAGAGACACGTTAAGGATGGAAGCGGGTCTTCCATTGTATGGGCACGAACTCTCTCCGGAAATAACTGCCGGGGAAACTGGACTCGGATTCGCGATAAAAATGGACAAAAGTGACTTCATTGGTAAATCGGCTATTCAAAACCACGAGGCAAAGTATAGTAGAACCGGGGGGCTGATTATAGACAGAGGAATTGCCCGAGAAGGCTCTCCTATTTTTTCAGGTTCTAAGGAAGTTGGGAAAGTTACTTCGGGGACACACTCACCCACCCTTGAAAAAAGCATAATCATTGTTAGAATTCTAAGTGAGTTTCTTAATGCTTCCGATCTTACTGTCGATGTGAGAGGGCGCAAATTGAAAATTGAACTATGTTCCTTACCTTTTTATAAATCTACAAAGCAATAAATTTAACACCTCAAGTAACGAGGGAAAAAGAAATAATTTTGAATATAGGAGAGAATAGAATGAGTTTATATTACGCACAGACCCATGAATGGGCGGAAACAGAAGGTAACCTGGCGACTGTAGGAATCTCCGATCATGCACAACATGAACTGGGAGATATCGTATTTATAGAATTACCTGAAAAGGGTAAAAAAGTTGTCGCTGGTAAATTCTTATGTGAGGTGGAGAGTGTTAAAGCTGTAAGCGAGATCTATTCCCCCGTAACAGGAACTGTTGTTGAGGTAAATGAAGAGCTAGAGTCTAGTCCCGAAAAAATAAATGAAGATGCGCGGGCCAACTGGATATGCAAAATCGAGTTTGAAAGAGTACCAGAATCCTTAATGAGCGAGAAAGAGTATTTAGCAACGCTAGCATAGTTGAATTAATTTCTTTCAGGTCATTCAGCTTTATTGGTTGTCTTGAGAATCAATCTTAATCGATATTTCTCTGGATAACAAAAGGATAACTGTAAGAAAAATAACCCTCTAGAAAAAATAATATATATCGTTTTCGTACATTGTTTTTGAATTCCCGATTATGGAGGTAGCTATGGGTAATTATGTCCCACTTACCGAAAATGACATCAAGGAGATGTTGGAAACCATAGGAGTTTCTTCTCTGGATGCTCTTTTTTCAGATATTCCTAAAAAAATTAGGTTAAAAGAATTAAATATTCCCTCCGGAAAGTCTCAGCAAGAAGTTTCGGATGTAATGAAGGCTTTAGCCTCCAAGAATACCGTTTACGATGTTATTTTGCGGGGAGCAGGAAGTTACTCTCATTATATCCCGGCTTTTGTAAAAAATATTACATCAAGGTCTGAATTTGTTACCGCATATACTCCATATCAAGCGGAGATTTCTCAAGGAATACTGCAGGCTATATTTGAATATCAAAGCTTGGTGTGCATAATGACAGGAATGGATGTCAGTAACGCCAGCGTGTACAATGGTGCTTCGGCTGCCGCTGAGGGCGTACTTATGTGTCGCGAGAGAGACAGAAATAAGGCCATTATTCTAGGAAATGTAAGACCGGACACGCTGAAAACAATTAAGACATATGCGAGTGCTCAGTGCATGGAAATCTTGGAGATGGAAGCAAATGATGCTTTTGTCGAGATGGATAAACTAAAGGAATTGATGGGAGAGGATACAGCATGCGTATACCTTGAACAGCCGGGTTATTACGGTGAGTTATACAGTGCAGATAAAATAGCAGAGGCAGTACATTCTGCCGGAGCAAAATTTGTTATGGGTTGTAACCCAACCTCGCTCGCATTATTGAAAAGTCCAGGTGAATGCGGGGCAGATGTTGCTGTAGGCGATGGACAACCTTTAGGATTACCAATGGCATTTGGAGGCCCATATCTAGGGTTCATGGCCTGTACAGAAAAAATGATGAGAAAAATTCCTGGCCGTATTGTAGGGGAAACAGTTGATCATGACGGAAGAAGAGCATTTGTTCTAACCCTTCAGGCTAGAGAACAACATATAAGAAGGGAGAGAGCCTCATCCAATATTTGTTCCAACCAAGCTTTATGCGCCCTAACTGCAACAGCATATTTGACTTGCCTTGGGAAAGAAGGGTTTAGAAATGTGGCTAAGGCTTGCGTTTCGCTGTCCCATTATTTTGCCGCTCAACTTCAAAAAATAGAAGGCGTTGAATTACAGAATAAAGGCGAATTTTTCCACGAGTTTGTAACGATAATACCAGATAAATCAGAAGAGATATTGAAAGCCCTTGCGAAGAATAAAATACTTGGAGGATTAAAGCTCGATTCGGACAGAATACTGTGGTGTGTTACAGAAACATCTACAAAAGAATCTCTCGATAATGTGATTGATATAGTGAGAGGTGCGATATGTTGTTAATATTTGAAAAAAGTCAAGAAGGGAAAAAGGGTGTAGATGTTAGGAAGCCAGAGGTAAAAGAATACTCGTATTCCTCGGAGCTTTTAAGAAGTGATTTGGATTTGCCCGAAGTCTCAGAAGTAGATGCAGTAAGGCACTTTACCGAACTGTCAAAAAGGGCATTCGGTGTCGATGATGGGTTTTACCCACTTGGTTCTTGTACGATGAAGTATAACCCCAAAATTAACGAGGAAGTTGCTTCGTTAAAAGGATTTACAGACATTCATCCATTGCAGCCCGAAGAAGATGCACAAGGAGCTTTGGAAGGGATATACATGTTATCCCAATTGCTTTCAGAAATAACCGGAATGGATGCAGTGTCCCTTCAGCCTGCAGCAGGAGCTCATGGAGAGTATACCGGGTTAAGACTAATTTCCAGTTACCACAAATCTAGAGGCGACATTAAAAGAAACAAGATAATTGTTCCAGACAGTGCACATGGAACCAATCCCGCGAGTGCAACCATGGCTGGTTTTGAGGTTATAAACGTAAAGAGTAATGAAGAAAAAGGTGTCGATTTAGATGAACTCAGGGCAGTTGTCGGGGAGGATACTGCAGCTTTGATGCTTACTAACCCCACAACGTTAGGCTTATTCGAAAAAAATATTGTTGAAATAGCAGAAATTGTCCACAACGCTGGCGGACTATTGTACTATGATGGAGCCAATCTTAATGCAGTTATGGGTATTGTCCGACCTGGAGATATGGGTTTTGATGTTGTCCATCTCAATTTACATAAGACTTTTTCCACACCTCATGGTGGAGGCGGCCCTGGGTCAGGGCCAGTAGGGTGCAAAATGGAGCTCGCTCCATATTTACCCAATCCTTCAGTAGTAAAATACGGAGATGAGTACTTTTTCGTCAATGATCCAGACAGTATTGGCAAAGTTGGATCCTTCTATGGAAACTTTCTAGTATATGTTCGTGCCTTGACATACATCTTGACTTTGGGAAAGGAAGGGATCCCGTATTCTGCGAAAATTGCGGTACTTAATGCAAATTATCTTAAGAAAAAACTTCAAGATATATATACCACAGAGAAGAAGAGACATTGTATGCATGAGTTTGTTTTAAGCCTCGAAAAACTTAAAGAAGAGACAGGCGTATCTGCCATGGATGTTGCGAAAAGTATGATAGACTACAAAATGCATCCTCCTACAATGTATTTCCCAATGATAGTCCATGAGGCACTTATGTTTGAGCCAACAGAAACGGAAAACAAAGAGACCTTGGATTCGGTTGCCGATCTATTAAGGAAACTCCATGAAATGGCATATTCTGATCCAGCGGTATTAAAATCTGCCCCTCATAGTACTGTTATTTCTCGTCCGGATGAAGTCACTGCGGCAAGAAAACCGATAGTTAGATACAAGAAACCGTAAATTTTTCAGCTAGTGGGCTCCCTTTTATGTTGCAATTACGCAATATAGATTTTTTATAAATATTTCAAAAACGCAGTATGGACGATTGTTTTATAAAAAATCCTACCCCAATGGCGTCTATTTTTTGAGACCAAAGAGCTTTGGGAAACTCTCCTTTTGACAAAAAAAAGAGACCCTCTCAGGTCTCTTTAGAAATTTTTTGTCTTCTAAACTAATCTATTAAAGTTACATCTGCATTTTTGGATTGATTTGCAACAGATTGCATTCCTTTGATGCAATTTGCTTTGGATGAATATCCCTTTTCACAAATGGCAACAATATTTCCATTGTTAGCTTTAAGGCGGAAACGGAATAACCCAGCTTTATCCTTGTATACTTCCCACTTAGGGTTAGTTAATGTTACAACGGGTGTTTTTGTTTGATCCTCAATTTTCTCATCAAAAACAATCTGAGAGAATTTTTTTACACTTTCAATTCCACCTTTACATGTGGCTGCAGAAGCATAGGCTTCTCCGCCGACTGCTAAGGTTTCATGATTAGATGCTAAAAGATAAAATACATAGTTATCCTTGTCTGTTTTTCTGTAAGTAAATAAACCCGTCTGTCCCTTTTTCTGATTAGTTTCTTCCATTTCAAAATCTCCTTAATTTGTAATATTTTTTATCTTACTCTTTGGCTATTATTAAGTCAATATTATATCAATTATTGCATAAAAACGCCCATTTTTCAGTGAATAAGTCACATTAGAGAGGGAAAAGACACATGAAAACAAAGTGGTAAAAAATCAGTAACATACAAATAATTCATAAAGGTTTAAAACCTATTTATCCGGGGAGTAATTTGGAGCTTTTTAGAAAAATGGATTTTTTGATATTTTGCTTAAGCATACTACGGGTATATAATATTAGTTATTCACGGAGGCAAGATTGAAATATAAAGTATCCATCCCCGAAATTGAGGTTTCTTTTGAAGTAGAAGAAGGAGCCAACCTTTTGACTCAGCTAATTTTACATAAGATATTTCCAGATAATGGATCATTTTGTGCTGGGGCAAGAGATTGTGGCAGATGTGCCATTATTGCGAATGGGAAAAAGATATTATCATGCAATACATATGTTAATTGTGATCTAGTCCTTGAATACTTAGATAAGAGCGCGAAGAAATCAAATGAGAGCCCTTATAATGACACAGTTATAATCAGACGGAAAAGAATGTTGAGATTGGACAGCGGGAAATACTATTCCGGGGGAAAGATTGGAGTTGCAGTTGACCTTGGAACGACTACTATTCACTATGCGTTTGTAGAACTTCCCATCGGATACAAAGGAATCCCTCTTAAAGCCGGGAAGAAAAAGAAAAAAATTCTTCCAGAAAAGAGTACGGAAGAAGAATGTTATCCTGATTCGATAAGAAAGAGAATTGCAGAGGGATTAAAGGAATATCTTGAGACGGAAAAAAGGCAGGGATCAATCCTGGAGGTCACATCTTCAATTAAAGGAGAAGAATTCTTTTCCGACATGAGAGAGATTTTTGAAGAATTAACGATTTTAAAAGTTAGCTCTTCGATCAACCCACAAGTAGCATTTGGTGGGGATATTGTTTCCAGAATTTCTGAATCTCTTAAATCTTCCGATTCTAGAGACACCTTAAAAAATTTAATTACGACAAACATAAGTTATGAAATTAATAAGTTTCTTATTGAAAAAGATTTATATGAAGTAGATTTTGTAATAATAAGCGGAAATGTTACTATGATTACGCTTTTGCTGGGAGGGGATACCCAATCAATTTCCCAACACCCGTATAAATCAGATTACCTTACTGTCCTGCCCAAGACCCCCGTCGAGGCTCAAATTCAGGTATATAATCCCCAAAAACGCAGAGCGACAGTATACAGTTTATCTGACGATTCATTTACCCCACTAGAGAAATCGGGAGAATACCTAAACAATGTCCCAATTATTCACTTTATTCCAGCAATATCAACTTTTGCCGGAGGAGATGTTGTGAGTGGATTATCGCTCTTGCCTCCGCCCGAAAAAGGTAAGTATTCGCTTTTTATGGACATTGGAACAAATACCGAAATAGGAATAATCGGAGAAGGAAGATATATTGTGAGCTCTGCTCCAGCGGGTCCTTGCTTTGAGGGCTCTAACATATCCTGCGGAATGAGAGCGGAGTATGGTGCATTGTATAGTTTTTCTATTAACGAAAAAGGTATTTGTGGGATTAAGTTTTTTGGCACGAAAGAGTTTAATCAAAAATGTAACTTCCCACTCGGAATTTGTGGAAGCGGACTCATTGATATTGTTGCTGAACTCAGGAGAACTGGTCAAATAGACGATGATGGGCTATTGCTGGCTGGGGAGCAAGGATACAAGATCACAAAAGAAATATTTCTCTCGCAAGAAGATATTCGGGAATTTCAACTTGCAAAATCAGCGATAAGAACAGGTATCGAAATACTTTTAGACAAAGCAGGGACTACCCTTAAAGATATCGAGAACATATTTATCTCAGGGGGCTTTTCTGAGGCAATATCTATTTCAAGCTTGCTAAACAGCGGGCTAATTCCAAAAGAACTTGGGGACAGGTGCGTTACACTGGGTAATACAAGTTTATATGGCGCTATTTCAGTGTTTATAAAAGGGAAGGATTCAATTTCAAAAATCTCAAAACATGGAGAATATTTTGAGATGGTGGCTGAGAAGAACTTCCAAACAAAGTTTATCGAAAACATAAGATTCAATTAGAATTAAAGCAGAACATAACCCAATTACTATCTCCACTGATCTTGAAAAAGTTGTTTTTAGTGTAACTAAATAGTAAAAGAGAATGACTTTAAAAAAGCCAAGCATTTTTCTTTATCAAGTATATTTTTTGGTAATATCCAGATTTTCGCCAAAATAAGGTCGAAAACATAAAAATATTAGCAATTAGTTTCGCGCGCGTGTTTAATTAAAATTTGGCATATTGACACCCCCTATTTAAGGTATTATAATTCCATATATAATGAGGAAACTTTTTTAGGAGGTTATTTTTATGAAAGGAAGAAAACTATTTATTACTCTCCTCGTTGTTGTAATTGCAATGGGACTATTGTTATCAGTTGTAGCTTGTAAACCACCACAGACCCCACCAAACAACAATAACAATAATAACAACGATGACGACGACGACGATGAGTTTGATTTAGCAACAATGCTAGGAGTTGGGGTCAATACAGTAGTGGATGTAGTTGATGAAACAGTCCGTCAAGCTCTTGCTATTGATGATGCTGCTCACATTGGGGCAACATTATTTTTAGCTGTTAGCTACACTGGAACAGAGGAATCTCCCGTACCGCCGATAAATCTTGATTTGGAGATTAAAGTTGAAGCATCTTTTGACGCTCAAACAGAGACTAAAAACGCTGTTCTTCTTGAAGTCACTGACAAAACTGATGGTGGGCTAGGCCTTATTGCATCAATTTTTGCCGCTAATGTAGCTGGAAGTGAATATGTCTATATAGGACAGAAGGCTTGGAATTCTACATTTACTTGGGTTAAAATGAGCCAAGCAGATAAAGCTGGCATACTTGCATCTTTTGTAGCAAACAAAGTTGCTGATGTTGTTTTGGATCTAGCTAGAATGGACATGTCCAAGAAAGACAAAAACGGAAATGTAACTCAAGAACTTACTCTTGGGGACAGAGCAGAAGATGGGCTAATTAGTGGCTTGGTCGGAGACTTTTTGGGATTTGTCCCGCTAATTGCTCCTCTTGAAATAATTATGCCTACAACCGTTGAGGGAGAGGGTGTAACAAAAGTAACCGAAGCTGGCTTCGGAGTAACCGCTGCTACAGCAACTTTTCCAGAAACAAAAGTAGCTGGCGGAGCAGAACTTAAAATTATGGTTGAAAACTTGGGCGAAATCGTGGGAATAGCAGGAGTACTCGGAATCGACTTTGCGGGACTAAAAACCTCTTTAACCAGTAGTGGGATGTTTGGTCTTGTGGACATTCTCGTAGGAGCAATTCTCGGACAATCGTTCGATGAGCTATTCATAGATGAACAGGAAGAAGGCGCTGAAGCCAATGTGGTATATCCTAAACAAATAGCAATAGGGGTTGGGCACAATGGTACAGTTCTTACCGGTATTGGCTTACATTACGATTATACAAATGACACAGAATTACCTCTCAAGTTGGATCTTGGGATAAAGAATTTGGTAGTATCCAATCAGTCAGTAACAACAGTAAAACCCTCTGATTTGAACTATGCAACTGCTCCAGAAGCAGCTGTAGAACTATCTTTGGATGTTATTTTAGCTAATGAAGCTGTCAATTCAACAGTTAAGGTATATGCATATCCCACAATTTCAATCGATTTAGTCGAAGGAACAAAAGTAGTTGGAGAAGAAACAATTACTACTCCCTTTATTAATCTCAATTTAACAGGCATTCAGGGGTTTGCAACTATAACAGATAATAAATTCCCACAAAATCCAGTAGCATATATTGCTGACTTCCAAGCGGGTAACGCCGAAGGCCAAAACGGATTTAAACTTGATTTAGGCCCAATTATTGCCGCTCTTGGAAATGATATGGCTGTAGAGTTTGAGGGAGTTGAACAGCAGTATTTCATTCCTCTTGACGCACAAGCAATGTGGAACGACTATTTTGGTGGGATGACTGAAGGATATACCCTCCCTGACAATGCTAGTGTAATAGATGGCATAGCTGCTGAACTTGAGGGTGGATTTAGTATAGGATCAATTCTTTCCCTGCTTAACTTCGTAGATCCGATAGTTGCTGAACTTGAAGCGCTAGTTAAAGAAGGGGGCCCGATTAGCTTTGGATTCTTTGAAAGAGAAGATGAAGAAGAACCCGCAGATAGAGCAGCATTTGCCACCATCGATTTAGCTTCCCTTATGACAGATTTAGTTGATGGAATCCTTGGAGATACTGAGACTATTACTTTCAAGGCATACTATGATAACACCACCGGCGCTGTCTTAGATACTCCTGTTGAAGCTGACCTGGCTTATTATTTAGCGACAAACAATGTTATAGATTCAGTTGTAACTTTGATGAATTATAACTTTGGAGTTTCAGCAGCAAACGATGCTTGGATAGTCGCACAAGGCGAAAACCCATGGAATGATGAGGATATGAAAGCCGCTAGAGATGCTTACTTTGATGATGATCCTGAGACTGTAACAACATGGGCGCTTGCACCTATTGATGCTCAAGAAGATCTCTTTACCCAAGCTGATGCAATAAGAATATTCAAAGCAGTGACTGGGAAGGACTTGAGCGCAGCAGATGCGTATGCTGGCCTTACCCTTGATATGTTTGCATCGCTTGGAGCAAGCTCAAAGACTGATGCAGAAGGTATAACACTGTCGATAGCTCTGTTGGATGATACACAAGGAACCTTAGTCAAAGTGGCTTTAAACCTTAATATAAAGGCAGAAGACACTGCAGCGTTGACCGCATACGAAAAAAGTGGATTCCAGACAATGTGGGAAGAAGGTGCCTATGCAAACACTTCTAGCGATGATGGAGAAGGATTATTTACTCTTCTTACAGATTTGGTAATGGCGTTTGCACAAGTTGAAGAACTTGAATAAGCAATTCAACAATTAATCAAAGTTTCCTTTGGAGGCACGGGTAACCGTGCCTCTTATTTTTATGTAAAAAGCAGGATGGTAGTGAGTAAGAATAAGAATGAAAGGCAAAGTGTTTTGATTATTAAGATTTGTCAAATGGAGGATTCAAAATAATCTTTTAAGCGTTGGATTAATGGAAATTATAGGATATAGGGCTTGTTGTAGGATAGTTAGGATATCGTTGATTTTACGCGGAAAAAGTTTACGAACTTAAATACTAGCATCGCAGAATTTAATCGACTTATGGTCTTCTTGGAATGCATAAGAGCCTTGCTAGAAGGAAGGGAAAATATTGTTTAAATTAGTTGAATAAAGGATTTGAATGAAGGGATAAGGTTATTAAAATTAGATAAGGGCTTTGGAAGAAGGGAAAATATTGTTTTAGATAGTTGGATAGGGGCTTTGAAGAAAGGGATAATATCTAAGGTTGAATATAATAGGATAAAAAGAGCTTTTTTAAGAGGTGAAGGAAATGATCAAAAGACATTATTTACGGATGTATCCACCCTTTACAATTTTAACATCAGTTACTGTTATTAGACTGTTTGTAAGATGTTGATTGATGAGAGGAACTGTTGTTTTTACCCGCTTGCGCTTTAAATGGATAGTAAGGATATCTTTGGGCCCATCCTTTCCTTCCCCTTTAATTACAGTCACTGCAAGGTAATTTTCTCGAAGGATCTGTTGAAGTGCCTTCGTGTCTTCTGAGGTGATTATTTGAATTGTACTAAGGCCTAAAGCAAGGTAATCTTCCAGCATGGATCCCAGGAATGTTCCAAGCGCAAAGGCCACAGAATATACAACTGCCTTTAGGGGATATTTTGCTACACCAACGATTACACTTCCCGATATGAATATCCACATCAATACTTCAAGGAAGGCTATGATGGCTCCTACAGTGCGCTGGCCACGGCTTATAAGCACGATACGAACAGTTGCAATGGCAACTTCAATTATCTTGCCAAAGAAGATAATAAAGTAAACTCCTATGTTGTTGCCGCTCAAATATTCAAGCATCATTGCCTCCGAAGGATATCCTAAGAAATCACAATGTGATTATAAAGGAAAGTAATAATATTGTCAAATAAAAAATAGATGCTAATTTTTTCTAAAGAAGAAAATAATAAGGGTAGATTTTTGAAAAAAGGAATGTAATAAACAGGGATTATTGAGATGTTTTTAAGGTGGTAAAAGAAGAAAAAATGGGCAAAACTTAGGGGGACGAAAGCGGGACTATTCAGATATATTTATCGAGATTCAAGAAGAAAAACAGAACAGAATTATGGGGCGAAAAAAGCAAGAAAAAACGACAATCGGAGTGGCTAAAGTTTTAAGCAATATATGTGAATATTTTAGATTGTGTGGGAATAACGTTTGATTGGGCATATCGCAATTTAGGGCACCAAATAATAGATATAAGTATCCGATAGTCGCAATAAATAAAAAAGGAAAATTTAGAATCGTATAGACGAATGTGCTTTCTGTTTCAGCGGTTTATGGGGGTAAAATTTTTTTAAAAAGCCATTAAATTATTGATAATCTTTGGCTAGTCTTTGGGGCTCGAAGTCTTCGGATTAAGAGTGGAAGTATATGGACATTTGGAAGAAGTTTGGCTAGATAATTATTGGGCCTTAAAGAGCAACGTTTCTAGAGATGATTTATGCAAATTTTTGCAATGTAGTTTCTGATGCTTTTTTCGATGTGTGTTTTTGATGATGATAGAAAGTGGGGGTGAATGTTTGCTGAAGGGTACTGAATTGTGAGTGATATATTATTTATATGCGTTGACAAGGTATTGCCTTTATTATAGTATAATAACGTACGCATTATATATAAGGGGAATTCCTTTTTGCTTTGAATGGTACTAATGAGGCGGGGTGGCGGCGAAGGTCGCGAGAGAACAAACAGGTAGGCAAGTGGGTCGCAATATAATTAAAGCAGTTTTAGTTTTTGTATTAGTAGCTTTCATTATTGTCATGCTTACTTCTTGCACGCCTCCTGAAGATATTTATGCTGACCCGTATCCGATTTTGGATAATGAGACCAATTTTCCAAACAAAGATCACACAACAAAAGATGAGGCGGTAGAAAGAGCTACCGGTTCTTTGGAAAACCTTTTGGACTATTTAGATAGCGAGGTTGTATCGACTACCGGATATTACATGGGAATCGATATGGCTATTAATACCGACGATGGCTCGGCTTTTATTTTGAAGCTGCAGGGAAATATGTACACCTGGCCTTATGACCAGTACGAAGAAGGAACTCCCGAATATGAGGCAGCTCTCGCTAAACATAATGAGTTAATCAAGTATAACGACCTGTTGCTAGAATGGTATGACGGCACCACGAATACTATGCTCATCGGGTTTTACTTTGATGGCATAAATACCGACCCAGCAGATCCTGGAAACAACCTTTATTTGAACTTGCAGGGTTCGAAGAGAATTTTTGCTAATTTTGGAGATACTGTTCTGTATCAGCAAATGATAAGATTGATTACCCAGCTGAACCTTGAAACCCTGATTTCATCTGTCAGTTCGGATGGTTCAAGCGACAGTGCCATTTCGAGCGTTGAGTATCTTTTGAAGACCGCTGTTACCACAAACTACAAGCTTACGTTAAACGGAGACGAAACTTCGGTTTATTTCAATGAAATTCCGCTCACCATGATTGCGGGAGATGTTACAGAATTCATCCAGGGAATATTCTCTCCGTTCCAAGACAAACTCGATCCGTTGACTTACAAGTACCTTGGTTTTTTGTTTTCGACTCTCGGAACCTCGGTTATAAGCACGCTGAATAGTGATATGCAATTTTTAATGGAGCCCAACGAGCAGTTAGGAAAAGAGATATTGACCGGAATGGATGTTGATTTTAGAGGCAACAGTTTGGTTAGGAAGAAAAACAAGCAGACTGGTGCCTTCTATACCGAAAGTGTGCCATTTACAATGAATATTGCTGTTGACTATGATATCCGTGTTTCTCAGAATATAGTACTGGATAGGGAAAACTATAAGCTTTATGAGACCGGAAATTACGAGTTTATCGGGGACATGTACCTGGTTCCATTGGATTTGAAACTGGATGTTTTACTGAGAACGGATATGAACAAGTACGATAACAAGATAAACAAGGTATATCTTGCTTGTCGTGATCTTGCCACGGATGATTTGATTATCGGTGGTTTTTATAAAGATGAGCTGACGTATATTGACATAGAAGGATTACAGCATCTCTATGGAGGTGTGAAATTCGAAGATATAGGCCTTCCCAAGGCATACAAGGGAGGGTTTAATTTAGCAAGCACGTTAAAATTCGTTTCGGATTTTGTCGATAAAATGATTGTAATGGTGGTTGATAGTATCCTTGACCCCAATAAGGACGAGGAGGAGGACAGCGAATATAGCGTTATAATGAATGCAATCATGAAAAATATCGAGTCCACGATGAAAGATGAGGAAGACCCTGCCTCTCATGCAACAATCAAGGTGAGGATAGATATGCCCTTGATTAAGGAGGTAATGAAAGTCTCCTCCCCCACGGGAACTAACTATACGACAGATCAAATCATTCAGCTTCTGAATAAGCAATTTAACATCGATCTTGAGGCTATAGCCAGCATACTTGGTATGTCAGTAGAAGAATTATTGAATAGATCGTATTTTGATGTTACCTACGATGTCGATGTGTACAGTATCAAGCTCGAAGTATATTCCGCTGCTGAAAAACCCAAAGATGCGGAAGCCGATTTAATAATGAGAATGGACTTATTTCCCACTCATATCGGAGAAAAGGTTAGGATCGCGTTTCCGAATTTCGACAACTTCAATGAGCTACAAGAGGTATTGACTTATTCGGGGTATCTCGAAGGTCAATTTGTTTTTGCCCAGACTGAAGAGGTTAATCTTAGCAGGATGATGGGAGCTTTTATGGGAGATACGAGCGGGTTAAATACCCCATATATTCTACCTAAAGCTGCCGATATTTATTTTACTTTGTCATACGACCAGTACATTAGAGAACAGATTTTAGAGAATGGACGATGGACAAGAAAGGGTAGAAGCGCTTTCAACTTGTACATTTACATAGTCGAAAACGATGTAAGCACGCCCATTATGAGGATTTATGCTAATGATGTAAGTTTTAACACGGCATATCCGGTGGAGGAACTTGGTTACGTCTGGTTGGATTATATTTGCTTCCCCAACCTTCCCAAATTTAAAGTCAGGGAAGATCTTTTCATTACTTCACTATATGAATATATGGGTTATGATTTCGAAAATGAAACAGGGGACCTTGTCCTTGGGCTAACTGATATTGTAATGGCTTTGATGGAGGATAGCTGGGCGACATTTGAACCCGAGGTAATCAGACTTACCACTTCTAACGACAGTATTAAGCAATTCTTCGGCGTGGATGAACTGATTGGAACCATCAGCATAATGATTGGCTTTAGACAGCGTGTCAAGAACATAGATCAGTTAGAAAAGGATTTTGCCATGTATTCGGTTGGAACACTGGAAAACATGGTCGGAGAGAGTCCGTATTCAATTAAACTACATGAAACAGTGCCAGTCTATTTTGATTTTGGCGAAAGAATGGAAACAAGGGACTTGAAATTCCTTTATAACCCTGAAAGCATTGAGGTTGTATCCGGAAACGCTTACTACAGACCTAGAATGGATAAACAGTTTATGGGGGTTAGCAGGGACTACCTTATTTACATTTCTGACCTAATTGGCCGGCAAAAAGTAAGAAGGCTACGTCTTCCCAGTGACGGGGATCCCCTTGCGGGAAATGAGTTTAAATGGGAGCCTCTGGGAGAAATTCCCGAAGAAGTGGATGCGTTTTATGGAAATCAAGACATTGTAGCTACTTATGACGCAGATTTTAACTTGCATGCAGTCTTTGACAGAGAAACTGAGTATTATACTGTTATCAGCCCCAACGGTTATGAAATCGTGTACGATTATGAGAATAACGTGTACATTCTGGGGTTAGGTTCTCAATTCAAGTACGACAAAGCTTATGAAGAATTGGGCCCGGGGGTCACAGTATATCTTAAAGAATTTATCGGAACAAACGGTCTAAACCATGTTTATGATTTGGGGACCAGAATTCCCGGCTACTATATTGTAGAGAACAGTGCCGGATTTAATATTTTGTATAGCTATGCAAGAGGAGAATATATAGTCAGTGCAGATGATTACCTAGTGTTTGAAACGGAGATTGCTGAAGGGCAGACGGCCGTTAGACGGATGGTTGAGGTGATTTTAGGCTCTGGTGCGACTATCAGGACATACCAAGCGAGATACCAAAACAAAGATATGATTTATGACTTTGTTACTGGGAGGTACATGTACACTGCGCTTGAAAATGTGGTTATCCCAGCCGAGGGAGAGGAAGAAGAGCATACTGTAACGAATAGATATAATGTCTTTTATCAGCCAGCTACAAACGATTACTATATTCCCGAGAGTATGACCACTATCCGCAATAAGTTAATCACTCTCTTAGGATCTGCTCGTATAATTACAGACAGCGCTCTTGTTTATACTAACCACCCATATACCATGATTGTATGGGATGGAAGTAATATTGATAAAGTAGACTGGAATCTTTCCATATATAACTCCTTTGAATTTGGAATGATGGCTTGGGAGGATCTTACTCTCGAGGGAGGCAAGTTCGTAGTCAAGGTGGTAATCGGAGAAGGAATGATGGCGACATACAGAGAAAATATTGTTGTCAAAGTTTGGAACCGTACAGTTTTAACCGATCTTCCCTTCATAAACATCAACACTCCCGATGGTCCGGTGAAAGCTCCTATTGCAATGACGTTACCAGTTGATCCCATTATGTATCTGATTTACAAGGCTTATTATATCAACGGTATGAGAAACACCCCCGAATCTTTTGTGGAGTGGTATTTCAGGACATTTGACATAAGAATACAATTCACAAAAATATATGCAGACCCAAATGAAGAGACTCCGGATGCCTTTGGAGCTTTTAATTGGAGTTTTGACTTTGTTGATGAAAATACGATATATTCGGAAAAACAGATAAATAATTACGTTGGCCTTACCGAAAAGTCTTACACATATGTTTACACTAATTTCTATGGCCAGATTATTGCTCTTAGGCTTCAAGTCTTACCTAGACAATTGGATTATTTCATGGTTTCAGGGGAAACGGAGAGAAACACTTATACAATTGATGCTCTATATCCTTCCTCGTATGTTTTACCAACTAATTTAACCTATTATTTTGAAGGAGAGGATGAGACAGAGTACACTTTGAATTTCCAGAGTTTGCAAACCAGTACTATTTTCTCAAGCAGACCGGAAAGAATGCCCAATATCGGCTCCGCACTTTCCGGGCCGAACTCAATGCGAATAATTAACTGGACTAATCCTGAAGCTGACAACGTGAAACTTGTAAATGCTAGGGATCCTGAGACGGGGAACCCATATCCATTTAAATCAGGACTCGATAATACCACAAGTTCATTTTTTGATTTGAGTATCAATTTTGATTTCAACAGGGCTTGGTATTATGAGGATTGGTTCTATACCCCTGAACTTACTATTGAAGTGCAGATTCCAGATAAAGTAATAGACACTTTCACTAAGGAACTTATTACCGAAGGTCACCAGCCTTCAGAGTATGAACTCAGAAACATAAAGATAAAAGATTTCTATGTCAATGGAGAAACCCCTTCTGAAGAGGATGAGAATTTAGGTGTATTCAATGTAGACCCCTTTGACAGTGATACTTGGGTTCTACCAACAGACATAGTAGTTTTCTTTACTCTGGATGGGGGAATTTATCAAAAATATGAGTATAGTGTCGAATGGAGAAATATAGAAGGGGATTTAGCAGAGCACTTTGTTATTGACAATGATGGTGTATTTTATCTCTTAGATGTAACGGAAAATCCCGGAGCCTATTACCTTGAAACGGTTATTGGAGATGAACAGAGTGAGGAAGGTAATTATATCCGGCTAAGATTACTAATCAGAATTATGTCACCTGTGGCGACAGATGTAGAATTCTTAAATTCAGATGGATCTGTGCTTAAAAACAGCAGAGGGGAAACTCTTTTAGTCACTTCAACACCAGGAAGCCATGATAACAGCATGCAAGAAAACCTTTACGAGTATGCAGTTGATACTTATGACAGATTTGATATACCCGGACTGCTTAGGATTACCTTTAAAGATGGAACGCTGAGAGAATACACAGTAACTTGGTCAGAGACCACTCCTTGGACCCCTCAATCCTTGCATGATTTGTATGCAGTGATAGGAGGAGAGGAAGAGTATTCAGAAAGGATTTATCTTGAGTATGCAATTGAAGACAGGGGACTTATATCCCTGGAAGTTCAGGGAGAGACTCAGGATATATGCACGGTTACATATGATATTGTTGAGAGAGAAATAATAGTCAATGGGCTTAGAATCGATGATCAAGGATATATTTTATACAATACCGGAAGTAACGCAAGGATTAATATTCTTGGAGACAGCGCCGTTACCGTTTACGAGTACTTCAAATATTTGTTTGGAGATATTACCGCTACTTTTGTAAGAAGGGTGTCGGTAGATCCGACCGGAGAGGGTAATGTTTCTGTGGATATTCTTGATGCTGCGTTAAGCGCATACGAACCTATTTTTGGAACAGTCGACCTTCAAAAGATGCTTGCTGATATCCATCCGGATGGACAGGGATTAGACATTTATATCGGCCAAGGAAAGGGTGCCGATGACTTTACCGTATACATGGTAGTCGAAGAATATGATCCCGAGGGTGGGAATGAATTGGATATAGAAGCCGGGCAGGATAACTATATTATAACTATTGGCGGCAGTACCTCCGGTCTTGTTCTTGAGGCGTATAACCCGGATAATACTCCAAAGTACCCGAACGGATATATTATTGCTCAAAACTTCGGGTTTACCGTCAGATATAAAGAAACCGGAAAAACTGTGACTTATTCTAACAGTGCTCAGGGCGCAAGGCCGGTACCACAGTATTGGTCTGTTGTTAAATCTCCTATTGTGGGAACAGACCCCGAAGAGACATGGATGATAGGACTCAGTGAATTCCAAATAATCGACAGACTTTCGGAAGTAAGTATTTACGGAGGCGGAGTCATATGGTTGTCCGCTTTGATTGAAGATGGATCCAGGGTTTATTGCCGATTCTCTTCCAGCGGAATTAATATTGGAGATAACTTTGACAGTGCAGAAGGCAGTGGAAGATATGCAATTAATCAAGGACTGATCACTATCGAAAATATATACGAGCACTACTCTTTAGGTACAAATATTATCCCTTCAAGACTACCCTCAAGATTGGTTCTGGAAGGAGGATTTGAGATAAGTGGGATATCCTGGACCATGTCAGTAAATACCGAGTATCTGAATGGAATTAATTATCTTGGAACTTCTTCAGATGTAGTTATTGCAACTGCAAGGGTAATGAGAGAAATTGTTCAATTAAAACTCAGGGTCCTTCCTTGTGAAGTCAAGCAAGTATCTTATATAGACAATGCGGTTACTTCCAGGACTCTAATAAGCGAGGAAAGAAATGAAGATGGAGATATCATCATTAACTTTGATGCTTATGCAAACTTTGCCTATGCCGGAAACATTCCTTTACCAAAAGGATTGAACTTCAAATATTCTGAGGGACTTGAAGCGGACAGAACTTTCTCATACACAAATCTGGAGTACTATTCTGTAGGAACAGGGCTTGCCCGTCTGAATGCAGTTGGATATAACTTTTATGGGCATACTATGACCTCCAACGGGCTTGGAGTCGACCCAAGAAATATTCGTTTCAGACTTACTTTGATGGATGGACAAATAGTAAATATCATATTGCATTTTAATGACAAGACAGTTACTGAATATGAGTTTGATAATATTGGGCTCAGCGTTTCTAGGAAAATAACTCTGAATCCATATTCCGAATATGTAGAGGTACCAAGCACATATACTCTGAAATTTATTGAAGGGCCAGATTTGATTTATACTGCTAACTGGACGCTACCAGTGGATTTCGAAGTAAGATATGATACATTCAGGACGATTCTAAATTTACGTCCTGAAGGCCAAAAGCATTTCACTTTAGCTTCTTTGATCACCGGCTATGAGGGTCTCGGGTATGACCAACCTCTATCTTTATATGTCGCCGTTCTTCCGTACGTAATAGAGAGCTGGAGTCTGGAAGAGGGCAAGGTCGATTACTATAACATATCGGAAGACACACATAACGAGAATCCGAATGCCACATATCATATAACTGATCCGTATGCAGGTAAAACAACCGATTTGCCCGGCTTAGTCGAGGATATTCTTTATCATGAGGGACAAACTGAATTCTATCTTCCTGTGGTTTGGGACTTTGAGGATGCCGATATCATAGCTGAAGGAACGCCAACAGGACATATTCTGGTGAGAGGATGGATATACGATAAAGACAGGGGACAACCTGTTAGCTTGAAATTATATATAGATACCTGGACGTTCGATATGATCAGAAGAAAGCAAGGGGATACTTATCAAAGTATGATGCAAGATATTCGATTCTATTTCTCTCAGGTGTCGGGGACCTCTTCGTATACGACATATCAGGTTGCGTTTAGAATAAAGAACGTACTTAGCGGGGCTGATCCGACGCCTACTAGTATCGTATTCATTCCGGAAGATATTGACCCCACTACCGTTTTGATTGCGGGCACTTCAGATTATTATCCTGCAAACTACCCTTACCGTATTAAGTGGGATGAAGGGGCTTTAGCAAGAGCCAGGAACGCTTTAGCAACAGGAGGGGATGCAGTTGGTGGATTTAGCTTAACTAATTCAAATGGGTTAGTAAGAACTGTCCCAGCTTATGAGTGCTATTACCAGTATGAAACCCTTAATCTCACAAAAGTCGATTTGGGATATGGATATGGGTCGCAAAACGAGGCTATATATGTAGTTGACCCTCTAAACCCATATTTTGGAGATAACTACAGACTTCCTATTAAAGCAAAGGGAAATTACAATTTGGAAAGCGATGTAGAACTCAACGCCAAGGGGCTGACTGTTACTGCCATTTGGTGGCAAACGGGCTCCCCTGCCATAGTTATTCCTGACAAGTATGTAGCTGGAGGAGTATATAAGGGGTGGGCTGTAACGGTCAGAGTGGAAAATCCTCAAACAGGCTTTTCTTACCAAGAGGTATTTAGGATAATGTTGGTTTTCCTGGATATGTCTCCGATCACTTACATTAATAACTCGAGTATGAGCGTTCTCAACAGGGGAGCAATAAAATCTACATACAATATGACTACATATGCGGGCGCGCAAAATCCTTATGAGGATAGTTACACTACCTCTCTATTAAGCGGTACAGTAAACAGGAATGGAATAACTGACAATGTTTTGAATACCGCATTAAGAGATTATTCCTTGGTCGGGGCAATGCTGGACTATACTGTAACAGAATGGGATCCCAATATTCTAATTGACAACAATATGAATATTCAATACAGCCGGAAGGTGAATATAAGAGGAAGGGAGTATACTTCCAACATTGTGCGCAGGCAATACAGCACGAAGTTTGAAATTAATGGATTGGATCTAGGCTATGGAATGGGAATCGATTCTGCAAGATACGATTATCTGTCTTCCGATCCGCTGGCAATTGAGGGGAAGGAAAAGACAAGATTTATTTTAAATCCCCTTGATCCCGACTTCTCTGCCTGTGGAATAGCAATAGACGGGCAACCATATACTTTTATTCTTCCTGAAAGCAGGATTCAAGGTTCTTATGAAGGAACCGCATTTACTCCAGGGCAATTCTCATACAGGGTGACCTGGTGGAATGAATCTCTTTCCGGAGGTATGGAATTCAATTCAGATGTTGCTTCGGGTGGGTATATAGACCATTGGAAGGTAATACTAACTGTCCATTCGGGAGAGACTATTCAATATACGCACGTGTATAATATTCTGTTGTTCTTCCTGGATGGTAGACCAGATACCGAATACACTATTAATGATCCTTCTCAAAACATTATAGTCCAAAGGCCAAAAAGTATATTCACTACAGCTGACTATGATGGATACGAAAATCCATATGGGGAATATTACACCCAAGACCTGATTGACGATTTGAATGATCTAGCAGGTACTGCTCACGGGGCTTTGACTTATTCATACGAGGTTATGGAATGGGGGGATGCAGAAGAAATAGAAGGATTCTTCCATATGTATTCTGAACAGGTAAGGATATACAGAACAGGAAGTAATCCGGCGACCGGATGGGTAGTCTGGACATTCAAACCATTCATTCATAAGACATATCCAGTATAAGACGTGAAAAAAGATAAAGATAAGAAGAGAAAGGAAATTATCGGACAAAAAGAAGAAATTAACAGGAAAACAGATTTAAGAGGACAGAATCAGAAGAAAGTAAAAGGAAAACAGGACCAAGAGGACAGAATCAGAAGAAAGTAAAAGGAAAACAGGACCAAGAGGACAGAATAAGCAGATTGGAAATTAAGAAAAATGCGCGTGACTAAACTGACAACTTTATTGCTTGTTTTACTAATGATAGTATCATTGGTTCTTATTGTCGTGTCCTGCGCTCCCCAGGAAGAAAACCCGGGTGGAAATAATAATAACGATGGTAGCGGAGCTGTTCCTATTCCGGTGGTGATAAATAAGGGAGAGATTTATGAAGAGATAGAAAACGGTATGTTGAACGCCGGCGCGCTAAAGGCCTCTCAGGAAACAGGAAAGAGATACGTATCTTCAACATATAATCTGAGAGTAAATACAATCAATACCGAAATCACTTATGAAGCCAACTACGACATAGAAAGAAATCAGGACTCGGAAATATTATTAAGAGTTTTTGATTATAACAACCAACTGCCCAAGCTCTTTGTTTACTATGCGAACAATAACTTGTACTACAGCTTGGAAGATAAGAAAAATAAAATAGATGGGTTTGGCGGAACAAGCTCATTTGCTATGTTTTATGAAATAATTACTAAACTTGACTTTGGAGATATACTGTTTGACCCATCCACGGTAAATACTATCGCGGGTATGAACCCACTAAGCGATACTGCCAATATCACTAAGAGGAAGGTGGAAGGGGATAAAGAGAATGTTACTATCAAGAACATCAATCTGGATACTCAAAAAGATGTAGCAAATTCAATGATACAAAGTACCTTTGTTCCACTCGGAAGAAAGTTTGATCCTCTCACGCAAATGCTTTTAGGATTCAAATTATCCTCACTCGCAGCGTTTAAGATAGAGAGATTTACTGTAAGAGAATTGTCTTCAGTTATGGAAACAACGGGTACGGGAGATAAGATTCTTACAGACTTTTCTATGATTTTTGATGATGACGAAGAAGGAGAAGAGTGGGGAAGTGTTGCTAACGATTATTATCTGAGCATAAATTACTCGACAGAGGATGTGTCTGGCCCGATTACTCTCATGAGTTATGAAAATCCTTCCTCAAACCTGTATAATACCAGCAACCAAGGAGATATGCATCTTCAAGGATATTTAGATATCCCATCCTTTGATGCCCATCTTTTCGCAGACTTTAAATTCTCGGTTAATATGACCAATAATGATCAGAACAAAATGAAAATCGAGATAAGGGATCGAAGCGAAAATCAGGGAGGGGCCTATTCTATTGATGAAGAAGTCCTGATGGCATACTACAAGGAAGGTTTTTTATATGCAGATGCCACTGGTTTAATCGCAAAATATCTTGGAAACAGTATTGATCTCCAGGCATTAAATCTTCCTAAGTTAAAATTTGAAAATCTTGATGTCACAAGTCTAGCTAACAAATTAGTTAGATACGCGGTAAATATGTTTACAGCGGGCATTGATTTCAGCACATTGAATCCCGAACCAGGCACGGTAAACTCCATGTACGCCGTGTTTTTAAGTAAATCTCGCTCAGAAGGGGATAAAATTATTATTACCCTAGATGATGAACTTATTTCCGGAATGCTAGGTGGAGAGGCGGATAGTATTATTGATTCGCTTGCTGCTACATTAGGATTAAGTCCCGACCAAGTTGCACTATTGACCTCTATTGGAATATTTGACAATGCATACATAGAGTTTTCGTATGATACAGTAACTAAAGAGATAAGATTAGACGGGTATGCTGGCGGAGAAATGGTATTTGCCCTTTCCCTATATTCACAGGAAATAAATTCTCCAGGGTTAAATATTTCCCTCCCAGATGAGATTAATCCGGAATTCTTTGAAAGTTATTTAGAACTCCTGGACCCAGATACAATAAATGTTCATTTTGATGCGTTAATTTCCACTCAAGAGGCTGTTAGCAGTGATTTTTCCAACTTTATGGGGTTATTTATTGGAGATGTCTCAGGGAAGAACTCTGAGATGCTAATTACTTCAGGGAGTGACAATGGCATACGATTTGTGGGAGATTTTGCCCAGCAGGGAGAATATTTATACGTGAGTATGGAGGCGATTAAGGGAGAAGAGGTTTTGGTGAGGGTGAACACCAATCCAACTAATCCTGCTGAAATATTAGTTGATAACCTAATAATGGGTGTTAAATACAAGATGCCCGGCCAAACTGTAATAGAAGGGCTGACAAAACTTGCCGGCGGAGAAGCTGTCTTAAACTTTGAAAATATAGTACTAAATATTCCGGAGTTAGCAAAAGAATCCAATTACAGAAGAGATGGCGATGTCTTCCATCTTGAGATGTTCCCTTATACGGTAGGAAAAGTAAAGATTGATCCTTTAAAAAGAATTACCGGGGTTTCCGGGCTAATTGCGGGAGTAGACTTCAATATCACTTTTGACTTGCCTGTTATTACTGAAAATCCCGATGATTATCTGATCCCATCTATATCTGTCACTCCTGAAGTAACTTATACCGGTATGTATGATGCTGTATGGCAGGAGACGGCAATTGTATCTTTTGGTTCGGATGTATTTGAATTTGAACTAACTTTTGAGGGACAAAGTGCGGAGTTGGTTACCGGGCAGTATGAGTATCATCCCACCACCTATCTTTTTGGTAAACTTATTACTTATGCAATGTATTTTTCAGATCAAGCAAACGGGACCAGAATCGTCAGGGATTTAAGAAACGCTTACATGATTATTGACCCTGCAGACATCACTCCTATGCCCGAACTTATGCAGGTTATTTATCAGGATGGAACTATAGGAAGTCTGAGATATAGAATAGAAGGCTTCCCATACAATAATACAAACATCAAACAAGTCTATAGTGGGATTCCCGCGGATGAATATGAGGTAATAATTGGAGAAGGAAGCATTGCAGAAACGACCTTCAATATGATTGTAGAAGTATTGAACTCGGTAGTTGTTGTTCCGGAGGATGATTATTACAACGATATTCCTATAGTTGCTAAAGTTACCATAGATCCTTATGACTACTCAATAAAGAAAATGGATGCAGCCGCGTTAGGGAAAACATATAATCCAATAGTATACAGAGAAGCTGGGGGAGAATTAGCCCCGACAACGCTTGAATTGACATTTGAATCGAATATTAGAGGGCAACAGAATACTTTTAGAAAAGAGTATCTTGAAGACTTTGATTGGGGCTTTGATCTGTCGATGATAAGTTTCTCCGGAGGATTATATACCGTTGTAGCCCAATATAATAATCTTAGGATTGCTCTAGAGGTTACGGTTCTAGCCAAGATAGTTTCACATATTCAGATTAACGACGAAAATGAAGGGTATTACACAGTAGATGCCTTAAAGCAGAATACATATGCGATACCGGCAACAACAGTTTTTGAAGCTGGAGCTTCCGAAATGCTTCCCGCCAACGAGATAAGGATTTATTTTGAATCGGGGAAATACCGTATTGTTGGAACAAGACCGGAAGGTTACACGTCAAATGATGATAAATTTGATGGTTTTTATCCGGGAGGGTTGGATTGGAACCACAAAGTGGCAAATCAAGTCACAGTGGATAGGGCCATTTACCCCTTAGACAGTGGAAAGACAAACATTACTCAGGCATATTTTGGAGACGATTATGCCGGTAAACAGTTGATAAGGTTAACGGTAACCTGCCCAACCAGAGTAGTAGGCACTTTGCCGGATACAATTCAGGTAATTAGCGAAATAACATATGATTCTTTGGGGAAAATTCTTCCGGATGCCACCAGAAGAGAGCCGGTGAGGATATCCTATGCAGCCTTTGATTATAATAGTGAACTCGGATCATTCTTTGAGTTTGACCCATATAGTGAAGAGTTATTTAACACCAGACTTCCTTCTAAAGTGTGGATTGATGCGACATACAGGGGAAGATTACAGCGTTTAGGGTATGATGTGACCTGGTTCACCAATCTAGACGGGACTCCTGACAACATAATAGACAGCGAAGGTAATATTTTAAATGCTTTAGCAGAGGAAGAGTATTTTGTTGTATATGGAAGAATTGGAACGGAAAATAATTATCAAATTCTCACGATGATTATTCACAATAAGAGTGGAGAGTATGAAAGCGTGTTAATGTTGGATGAACAGGGAGAACCATTCCCTGTTGAAGAGGAGACCTGGGAAGACAACACCAAACATTACTATATCAGACATCTCAATCCTTATGACAATCTAGTGTTGCCTACTTCCTTTGTTTTGAAATTTAGTGAGTTGAGCGGAATCCCGGATACAGAATATACTGCGCTTTGGCTTACTGAAGAGGAAGAGAATGCGTTGACTCATTCCTATCCTTTCCAAGGAGGCTCATACATAGTGACAACCAAGCTTTCAGCAGACAGCGGAAGTGGAATGTTGGATCAAACAATTGTTTTGAATCTGCAGTTTGATGAAAAAATTGTCGTTCCGGATATTATATATGGCGTATCTACCGGAATGACTCCCGGGCACATTATCCTTGACGAACAAGAGGATGAAGGGGGGACACACTCCGTTCCATATGTGCCGGTTGACTCATATTCTCCAGAGAGCACTCTTTTGTATGAGTCTTTGATAAACCCCAATTTAAGCGTGGGAGTTCAATTCCAAGACGGAAGCGAGCTGAGTTCAGGTATCACTGTTGAATGGGATAATCTTGAGGAACTGTTAAGTATTCTTAAGAGCCCGCTCGGAAGTAGAGATATATACAATGATGCCGATTATGTTGGAGACTTTGTTATCTTGACTGGAAGAATCCAGCCGGGAACCAACAGAGAACAAACTGTTGCAATGGCGTTTAGAGTGGATTCAAAGGTTATCAGAGATTTGAATTACATTAACCTAGACAGAAATTATACGGTTAAAGATGAAAACGACGTAATTCCAGTGCATATTCTTCAAACATTGAAGATAATCGAGACCGATCCGGAAACAGGTACATACAGTTATGTTGGCGAAAATACTATCAATATTACGCTTAACAAGCCGTATATGTTAGTGGGAACATTCATAGATGGTAATGGAGATACAAAAACAGGTGTTTGTACTCCTTCTCAATATATCGATTATTTATTCAAGAGAGTTTCTATTGGATTCGAAGAGGATATCCCAGCCGAATATTCAATGGTGTATGAATTAAGGGAAGATTTTGATGAGATAATGTTCTTCCAAAGAGAACCATGGTATTACGCGGGAGATGACACAGTAGCTATTTCGGACACAATGGCCTCAGTTACATTTACGGTAACTAAACTGGGTCCTGGAAGTTGCGAGCAAAGTTTCACTGTAACGGTTACAGCGGTTAGAGATTCCTTGATATTCTCTGAGTTTACAGAGAGAATAGAAACCTTTGATGAGTTCGGAGTTCCTGTTTATGGAGGAATTGATGGGTATACTCTCCCATCTACATTCTCTGTAGAATACTATAACAGTGGTATTGTGGAGTATGATGGCCTAGTCTGGAAATCCTTAGACTATGTGATGGGGCCTAATGGAGAAATTAATCCGGGAGACATAATAAATTATGTTCCATATGATTTCTTTAGATTCAGGGATGGAAGAATAATTACCCTGACATCCAATCTTCAGGATGGCAAAGAAATAATTAGAAGATTAAGCTTCAACAAGAAGGATGTGAAAGAGGTTAATTACAATACATCCGGAACGGGAATATACGATATAAAAGATGGAACATTGAATATATCCAACGTATATCAGGTTTATCCAGTTTTAGGATTAGACGGAAGGCTCTCAATTGATATAATTCCAAAGAAGACAGAAACATTCTTCAGTGATATAAATATGTCATTTACTCTGGATGATGGATGGATTCCCACTGAAGATTTTGCTTTGGATTCGGACCCCACACAGTTTGATCCGTTTAAATTAGCCCAGAATATAAGTTACTTAGGATTAGCAAAGACATTGTTTGCCACCGGTACTATCACTGGATATAGTGGAGAAACACAACCGATCAAGTTATATATACAAGTGAGTTCTCTTGACAGTGGGGGCAGGGTATATAACGAAAGCATTGGACTTAATGGGACCTTGGCTTCAATTGACCCATATACGAGGCCAACAGAAGAGAATGGTGCTTTGGTAATTCCAAAAGCAATGAATGTAAGGTTTGGGGAGATAGGTCCAAATCAGGCAGTATACACGTTTAATGAAAATAGCGATATTTCCTTCCAGATTCAAAATGTTTTGACAGAGGAATATATTCCAGCTACTGAAATAACGTATAACAAGTTTGGACATACAATGGGAGATTCCTTTGGAGGTCCCAATGCCCGAATAAGAGTAAAAATAATACTCCCCGATGGAAATGATTCCTGCTGGTTTGAAATCGAGTTCTTAAACCGTGAACTTGAAAGTGTATTTTATGCCAACAAATCAACAGGCGCAGAGTCTCAGGCGATGATAGAAGGAAGGTATTATATTGATCCTTACGACACAGACACATTTGCCCTACCAATTTCGGCCGAATTCAAATACACTATGTACCCAGAAAGAGGGACCTTGCCCATAATACTTACTCCCGGAGAGGAAGGATATCCCTTTGTTCTCTCAAGTGGGAAATACATTTTGGATTCAAGCATCCCGATGTATATGGGAGGAAGATACTTCTTTTACGGATTCTTGCCGGGAATTGGCGAGGGAGATTCTCCTCAATACTTCATTTTAACAGTAATCGTTCTTGATCGTACGATAGACACCGAGCCGGAAGAAATCACGGCTAATGACAGAAAATATAAGTTTAGTGGAATTGGTGGACATCCGAATCCGTTTGAAGGATTAGTTAGAGATATTCCCTCCTCGCTTGTAGGAGCTACTTTCCACACCTTAGATGATGAGGACATGGGACTGGCTTCGGGAATCGAAGAAATTAGGCTTATGATTAGTGATATGCCAGGGAATTCAAATGTCACCACAGCTTACTATGATTTTGCCTCCCACTCCGAGGAAAGTATATATGCTGATTATCTTGCAATTTCCAGCCCCGTTACACCTGATATTAAGTGGTTTACCGAGGGAAGGGTGCTAGTCGATGATGATATAACAGTAACCGGAGGATTTACAAGAGACTTAAATGGTAGTGTAGGCTATGGAACGGGGATAAGAACTGTTGGCCAGGAGATAGCACTTCAGATTACAGCAGACATTTGGACATTTGAGGAGATTCTTGGAATATCCGATTATGTTGTTGAATTCAATAAGTATTCCAATTCCTCTATTGCAGACTCTTTTGAAGTAAGTTTTCTTGCCGGACCTTTAGGCGAACAATCTGTTTTCCTGCCAGCTTTAGTTTTTTATCCAATAGATAAACTGGACCAGGAAAGTAAGTACAGAAGAGTAATTGATTGGAACGGAGTGGACCCAGGATTAACCATTGCTTCTGCCATTACTTTTAGAAACATGTATAAGAACTTGCCAGAAAATAGGATTACTACAGAAAGTATATACAACTTAAACCATATGCAAATACCTGTAGATGAGATAAGCTTCGGGTTTGGCCCAAATGATGGGTACAACATAAATGGAAGCGTATATTTGATAATTGACCCTCTGAATCCTGTTATTCCAACTACGGCACTTGCGAGAGGTGAAAATCCAAATCAAGAAATTCAACCCCCCGAGATAGTGAATATAGGTGAGGTAGATATATTGTGGAGTGACACAGATTCTACGAGTAGTACAAGTATATATAACATTAATATTGGGGGAGGAAAGAGGACAGTTTCCGCAAGGATAATTGATGCTACAGGAGCTGAAACACCGTTCACAGTTCAAGTTTATTACTTAAATAGAACAGTTAGAAGGGTATATACATCTGTGGCTGGATATTCAAGACAAGGAGAGGCAGGGAATTATTTACTGATGGAAAGGGGCGCCAATAATGGGACCCAGATACCTTCAACTAGAAGCTTCTACTTTGAGGTTGATCCAGTTAATCCCAACCTGTATACTTCAAATCCCGCCATAGCTACAAACTTGAAGTATTTAAATGAAAGGGCTAGACTGGACCAAAGTTTGTATAAACTACCAGACACCCTTAGGCTCGAGTTTTATGGACAGGATGTTAATCCAAGCATGACTACGGCCATTTACAACGAGGCTATAGGAAGACTTGGAAACGTTCTTAATTATTCTGAAGTTGGCTGGGTTATTTCCAAGGATGTGGAACTTGTCCCTGCCACGGCCCAGAATCCAATTACCGCGAAGATAAGAGGATATAAAGTAACATATACAGATACAATACAGGGCAATCAGGTGGTATCAGACAGGTGGAATTTCATAACGACCGATCCTAACGATAGCGCGGAACTTATTGAGAATCCTCGTTGGCTGGGCACTCAGCTTAATTTGAATCTGACAACTGTAGATAGGACTGTTCAATACACAAGTGTATCTGAAGGGGTTACCGTCCAAATCGGAGAGACAATAATTAATTACCAAGAGGCAAACGATTCTTGGTATATTGACCCATACGATATAAAATTACCGGGTGTACTAGATGTTTTCTTCAAGGACCAGGCAATGCCTGTAAGATATGGAGAATCTAGCCCAATTGATTGGAACTACGATGCAAGTTACCTTAGTAAGACAGAGATTATTTCAGGCAGCATAGTGACTGAACAACCTAACGGCGAAAGATTCATGACCCTTATGGCTGATTTTAATGCATATGGTACTAAGGTTGCAATCCAGTTTAAGATAAAAGCGAGAGACATTGATACTAGGGTTGTCCTGGGCGGCGGTGTTGTCACTACCGAGCCTTTAAAGGGCGGGACTATCTATGTTCTTAAAGGAATTCCTATTGTCGATCAACTCCCTTCAAGATTGTATTACAGGTTCGAATATCCGGACGGAAGTAGCGAAATAGCAGGGGCTCCTCTCACTTTCGATGCAAATGCTCTTGCCGGTATTTCTACTGATGTATCAGTAACTGATTCGGGATTTGGAGGGACATATACTAATGTTCCTGCTACTCTCGGAACTATAGATGATAACAATATTATCTTTAATATAATGGTAATAGACCCGAAATTATTCGCCATCAAGACAGTAGACACTGTCATTAATATAGGCGGGACTCAAACAACCATATCCGAGTATCAAAAGGGTAATTTCATTACCGATACTATTGCTATCGGAGTAAGCAGAAACAACTCCTATGCTCCAGGACCGGAAACAACTCTTCTTCCTCGCAGGATAGTGGTCACAAGTGATGGAGAGTATATTGAGATTGACAATATAACTTATGATATACCAAGAATGAAGGCTATTGTTAATTGTTCATACACATTCCTGTCATTTAGTGATAACGCCCGATTATTTGGAAATGATGCTCCTTCTGAGAGTGATGCTAAGAGACTAACGGTTACGTTTGAAGTACCTATAACAAAGTATCAGTACACTGGAATTGAAATTAGCGAAGCAGTTTTCCAACAGAGTTCATATACAGTTCCGCTTGGAACAGTGATAAAGGCTTCCGAGCTTCCTACCACTGTGGAAGGGATCAGACCTCTCTGGGTGTTAGATGATGTTAACACAAACATGGCAGGTAGATATGATGCAAAGTGTTACTTCAAGAATGCTTATGGTGCGATTGTGGAGGGGAAACTTACCATAATCGTGCAGAAAAAGCAAATTACTCAGGAAGAAGTGACTATTAACCGTGCTTTCCTGGACAGAATTTATACAGGTTCTCCTTTAGATATTGAAGATTATATTACGTTTGGAAACTTCTTGAGGGCGGACGGAAAGCTAGGAGAACTTCAAGGGTATACTATCTTATATAGTATTGACAATGGCGCAACTTGGATTACAACTCAACCTACGAATGTTCCTATGCCTGGTGCTCCCGCATATATGGTTAAGGTCGTTATTTCGGACACGGATGATTATAATATCACCGGTGAAGTAATGTTCAGATTAGTTATTTCTAAAGCTCAGGTTTTAAGAGATAACATATTCTTCCATCTTGGAGATGAGATACCTTTAGGACAAGAGGTTACTTTTGAATACAACGGACAGGAAAGGATCCCGACTATAGCAGGAATACCGGAGGGAGTTGTATATCAATTGGTCTTTGCAAACTATGTTTTCGGGGAGCCGCCTCAATACTCCGGCTCAATAAGGCCAATTAATGCGGGCGATTATTATATGACCGTAAGATTTAGCGAAGATCAAAGGAATTATGACATAGAAGAGGGAGTAACTTATTCAATAATAGTAAAGATTACCAAGATTAATGTTACATATTCACTTGAACACATTCTTGACTATTCCGGCAGATCCTTTAATGTGCCCATTAACGGCTTACCAGATCCTATACCTGGAGACATAATCGTAACATATACATATTATGATGTGCTTGGCGGATATACATTGGCTGCAGGGTCAAGACTTAGAAACGCAGGCACTTACAGGGTAGATGTAGCGATAAACGGAGGAGCTAACTATCCAAGTTATAATATTCCCGGATCTCCTGCCAGCCAAGCATTACAAGGCCAGATTATTGAGGTTAGACCTAAATCTATAACAATAAAAGTTGGGTCTTTATCAACTGATTATCTGGAACAACTATTGCCACTAAACAGTGCTGTAACAATAGTGGATTCGGATAATCTTGAGCTTCCGGGACTTCAAGGAACGGATGAAATTGGAATATTTGGGAATATTTTAGTGGCATGGACTGGAGGGACTCTAACCAGAAGACATATGGTTGGAAATTACGAACTTGCTATTTCAAATCTTGGATCAATTCATCATGGCAATTATGTCATCTCCGGAGCAATTAATGGACTATATTCCATCACAGCGGCACTTCCCAACACAAGGGTAATAGATAACAAGGCCCAACTAGATAATGTTCTCGCTTTAATAAAAGATGGCGATACAGTACGTTTGTACCTCAGAGCTGGAAATTACGGTAATATCTCTCTTGACAAAAACGCTGCTGTTTCCATTGTGGGTTCATATAATTTATCTGAAGAAATAGATGAGATTGCTGTTGTATTTGATTCAATAAGAGTAACCAAGGGAGCACTCTTACTGGATATAGTTAAGATGTATGCAAAATCGGATTCTTCACTCGTTAGAGTGGGTAAGGATGTCGCTAGCTTAACGGTTAACAGATCTTCATTTATCGACCTTCCCTTCCTTGGAGGTTCTCAACAGACAACAGTAAATTCCAGAGCAATATCTACTGACTGGGGATTCAAAGGAACGGTATATATGGATCAAACTTCAATTTTGGGATTTGCTGCAGGCTTGTACATAGAGTATGGATCTGTGGAAATATCTAACTCGAGGTTTAAATATGTAGTAAACGCTGTCCACGTTCTATCGGGGAATGTTAATGTAAGCGATAGTACATTTGAAAATTGCCGAAAAGTAGCTATCAGAATTGATAGCAGTAAGGCAAGTGTAAGTATATTCGACAATCTATTTGCAAGTAATTATGTTGCTATAAGGTCGGCAGTTCCGATGAGAAATGATATAAAGGTGCAGAATGTTTTCCGTGAGAACGGAACGGACATTTCGCTTCCATAGTTTTTAGCAGGTCCATAGTTTTCTTAAAGAGCATCTTCTGTATATATTATTCAGCTAATAATTTTTTCGGAACATTATTTATTCAATATAGCAAGAACACCTGTGACTTTAGTCATGGGATGAATTGCCGACGATAAATTACATATGTGAATTAAAAGCACACTAAAACCCACGATGTGTTTGATGAGTATCAATACATACGTTAAACTACAAATAAGGATTTTAAAAATATGGCAGAAATATATCGTGGTAGGGGTTATGTATAATCCATTCAATATCATATTGTTTGGTGCGTAAAATATAGGCATAAAGTATTAAACGATAAAATTGAACTGAGATTGATAGAGATATTGAATAAAATAGCAAAGGATAATGGGTTTAAAATAGTCA
>MWEH01000132.1 GCA_002070965.1 Firmicutes bacterium ADurb.Bin080 | reverse complement strand
TCATAACAGAGGATGGTAGATGTATTGCCATTGCTACCATCTATTATCGTGCTGCTGATGTAGCTGGTATCGGCACTTGTATATTCCAAGGATGTTAGAATGAGATTGCTCTTATTGGAAAGGTCTATGTTTTCAAAGTAGCGTCCTGGATGAACTAAAACTATATCACCGCTAACTGCATCGTTTATGGCTGTTTGGATGGACGCGGTTCAAGTTTACTTCCAGTTTGTAAACTCTGAAGACAATATAATCGTTTATTGTAATTGTGCAAGCGAAATTGTATTAGCAACTGAAATATTGCTTCATCATGTGGTTAACAAGTAACAGATCATGGCAAAATGTATTGGCAACATATACATTTATACGGTAAACATGATCTTTTTATCATCAATATTGATTTTTATGTTGAATATGCCTTCTTTCACTGGTTTATGGGATACCATGAACACGATCGTATCCGATGGCATATCCCTGATAGTTTCCAGGATAAATTCCTCGCTACGAGGGTCTACATTAGAAAGAGGTTCGTCCAATAACAGCAGATCTGGTTTTCTTATAATTGCGCGCGCTATAGCTATGCGTTGTTTTTGACCTATTGAGAGTTTATTGCCATTGGGTCCTACAGAAATGTCCAATCCAAGGTTGTTATTGTTTGTAAATTCTGATACATAAGCCTTGTCTGCAGCTTGCATAACATTTTCATCACTACTTTCTGGTGATACGATCCTGATATTGTTGCTGACAGTATCGTCCGCTATGTAAGGTTCCTGCTCAACAACACCCATCTTCGGCCTGAAATTGCACATATCATGCATGTTAACGAGGGTATCATTGAAGTAGATACTACCAGAAATCGGCTTTAGGAAACCAGCTAAAGTTTTCAAAATAGTAGATTTTCCACATCCTGAATGTCCGCTTATTAAAATTTTATCACCTTGATGAACTTCAAAGCTAACACTCTCCATTACTGGAGTATCATTATATCCTGCAGTGATATTCTCGAGTCTTATAGAGTTAATCCTCAGGTTATTTGCATTTTGATCAGGCACTTCCTGGGGTAGGCTTTTGATTTCATTAATTCTACTAAATGAAACACTGGCCTGTTCGAGATTAAAAATCATGCTAACAAGGCTTTGTACTCCTCCAGAGACATTGAATACAAAGTTTTGAAATGCGAAGAGTGATCCAATAGTAGTATAACCGAGAGCAATAAATACTCCACCTATCCCAAAAGCAACTGCGTTCATCAATCCAGAAATAATGATAACATTTTGCATTTGTGATGTATAGGTGAAGAAAGTATACTTTTGTAATGAAGACAGATATAGCCCCATAGTGTTAACATATTTGTTGTAAGGATAGCTGAAATTTGCAGAATATTGACAAAAAGTCAACAGATTAAGGGACTCACCTAGATTTTCTGATTTCTCAGCCTGTTTCTCATATAATACTTGCAGTTCTTGATTAATATTTTTTAAATAGCGAACCGTTTTCAATGTAACTACAAGCAATATCGGGATAAAGATCAAAGTAAGCTGATAACATAGAAAGAAACATGCTATTAGAGTAATGATTACTCTCAAAGTGGTTGTGAATATATTTAAAAGGTTGTCAGCAAAGAGGTCCTTTATTCTCTCAGTGTCATCTTCTATACGGGATATATAATAACCCCAACCTCGTGTATTGGTTTCGCTGATTGGAGCAAAAAAAACATGGTTAAGAAGGTCTCTTTTAATACTGAAGATAATCTCTTGGTTACACTTGAAGAATATCTTGTCACTTAGAAACTGTAATACTCCGATTAAGCTTATTGAGCCGAGAATTAGTAGTCCAATAATAACAAATTCCTTAATATCATTCTTAGGTATGCTTACATCCAGAAGATGTTTGGTTATCAGAGGTAAAGGTAAGACCATAAATGCGCAAAAAATTGCCAATGTAGATGCTATTGATAGCATATATATGTGCTTTTTCAAATACGGAAGTAACATTCTAGCATTATTACGGATCGATCTTAGGTTCATTTTTGCACCTTCACCATATTATTTCCATGTCTTAATATTAACCTAATCATTACTTACATATATCAATTTGTGACATTTGATATGAGACCATACCTACCTAATTTTGCCATAACGATAGCAACCTGGGAACGCTTTATGTTCTTACCCTCAATTACCTGCATGACTTTTGATACTTTCCATTCACATTGGATGATTATGTCAATCACTTGAGCTTCTCTCTGACTGAAATAGTAGGTATTACTTTTGGTTGCATTTACATTTGCTGAGGTTTTTACAATCATAGCTTTCTTTCGTAAATATTTCTTCAAGATTGGGGTACTACCGGTTTTTATTGCTTCAGCATAGTCATTTACGAAATTTATCGGAGACACTTTTTGATTAAAGTAAAGCGTACTATCATCAAATCCTATCCGTGATATTGGACTTGTTGGGTCATCTTCATCTTTATTGGACAGTGAAGCTCTGGATTTTAAAACTGAGTCCATAATTTTATACTCAAGCTCCAGAAACCCATGTATTACTTCATTATATTCGAATCCATCAATGTATTGTTTTACTGCATCGAAGAATTTCCTTAAATCTTTATCATTAATTATCCAAAGCGGCTTCAACAGCATTAGAAGACCGTGAATACTGGACACTTCTCTAGAGTAGTAAAGAAGAGACATAGCAGTGTATGGGAAAAAAACAATAAAAAACATTGTCATATCAGTACAACCCCGTAGAGATTCGTATCTGATTGGGTGAGCAAAGAAAGTAGGGTAGATTTCGGGGTCTTCTCTGATAAAAGCATTTGATTCCAAAGTCGTGTATTCATAGTCGGAGTTCTCTTTTTCAGCAAGGTAAAATAACTCGTCCTTATGCTTTTCATACAATACTGTTCCAGGATATATAACCAATGGATGTAATTGAACAGCACAACTCAATAATCGGCAATACATGAAAAGACGAAGTGTGTGCTCATAATCTTCCAGATTCTCTTCAGGTAACTCATTAATAAAGCTGCAGGTTAAATCTAACCCAGTTTTTCTAAGTTTTTCGATTTCACCATAGGTTTTATCAATATTGAGATGTTTATTAATAGCTTTTTGCATCTTTTGTGATCCAGTTTCAATACCTAAGAATAGTGCTGTACATCCACTGTCAAATAGTTCTTTCTCTTTATTGGAATTATACAAGTTATCTATCCTAGCCGAACATGACCATGAAAATCCTTTGTGAGTATCACGGTAAGCTTTCAAAGCCCGTATTAATTGATCCATCTGCATATTATCCGCAAGTAAATTATCATGAGTAAAACTAATAACGAATGAATTTGAATCAGAATCAGCTTCCCACAATGGTGATCTTCTAATACTGATTGATCTAAGTTCATCAATCTCATTAATTATACGTTCAACGCTCTTGACACGATACTTTCTGGAAAAGAACTTATTAGTCATGCAAAAAGTGCAATTGTATGGACACCCACGCCCTGCTTCAATGCTGAGTACTTCAATTGGATATGGGTAAGAAGAATAATCTGGAAAAGGCAAGGTGTCTAAATCACTTATTATTTGTTGATTTTCTGTCATTAACACATCATTCCCACTTCTGTACATTATGCCTTTTACACTACTAATATCACGATTTTCTTTAAGGGATAAGATCAGATTTCGAAACGATACCTCGGCTTCCCCTAAAACCGTTATATCAATATGACTAAACCTTGACATAGTATTTTGTGCAGTCAATGTTGCATGAGGTCCACCAAAGATTACAACTGAATTCGGGAATATCTCCTTCAACTCAAATGAAAGCTTGATGGCAATGTGATGGGAATTCGTAAGAGTTTGGAGTCCTATTATGATTTTATCGGATGTCGATTCTTTACGTATGATCGTTGTTATAATTTGAAGAAGATCATGGAAGTAGTTGCTGTTATCTTTGTAAACTAGTTTCCTGCTTTCTTTGTTCAAGTCTATTATCCGGCATTTTATATTCAGATCTTTGATTGAACCAGCCAAATTCATCAATCCAAGTGGTTCTGTGCAATCAAATTCAGATTGCTCGTCATATGATAGCTGGTATCGACTCATGTTTACATTCAGACTATTTAACAGAAAAATATTGATAACTCACCTCCCGTTATATAGAAAAAAAAGCCAAGTTGCATTTGGAATTTTGCCTTTACTTTTGCTTTTGTGTATGGTTTATGTTACAGTTCGAAGTAAATGCCGTAGCGCTGTATTCTGTTGATGCATCGAACTTTATCTCAGAGATGAATTTCTTAATATCCAAGATAGCTTCATTTGTTATGTCCCATCCTATATCTGCTAGAGCTTTCAAAGGATTGGATACTAACAATTCACGAAATGATCCACTTTCCATATTGAAAAACAGATCGGTTAATTGCTGTTCGGTCGGTTCCCATGCTTGAGTT
>MWEH01000131.1 GCA_002070965.1 Firmicutes bacterium ADurb.Bin080 | reverse complement strand
TCCCTTTCCGATGAGGAGCTGATAACCGGAGATGAATATGTTCCGGGAATGGAAAATATTCAAAAAGATAAAGAGACCGTAATTACTGTTGAAGGGACAAACCAAATGAACCCAGCAAAAGATCGTTCAGAGGATATTACTCTCAGTGAAGGTCCGAAAGAAGAAGAGTTAGCGGAGATATCGGATTCCCCCGTAACGGAAGAAACCCCCGAAGAGATTAATCAAGAGACAATTTCTAAGGGCAGGTTTATGGCCGGGGAGAAGGATGATGAGTTCTGGAAAAACGTAACGGTCGGAGACAAGGCATACAAAGTAGTTATATTTGAAAAAGAAGACAAAGAGGAGATAAAAAAATAAGCAAATGAGCAATATATATAACTGGCTGTTAAGCAAATTGAAACTTAACAGCCTTTTTTATTCAATATATCAAGAACACCTACAAATAAATACTTTGTTGCTATTCTTACAGAGTGGGAAGAAGAAAAAACACAAGTTTTAGATATAAACAGTGCCATTGGTTTAGATTTCAGTATGTCCCACTTTTTTGTTGATAGCCAAAACAATAAAGGTGAGTATCCTAAATTCTACAGGCAAGCACAAGAAACTTTAGCAAGAGAACAACGGAGGCTATCACATTGTAAAAAAGGTAGTAACAACTATTACAAGCAAAAGCTGGTGGTTGCGTTGATTCATGAAAAAATTTCCAATCAAAGAAAGGACTGGTTAAACAAATTGAGTTGTCAGATAGCCAAAGATAACGATATTGTTTGTTTAGAGGACTTAAATATGAAAGGAATGTCGCAAACCTTAAACTTTGGAAAGAGCGTTAGTGATAATGGTTGGGGACAGTTTGTAAATATGTTAAACTACAAAGCAAAGAGTGTAATAAAAGTTGATAAATGGTATCCGAGCAGTAAGACCTGTAACCATTGTGGAACGAAAAATGTAAATCTGATGTTAAACGATCGTGTGTGGACTTGTAGTGAATGTGGAACAGTAATAGAGCGTGATTATAATGCAAGCCAAAACATATTGGATGAAGGGATGCGATTGGTTAGAAAAAATAGAAAAAACAAAACCGTAGGGACTACGGGCTTAGCCTATTTATGCTTAGCCCAACAGGGTTATCGAGTAGGAAGCCATTGCCTTTAGGCAATGGTAGTTCACATTAGAATTATGGTATAAGCAATAGGAAGCACTATTCAAGGATTATAAGAGATTTTTCACCATTTACAAAGGAATATGATTGCCCTCCGGAGGATAAAGTCTTTACCGGTTTTTCGTCGTTAAAGACAATTGCAGCATTATTCATTACCGCATAGGCTAGAGGAAAGTCTTTTGCGATACTATCAAATTCCACCCTTTCATCATAGTGAGGGGACATAAGGGCATCTATCACTCCCAGTCCTTTTCTGAGGGCGTAGGCGCCGGAGTCCGGGGAAACCATTGCGCTATCAGTATACATGTCTTTAAACCAACAAATGGCCCCCGCAGAGAGTCCTGCGCAGGGAACACCACGGTTATATGCATCTATTATTAGCTTCTTAAACCCACTTTTTTCCCATACATCTAGCATAAAGAGAGTATCTCCCCCTCCGACGTATATTAAGTCGGCTTTTTCAATTTTAGAGACTATTTTTTCCATGGGGATGTCTTTCTTAGTTAATAGAACAAGATCAGCCTTTATGTCAAAATGAGGGGTGTAGGTTTTTCTAAAAGAATTGAAATAGGGAAGACTGTCATGGGAGGCAGTTCCCACAAAAACAGCAGTGGGGCGATTGCCTGAAGCGTGAACTCTAGCAAGAGAGGCAATATATGTGTCGATTGGAAGGGTAGACTTTTCTCTAATCTCTCCCCCGCCGATAGCTACAAGTGTTCTCATCAAATATTTTCCTTCCAAGTATTAACTTTGTCTTTAATGAGCGGATTGGTGAAAGCAATTATTCGTTATTGTAAGGTTTATTCAAAAAAGACTTAATGGTCATCTTCTTCAGTATTTGTATCCTTAAGAAGTTTTTCATATTCTAAAAACACTGCAGAAATTATTTCTTCATCGAGTTCAATCTCAAATATGTCCGAATTATCCTCAGCTTTTGACATCCGAAAAACAAGGGCTTCATCCTCACTCATTCCTTCAAGAAGGACGACTGGCTGTAAAATAGAATAAAAATTTCCTTTATAGCATATACCAGCAATTTCACGGAAGTCTATTTCTTCCTCTCCGGCACATAATGTGACTATTTCCTCATCCGGATCAATTATATTAATCTTTTCTTTGTCCATAACACTCTCCAAGGGGTTGATTTGCAAATTAAACCTTTCAGCTTTTTCACTTTCCATATTATACAGTACATCAAATGGAATTACTAGAAACAAAAAGCGCTGCTTTATGAAATGAGCCCAGTCAAGACGACATAAAGAAATTATTTATGGATTTAGTGACCTCTCTAAAGCTTCTTTTCCCTAAAACTTATACAGGAAGAACAAACCCTTCCATCAATACCTCGAGGCCGGGTTGTGTAAACGTATCGTCCTCAC
>MWEH01000130.1 GCA_002070965.1 Firmicutes bacterium ADurb.Bin080 | reverse complement strand
AAATCAGCACTACACAAATTATATTTCATACTGGACTTGTCTTCTTTGTATAACTCAATTCTTTTAGCAAGATAAAAATTGTATACAAATCTACAACAACCAAACGTCTTTTGTATAGTTTCCTGTTGTTCTTTGTTAGGATATATTCTAAATTTGTAGGCTTTTTCCATTCTTTATTTTTCTTTTTGACTTTCTATATACTTTTTAATTTGTTCTTCTGTATTTTCTGAAACAGTAGCTATGAAATATGAGGGGTTTTCCATAATTTTTTTAATTCATTTTCAAATCTTTATGTCTATATTTTACGCACCAAACAATATGATATTGAATGGAATATACATAACCCCCTACAACGATATATTTCCGCCATATTTTTCAACTCCTTATTTGTAGTTTAACCTATGTATTGATACTTATCAAACAGTTCGTGGGTTTTTAGTGTGCTTTTAATTGACATATGCAATTTATCGTTGGCAATTCATCACATGACTAAAGTCACAGGTGTTCTTGCTATATTGAATAAAAACGCATTAGAGGACCGCTGCTACGCAACGATCCTCTATGCTATGATAAGGGGGAAAATTATGAACATATTTAATACATTCATTATATCAAAGTGTTTCACGTTGTGCAACACAATATTGGTATAAAATAGTAAAATATAGGTAAATAAAAAAATGGGATGCTAAAACGTATTTAATGGTTATAGGCGTACACTGTGCAGTATTTGTAAAATATTCATTTTTTATTCAAAGTTTTAATTATCTTGTTAGGGACGTAATCAAAAATAATGCATAAATCTGAAAAAATTGCATAAACCTACATAGAAAAAGAATGATTGCTTAAGCTTATCATTCGAAGGCATGATTTTTTAGCGTTCTTCGTAGACGCCATTATCCGGCTGAAAGTTGGAGCCAGCGCGAATCATTATATCTTAAAATCGATTGCTTTTTTTCTATCAGCTCATCAAATATTCCAAGGCTGAATTGGCAGCAATTGCCCCATCTGCACAGGCGGTTATTACCTGTCTCATGGGAGTGTCTCGAACATCTCCTGCGGCAAAGACGCCTTCTTGACTTGTTTCCATTTTGCTGTTGGTAGTAATATAATCCCTTTCGTTTAAGTTAATCTTACTTTTGAAAATCTCTGTATTGGGGAGATATCCAATTGCTACAAATAAGGCTGAAACGTATATATCTTTCTTCTCCCCATTTTCCTTGTTAGTTATACCTATACTCTCTAGTGGTTTCCCTTGGAGTGAAGTAACAACACTATCTAAAACGAGTTTAATTTTGGGATTTGAGCGCACTCTGTCTATCAAGATCTGAGCAGCTCTAAAACCCTTCCTCCTATGGATCAAATAAACCTCACTGCATATATTGGAAAGATACAAAGCTTCCGTTAATGCGGTGTCTCCTCCCCCATTTACTGCTACGGCCTTGTTTTTGAAAAAACCGCCATCACATGTTGCGCAAAAGCTAATCCCATTTCCAATCAAGTCCTTCTCATTCTCAAGTTCTAAAAGTTTATTTTTTGCACCTGTCGCAATAATAACGGCCTTAGCATAATAGGTCTCACCATCATCAGAAACCAATCTCTTTTTTTCCCCCGAGAAATCAACCTCTTCTATTGCAGAATAAAGGACCTCAGCTCCAAAACTTATAGCTTGTTCCATCATTGTATTGACCAATAAATACCCCTCAGCATCTTTTACTCCACTGAAATTTTCAATTTTGTGGGTTAATGCTGCTTGGCCCCCAGGCTGAATACCAGTGAAAACTGCAACCTTCGCCCCACCCCTTGCAGCATATATTCCTGCAGTAAAGCCCGCGGGGCCTCCGCCAATAATAATGATGTCGTAATTATTCATTTTTCCTCCTAAAGAGTTTCGTATCTTATATTAGAATATATTATACGATAAATTGGATATATTCAAGGTGAGAGAATCACTGACTATTAAGACTTCGGGCAATCATATGATTCAAGGATAAAAAAGAGGCAAAGCTTATGCCTTGCCTCAAAATGACTATTTCTAAGTTCCTCGAGAAGTAAATACTATCTCTTGCTGAACTGAGGAGCTTTACGAGCTTTATGAAGTCCGTACTTCTTACGTTCTTTGGCTCTAGGATCACGAGTTAAAAATCCGGCTGCTTTCAAAACAGGACGAAGACTCAAGTCTGCTTGACAAAGAGCTCTTGCGATACCATGTCTTACTGCTCCGGCTTGACCGGAAAAGCCACCGCCGTGGACGTTTACAGCAACATCAAATTTAGAAGTAGTTGCTGTCGCGACTAACGGTTGATTAACGATATATCTTAGTGTATCTTTCTTGAAATATTCTTCAATGGGCAATTTGTTGATAATAACTGCGCCACTTCCATCAGCAACCAAACGAACTCTTGCAATTGCGCTTTTACGCCTTCCAGTTCCCCAGTACTGAACTTTCTTTTTTAATACTTTCTTTACTGCCATTTTTCACCTCTTAGTCAAATTTCAAGGGTTCAGGTTTTTGGGCCTGATGTTTATGTTCTGGACCACTGTAAGCAAAGAGCCGCTTCAGCATTGCGCTTGCAATTGTATTTTTGGGAAGCATCCCTTTTATTGCGTGTTCTACAACAAACTCTGGCTTAGTTGCCATCAATTCATCGTAACGAGTATGTTTTAACCCGCCAGTATATCCTGTATAGTGTTTATAAAATTTCTTAACGAGTTTTTTCCCGGTAAGAACCACCTTGTCGCAATTAGTAATGATTACAAAGTCGCCAGTGTCAACATTAGGAGTATAAGTAGGTTTATCTTTTCCCCGCAAAATATTTGCTACTCTGGTCGCCAATCTCCCGAGCACCATTCCCTCTGCGTCCACTACATACCACTTTCTGTCGTATTCACCGGCTTTTGCCATATATGTTTTCATGGTAAAAACCTCCAACTGATATTTTCCGATTTTTACAGTTACAAGGGGCTAGTTTGCAACCCAAAAATGCGAATGCTTGTATATAATATTATATAAAGCCCTATAAGTCAATTAAAAAATAATCACTTTAAGGGTATCTTTTCATGCAAATCTAACCGTTTCGTACCATTGTTTTTGGGCACAAAAATTCATTAGATGTCTTTTTCTAAAATGTTTTTAGTATTTTACTTTTTTAAGAACCAACCCGTTCGCAGCCAAAGTTTTACCACCTAATGCTCTGTCTCCGCTATCAAACATCTTTTCAATACAATCTGGAGATAACTTTCCCCTCCCTATCCAAATTAATGTTCCGACTATAGACCGAACCATTTTATATAAAAAGCCTGGCCCCTCTACCTCAAAGGTTAGCTCATCTCCTTTTTCTATTATTTCAAGTCTCGATATCAGTCGAACAGTGGTTGATGGAGAGTCCCCATTTTTTACAGAAAAGGATGAGAAATCATGTTTGCCTACGATTTTTTTTGCACACTCTCTCATAAGTTCAATATCTAAAGGGGGAATTATCTGTACATAATATCTGCTTTTCAATGGACTTTTGACTCTTGAGATATAAGTATTATAGACATATACTTTGCTCTTAGCATCAAATTGCGCATGAAAATCATCCGCAACCCTTTTTATTTCTCTTATTTTTATGTCTTCTGGAAGGAAAAAATTTAGGCTTCCTTTTATCTTAAATTCGGAAAGATCTGTTTCAGCATCGAAATGAGCAACTTGACCTTCAGCATGCACTCCTTTGTCCGTCCTTCCCGATCCAACGATTGTTATTTTCTTCATTAACAGCTTCTCTAAAGCCTCTTCTATCCTTTGTTGTACGGAAATTCCATTTTTTTGCCTTTGCCAGCCCGAATAATCTGTCCCATCATATTCAATAATCATTGCAAAACGCATTATATTCTCCCGAATTAAAATAGTCCCCAAAAGTTTGAATTCACAGCAATAACCATAACAATAAGAATAGCAGTATATATTAACCCAACGACATCCCTGAAAGAGGATTTCAGCACTTTATACCTTGTTCTATTAGGAGTTGCGTTGTAGCACCTTGCGTCAAGTGCTAGAGCTAATTCATCCGCCCTTCTGAAAGCAGAAACAAACAGAGGGATCAGAACAGGAAGTAAAGCTCTAGCCCTTTTGATAAGTCCACCATTGTCAAATGCTGCTCCCCTTGCCTTTTGAGCCATCATAATCTTATCGACTTCCTCGAGAAGAATAGGAATAAATCTTAGAGCGATGTTCATTATGATCGCAAGGTCATGAACAGGTACTTTAATGAGCTTCAAGGGATACATCAAACTTTCTAAACCATCTGTTAATGCCATCGGGGTTGTAGTAAAAGTAATAAGACTCGTTCCTGCTACCAGGAAGAAAATCCTTAGAGATAATTTTGCTGCCAGTTCAAGCCCGCCCACCGAAATAACAAGCTTTTCCCAAGACCATAAAACCCTTCCTGACGCGTTGAAGAATACATTCAATATAGCAGTAAAAATAACAATAAAAATAATACTTTTTAAACTTTTCAGTATCTTAATAGGTGGAATTTTGGATACCAAAATAACTATTAGCAACCAAGCAAATATAGCAATAAAAGCATAAAGATTTCGTACTAAAAATACAGCCACAATGTATGCAATTACCAAGAGAAATTTGAATCTTGGATCCATCTTGTGAATAAAAGACTCAACGGGATAAAATTGTCCGAATGATACATCACGAACCATTTTTACCCTCCCTCTTTTTAAGAATACCGGAGGCTACAATGGCTTCTGTCAGCTCATTAACATTAAGACAATCAGAAGAAAGAGAAACTCCCTTATTTTTTAGTAATTCACGTATTTCAACAGTATGGGGTATCTTTAACCCAGTTTCAGCAAGGTTTCCCGGATTGTGGAAAAAGTCCTTTGGCGTACCATCGAAAATAAGCTTTCCCTCGTTCAATACTAAAACTCTGTCACAATATTCCGCAATTTCATCCATATTATGGCTTATCATAATAACTGTATCGCAAAAAGATTTCTTTAATTCCATCAAGAGATTTAATATTGATCTCTTTCCTAGAGGATCCAAACCAGAAGTGGGTTCATCCAATACCAAAATCTCCGGCTTAGAGGCTATGACACCAGCAATCGCCACCCTCCGTTGTTCTCCGCCTGATAACTCAAATGGGGACTTCGTTTTGACTTCTTTCACGTCTACACCCACAAGAGATAATGCAGCCTCGGCAGCTATTAAAGCCTGCTCCTTATCAAAGCCAAAATTTATTGGTCCAAAAGAAACATCCTTTAACACTGTATCTTCAAACAACTGGTACTCAGGATATTGAAACAACATACCTACTTTTGATCTTAATTGCTTAAATGGGACTTTTTTTAGGGATAGGTCAATATCGCAGACCACTAATTTTCCTGAAGTTAGTTTAATAAGAGCATTAAAATGCTGAACCAACGTGCTTTTACCCGATCCAGTAGAGCCTATTATCCCGACGGTTTCCCCCTTATTAATAGTAAAACTGAGATCGAAAAGAGCAGTCTTCTCAAAAGGAGTCTTTGCACTATATGTATAAGATAAGTTTGATGCTTCTATAGACATTCTTCTCTTTTCCTCTTCCTCGACCAAGTAATATTTACCCCTCGAATCTCTAGTTTCCTAATACTAATGACTCAACTAATTCCTCTTCAGTTAAAGCTAGTGGAATATCATATCCTAATTTTCTTAGTTCAACCGACACTTTAGTAGCGACTGGGAGTTCCAATTTGGCATCACGAATAATATCAACTTTTTCGAAAACTTCTTTTGGCTTTCCGGCAAGAACAATTCTACCCTCATTCATTACTGCTACCTTGTCTGCCCTAATGGCTTCTTCCATATAGTGAGTAATTAAAATCACAGTCATACCTTCTTCACTGTTCAATTTTAAAACAGTATCCATGACCTCGTCTCTGCCTTTTGGGTCGAGCATCGCGGTGCTTTCATCCAATATTAATACTTCAGGTTTCATAACAAGTATTGCTGCTATAGCTATTCTTTGCTTTTGTCCTCCCGACAACCTGTTTGGAGTTCTGTTTCTATATTCTTCCATGTTTACTGTCTTTAAAGCCCAGTCAATTCTTTCCTTAATTTCTTCTCTTTTTACGCCAAGATTCTCGGGGCCAAACGCAAGATCGTCCTCTATTATTGAGGCTACCATTTGATTGTCCGGATTTTGAAAGACCATTCCAACTTTGCTTCGAATTTCAAATGTTTTTTCTTCATCGGCTGTATCAATATCATTCACAAGCACTTTACCTTGATCGGGGACAAAAAAACCGTTAAGAAGTTTGGCTAGAGTTGATTTTCCACTTCCGTTGTGCCCGATAAACACAACAAAAGAGCCCCTTTCAATATCAAGGTTTATCTCTGAAACACCACGGTTAGTAGTATTTCCTGACACATAATCATAGCTTACATTCTGAACAGAAATAATATTATCCAAATTCCCCTGTCCTCATCTTTTATTCTTCTAATAATCTATTTTTAGGCTGAAAGACTTCAAAAACACTATTGTTTTTCGTTTTTTGGGCCCAATTATAGAATACTCATTATATTATAAAGACTGCATAAAAACAAATGATTGAATATATACTAAGCCTTTATTGTTTTTGGTCTCCCTTTAGTTATCCCTATCATCCTTCTTTTCAAGCTCCCTTTCTATTAGTGCCGGTTTCTCCTCCCTGATGCCCTCTAAAGTCGTAGGACCTTCGTCCTTTACTTCCGCCACTGTAACTGGATTGTCTATTTTCCTCTCTAGGTCACTCTTTGCGTCTATTATAGTTTCATCAGAAACAACAGTATTTGTTTTTTTCTCCTTCCAATTCGAGTAATATTTCTTTTTCAGTACACTCAAAACCTTTTCTAAAGGAATAAACAAAACCGCCAGTATGACCGTATTGGAAATCACTTGTATCAAATAGAAATAGATTCCTCTAATGTACATAGCGCTGAAAAAGGAGGCAAAATTGTGGCCAGAAGAGTAAAAAATTGTATCTACAAAAGTTGTAAGTACTCCAAAAATAACAGTCATTGTACATCCAATAACAGAGGGGAAAATAACCTTATTTTTCGAAATCAAAGCCTTGAACAAATATGTTATTACCGCAAGCAGAGGCCAGTAAACAAAATATGAAATAACCCAGGGAGCAAACCCCCAAATAGTGGTTTCAATCGCAGAAAAAATAATAGTTGCAGGAAGCAGCACTGATAGCCCAAAAACATAAGTACCAACAATTATTGATATCGTTACTATCTCTACGTTGGGGACTGCCATTAATGCAAACTTTCCAGCCGAAAGTAAAGCTGTCATAAGTGCTATCAGCACCATCTTTTTTATTCTGTATAGCGAGTTTTCTTTCATTTTCCCCTTACTTAAAACTTCCGGGCAGCGATAACATATGTAACCCCTTCTTTCACTGGAACTAAGCTTGCACCATCTGTGAGGGAATCATATGACTTCCCGCTGACAACTACTGGATTTCCATCAGCATCTGTTGTATATTCTTCGTCATCGGAAAATAATAAGATGTAGATTTTGCCAAGTGCCGAACCATATGTTACCTGATTGAATGTAAAAGTTTCATAATATACTCCAGCTTCACCGTTTATTATTTGCAGAGATAAGGAATCTTTCTTCTCATCCAGTTCGGTTAGAGCCCCTTCAAGATTGCCTGAGGAAGTTGCGAGTTCTTCCGAAAATATGACATTATCGTTTTCATCAACGAATATAAACGTTATTAATATTGCATCCTCCCCTTCTACTGGAGGCTTTATAAAAGGGTTAATTGAATTTAGCCCAATAACAGCAAGGGCTGCAAGCACTAGCATAACGATGAGCGATAAAATTGTAATTGTTGATTTCTTCATAACAATACCTCCTTCGACTGTAGGTATTGCCAAAAAAACGCATAAGCAAAAAAATTGGCTCCGTGTGTATCCCAAGACACTCATCGAAATCACACCATAAGTCTGAAAATATATTACCACCAAAACCTTAAAATGACAAATGTAAACCTGTATATTATGCTTGATTGGTATAAAAGAATCTTAACAGCAATTAACTCTGATATTACTAGGTTAATCATTTTCTTTGGATTCAAACACTTATATTTCAAAATGAGATTGATAAATACTTGTATACTTGGCTTTTTATCTTCATTTTCTGTGCTCCTCTTTCACCTTACGCTTGATAGTTGTGATATTGACTTAAACAGCAATTATATATATAATAATCCTTTAGGGAGGAAGGGAATTTCCTTCCAAATTTTTACTAATGGAGACCGATATGAGTTCTATTTGGGGCAATAATATTAAGTTATCAATATTCGGAGAAGCACAAGGTGAAGTGATTGGGGGAACTCTTCATGATTTTCCTGCAGGAATCCCTGTTAATCTCGACAGAATTAAGATGGGTTTAAAATTAAGACAAGGTACAGTCAACTTCACCACTGTTAACAGGAGCGAAGATAGACCAGTAATAGTCTCTGGCGTAACCAAGGGAATAACTAATGGCGCACCTATTACTGTACTGTTTTACAACAAAATTGAAGAACCTGTTGAACAACAAGGTATTATCTTACGCCCATCACACGCAGATTATGTTGCAAGCGTAAGATATCGCGGATTTGCCGACATGCGCGATGGAGGCCATTTTTCTAGCAAATTTACTCTACCTATTGTCTTTTTCGGAATGCTCTGCGCAGATTATTTGTCTCACATGGGAATAAAGGTAGTATCCCATATCAAATCGATTGGGAACATAACTGATGAATCATTCGGAGTAAATATTTCGGAAGATTTAATCGAAAGACTAAACTCAATGACTATGCCAACTATTTCTAACGAAGCTAGGAAAAAAATGGTATCCCTTCTTGAGAGTATTTCTGCTTTAGGCGACTCAATTGGTGGAGCAATTGAAACAGCTATCGTTGGATTACCCGCTGGGTATGGGTCCCCCTGCTTTGACAGTTTGGAAAGTCATCTCGCATCCTTAATGTTTTCTATTCCAGGAGCAAAAAGCATTGGTTTTGGATATGGAAATGATTTTGCAAGAGCTCGTGGAAGTGAAGTAGCTGACTCTTTCTTCAAAAATGAGGAAGGCAAAATAGAAACTGATAATAATTACAACGGAGGGTTAAACCGTGGTGTAAGTAACGGTATGCCTGTTGTAATGACTACAGTGTTTAAACCTATCCCTTCCATAAAGCAACCCATGAAAGGACTTGATTTAATCACAAATGAAGTCGTAGATCTCCAAGTAAGACGAAACCATGTGGTTTGTTTTGCCCCCAGAGGGAATGTGGTTGCTTCCTCTGTAGCCTCAATTGTGACACTTGATGCGATATTAGAGGGAAATGGATATATGAACATGCCCAAAGTTGAAATAAAGAAAGCATCTACAAAGGATAGAAAACCAGATATCGAAAAATAAAACACTTGAGTTTTTCCATACTGCCATCTTCTCGAACCAAGAAAGGGCAATCGATTTTATTAAGGACATAATATGAAAACTGTGCTAATAACTGGGGGCTCCACTGGAATTGGGGCAGGAATAGTTAAGGAATTTTCAAAAGCAGGTTATTCTGTAATTTTCACATATAAGAATCATAAAAATGAAGCTGAACTACTTGCAAAAGAGTACGGAGCCCGGGCATTTTTTTGCGATATCACCAAAATGGAAGATATAAACACTCTTAAGGAAAAAGCCAACTGCGTCGATATTGTCATAAATAATGCGGGTATTAGCGACATTAAGATGTGCTCACTTATCAATGAAGATGACTGGGATAATATAGTAAATACCAACCTTAAAGGGGCTTTCTTTATCTCGAAAGCTTTCATCCAGGGAATGATAAACAAAAGCTTCGGAAGGATAATATTTATCGGCAGCATGTGGGGAATCTCGGGTGCTTCTTGCGAAGTACACTATTCTGCGGCGAAAGCTGGCCTTACAGGTCTCACGAAATCTCTTGCTAAAGAACTAGGTCCATCTGGGATAACAGTGAACCTCATTGCCCCGGGAATTATTGATACCGAAATGAACAAAAATATTGATCCCTCTGTTTTAAACGAATTAGTCTCTTCTTGCCCAGTTTCTAGACTTGGTAAACCGGAAGATATTGCAAATCTCGCCCTATTTCTTGCTTCCGATAATTCTTCCTTCATTACTGGAACTGTAATACCTGTCGATGGAGGTTACACAATATAATAAATTATCTCAGTTAAATAAAAAGCAGCCTATCAAGGCTGCTTTTTTGAATCAAAAATATCTTTTATGGAATCTATTTCGAGATAAAAATACGTGTAGCAGGAGACTTTCCATTAATAATGTCCCCGATATGATACTTGCTGCTTGCAATAAAAACGGTTGTACCCATTCTAATTGAGTCCTTTACATATTCAAGTTTTGCCCTAGCTCCCGCAGACCCTTTTCTGCTTGCTCCATCACAGTAATGTTGATAATACTCAATGTTTGAAATTACTTCTTCTGCATTTGCCCCCGTAATCTCCTTAACTAGAGTGTTCTTATCATTTAAATCGGTGAAAATACCATCTGTACTTGAAAGTATTAACAGGTACTTAGGATTTAAGAGACATGCAATTTGAGATGCTGTTTCATCATTATCAATTGCTTCAACTACTTTAGCATTTTTTGCCCTTAGCTGCTGGATTTCGAGTTTTCTATTCTCTTCATAGCTTACTGGGTCATTGTAATTGATTATGGGTATAGCATTTTGAATGGGACACCGAAGTAGAGCCTTCTTAAGATGTTCTCTTTTCATTGGATCGTTGAAATGTTGATGCTCAACTAAAAACTGTCTTAAAGAATATTTGCTGTCCATAAAAGTACGATAGGTCTCGAGTAAAATTATCTGTCCCTGAGCAGCGTAATCTGTTTTAATTTCATCTTCTGGACCATTCAATTCCTTACCGTTGCGTCTTAAGTAATCCAGTCGTCCAATTTCGGTTGCTCCTGATGTAACCCAAACATATCCTGGCTTTAATTCTCTCGAAATGTGAGATATAACATTATAGTCTATGTCCCTGTTCTCTGAATTAACAAGGGCCATAGATCCTATTTTTCCTACCAGTTCAATATCAAAAGCAGTCATTATTTTCCTCCTCTCATTATTCCAAAAAGCAAATATATGCTTAATCAGCTTCATAGAGATTATTTTGATTATATAAATAAACGATTAGTTAGTCAATCACAAGGGTTGTGTATATTGATTGTTGGCTTCTTATTTTGTATAATTAAAAATAGTAATTTATGGAGGAGCTATGAAGAATTATAAGAATTTAGAGAAACTATTCACTAAATTTGGGGAAACCATTGACAAGAGAAACCCTTTACCCGAATATCCTCGCCCTCAATTTGAAAGAGATAGTTTCCTTAACCTGAATGGTTATTGGGACTACGCTATCTTAAAAAAACACGAAACTCTTGGCGAATATCAGGGTAAAATCCTTGTTCCCTTCTCTCCGGAATGTCCCCTAAGCGAAGTGAACAGATTGGTCATGCCCAATGATATCCTCTACTACAAGCATGATTTCGAAGTAAAAAAAGGTTTTTTACAAGCAAAAACCTTCTTGCACTTCGGAGCGGTTGATTACAAGTGCAATGTGTACTTAAACGGAAAACATCTTGGAGAACACAAAGGGGGTTATTTCCCATTTAACTTTGATGTAACAGATGCGATTAAAGAAGGAATTAACACTATCTCATTGGATGTATTTGACCCATCTGACAAAAGTTATCAAGCTAGAGGTAAACAAAAAATTAAAAGAGGCGGCATTTTTTATACTCCTCAATCGGGTATTTGGCAAACAGTTTGGCTGGAGAGTGTACCTGAAGAATATATTTCATCTCTAAAAATTACTCCCAACATAGATTTATCTGAGGTTTCCATAAATATTGACTCCACCAATAATACGGGTTGTTTAGTTTCCGTTTTCGAAAACGATACCAACATTAGTTCTGTGTACCCAGATGCAGACGGAAATTGCACAATTAAAATAAAGGACCCCATTCTCTGGTCCCCAGAAAATCCCTTCCTATACACTATTATACTTGAGTTAGGAACTGATAAAGTAAAATCGTACTTTGGAATGAGAAATTTCGGCATTATCGAAGACGAAAAAGGAATTAAAAGGCTTATGCTGAATAATAAGCCCTACTTCCATAATGGACTTCTCGACCAAGGATATTGGCCGGATGGACTATATACCCCTCCTTCCGAGGAAGCAATAATTTATGACATTAAGTCTATGAAAGATTTGGGGTTCAATATGTTAAGAAAACATATAAAAATTGAACCCTTAAGATGGTATTATCACTGCGATCGTTTGGGAATGTTAGTTTGGCAGGATTTCATAAATGGCGGAAGAGATGCTAATAAGCTTTTAAACGGTGCCTTAGGTTTATTCAATCTTGCCGGTGATGATACTAATTACAGGATAGGCGGAAGACAAGATGAAGAAGGCAGAGAGGAATATTATGTCGATGCCAAAAGAACTATTGACCTTTTGTACAATGTAGTTAGTTTATCTGTATGGGTTCCATTTAATGAAAGCTGGGGCCAATTTGATGCGTTAAAAGCTTATGATTTTGTAAAAGAAATTGACAAAACAAGAGCCATAGATCATGCAAGTGGCTGGCTCGACCAGGGCGGAAATGATTTTAAATCAATGCATATCTACTTTGTCCCTATTAAATTACCTAAAAACGAGAGTAGGTGTACTATTCTTTCTGAGTTTGGAGGATATAGCTTGAAGGTAGAAGGACATGTTTTCAATAAAGTTAAGGCTTTTGGCTATAGGAAATTTTCCTCCAGTCAAGACTTAGAAGCAGCATACATTAAACTTTATAACGAAAGTATCATACCTTTGATTCCAGAAGGACTTTCCGCAACCGTTTACACTCAAGTGACAGACGTCGAAGATGAGATTAATGGGTTGCTTACTTATGATCGAAAGGTTTTAAAAATCAACGCAATTAGTTTGATTGAGCTAAATAAAAAGGTTCGATTATAGAAAAATATTCTTTCATAATCAATTGAAAAAGGGCTCTTTAAGTGCCCTTTTTCACTTTTTTTTCATTACAAATACATACCAATTTGATAGAATTATTATGAATGGGAGAGTAATTAAGCCTTTGTTGTATATACTTAACCCTCATGATATACTAATCACATGAAAATAAACAAGATTAAAATCTCTATTTCTTTTCTTATTATAATCTCGATTATTATGATCGGAGTTATTCTTTCATCATGCGGAAAAACAAAAACCGTTTATTTTAACGATTCCACAATATATCTTTATCTGGATCTAAATACGACAGTAAATCCTACTGTCACTACCAGACCAGAGAACAAAGAATATGTGATAAGGAGTGCTAACTCCTCTATTGTATCTGTTGCAGAGGATGGGAAATCAATTACTGGATTAAGAGAAGGTTCGGTCACTTTAACCGTCGAATCGGAAGGGATTACATCCTATGGGAAAGTACTGGTTTTCCCTTCTTCTTCAAGCCCTTTGATTCCTTCAAGACAAGATAGTAAATATACAGTATATTTTGTGTCTGAAGCGGGAGGTTTTCCTGCTCAGAAAGTTAATCCTGGGGAGTTTTCTTCAGACCCTTCTTCCCAATATCAAAGACCTGGCTATACCCTTTTCGGTTGGTACGAAGACCCTGAATACACGACCCTGTTTGATTTTGCAAACACACCCATTAATAAAACTACCGTTCTTTTTGCACTATGGGGTATTGATGTTCCAGAGTTTAATTTTATATCTATTGAGGGCAATATTTTTGTTGACGGACTTAAATACGGTTTTATCCCTTATGAAACTATTACTCTTCCTGAGACTGATTCTGCCGAACGGCCGGTTTATGGAATTAATGAGTATGCCTTTTCAGAAAATGCGAATGTAAAGAGTCTGATTATCCCCGAAGGATATAAAGAGATTAAGAAGTATGCTTTTTCCGGTTGTACAAAACTAGAAACCGTAGAAATTGCTGGCGAACTTGAATACATAAGAGAATATGCTTTCTATGAAAGTGATAAGCTGAAATCTATTTCGGTTTCAGGATCTTCTTTAATCCAAATAGATACTTCTGCGTTTGAGTATTGCTCTAGCTTATCGTCCGTGACTCTCCCAGACTCTCTTCTACAAATAGGGCCAAATGCTTTTAAATCTTGCTCCTCCCTAACAACTTTTGACACGCCAGATAATCTATTAAAAATATATAACTCGGCTTTTATGCTTTCCGGCCTTTCAGCCATTGATTTAAAATCCGTAGAGGATATTGGAACTCAGGCTTTTTGGGGTTGTATATACTTAGAAACCGTAACCGGAGGTAGTAGTTTAAAGAATATAGGTAGTTATCCATTTGGCAGTTATCTAATAAACTATCAAGCATATGCAACTAAATGGTTGAAGGATTCTGTTACTAATAACCCTGAGGTACAAGAGGACAAATTACTATATATCGAAAATGCTTTGATTTATGCCTATCCCGGGATGATCAAACCTGAGTACTCAGTTAAACCAAACATTTCTTCAATTGCGGGAGAGTGTTTTTCAGATTCACCTGGAGCAATTATCACATTTCAAGGACTAACTCCCCCCTCTTACATTGGCTCTTACGTATTTGGGGGTGGATCAAGCGATAATACATGTAAATCCCACATCGTTGTTCCTAGTGGAAAAATAGAAGATTATATTAATGCATTTTTAGTAATAACCGAAGTTCCCGCTGGTTTATTACCCACAGCATATTCTTTATCAACAGTACAAAACTTTTATGAAAAATGGATTTGCCTTGATCCCGCCCTTCAAATCTACACAAGAAACATAATTGAATGGGTCGATTCTGAAACGGGCGAATGGGATTTCTCTGCATCCGAACCTCTTCATATATTAGTGGGAGGATATGATGAAAGAATTGACCCGACTCTTCCTATTGCCATAGATGTTAAAGCTGAAACAGATGCCGCTGCAAATTATGGATATTACGTAGTAGATACCATAAAAGCGTATGCCTTCAACATCGATTCCGTCATAAGAAATATTTATCTGCCACTTTATATTACTAGCATTGAAACTAATGCTTTTGCTGGTCTTACAAACCTGGAATCAATTCGTTTTAGAGGAGACATTGTCTGGGATGCAGCAAATACAACTATTTATCAATATAGTTTCAATACTTCGCAAATGCCCACTTCATTTAAGATTTATGTTCCAAATGATAAGCTGAATTCTTATAAAATAAACTGGAACTATTCAAATATATCCTCAAGGTTATATGGGGAATAAAATATGTTTGAACCAATGCATAATAAACATTGAAGAAGACACATCTAAACATAAATATTACTTTTAGTTAGTTGCTAACTAACAAAACTAAGAATTCTTATTGAAATATATCTTGGGGTTTTCAAAAAGTATTTAGTTATCTTTTACACGAAGGAGAGAGAATTGGGTTCTTTGCCTTATATTATTGCTTCATTATCACTTATATCTGCCGTTTTTTCGGGGTATTTTAATGTGAAGAATCGGCCAATGGCGAGAACTTCATTAAAAACTCTTGCTTCAGTACTGTTTTTAGCAACTGCGATTTTTTCCATGTTCCAAGCTAGAAAGGACACTACCTATACGGTTATGGTTTTGACTGCTTTGACTGCAGGTATGCTAGGAGACATTTTTCTTAGTGTAGATGGTCTTGTTATTGGAAAATATCGAAATTACTTCATGGTGATTGGTGCTATATGCTTTGGTGTTGGTCATATTCTATTTTCTGCAATTTTTCTTTCTCTTGTCGATTCATTTGAATACTTTTTACTATTTATTGTGGGAGCGATTCCAGTATTTCTATTTATTATGTCAAAAATTGCAAAAATTGATTTTGGAAAATTCACAACACCTGTTTACATATATTCGCTTATGCTTTCTTTAATGCTTATTACAGGTATCAATCTCTACATACAAAATGGTACTGTTGGATCATTGATGATTCTGATAGCGGCCATTCTTTTCACTATTTCCGATTCATGCCTGGTTTTGAAGGAGTTTGCATATAACGGAACTCATAAACCACTTATATATATTGTACTTATAACCTATTATGTGGCTCAGAACTTATTTGCTCTTACCGTAATGTTATCAGCATGAAGAAATATTTTTGTTTTTATTCTTAAGCCCTATTAAGCTATATTTTCGAATATTTTTCATCAATCATTATTACCGTTGGACAAATCAACCCAATTTACAAAATGTTAGATATTGTTTTGGCGAAATAGAATGTTTCCCTGTATAATTAATACTAGAATGAGGTGATAAATGGACTTATCTAGAAGCGAAATGTTATTAGGAAAAGAGGGAATTGCTAAACTTAAGGATTGCAGAGTTGCAGTTTTCGGAATAGGTGGTGTAGGAAGCTTTGCAGTAGAAGCTCTTGCACGAACCGGAATAGGACATATTGATTTATTCGATCCTGATGTTATTTCTCCTTCAAATATTAACCGACAACTAATAGCCCTTTCCGATAATATAGGCAAGAATAAGGTTACAGTTGCAAGGGAGAGAATACATAAGATAAATCCTGAGTGTATAGTTTCAGAACATAAAGTTTTTTATGGGCCTGAAAATTCTTCTGAATATCGTCTATCAAACTACGATTATATTGTAGATGCGATTGATACAGTTACTTCAAAGTTAGAGCTGATTTCCAAAGCTAAAGCAGTAATGGTACCAATAATATCCTGTATGGGAACCGGAAATAAATTAAACCCTGAGATGTTGGAAGTTGCAAACATCACAAAAACATCTGTATGTCCTTTATCCAGAGTTATGCGAAAAGAGCTTAAGAACCTTGGCATAAACAATCTAAAGGTTGTGTATAGTAAAGAAGAGCCTATTAAAGTAGACTTCATAAAAGATGAAAAAAGTGGGAAGGTTATTCCCGGAAGCGTGTCATTTGTCCCTTCTGTTGCCGGACTTTTACTGGCAGCTGAGGTGGTAAAAGATTTATCAAAAATTAGATCGTAGGTTTTTATCAAGGAGTATTATGAAAAACACTATTCTATTTGATTTGGACGGAACACTTGTTAATACTTTTGACGACCTTGCAGATGCGACAAACTATGCAATGAAAATGACTGGAAACCCAAGCGTTCCTGATTACAAAATGCGGAGATTCATCGGGGATGGGGTAGTAAGTTTAGTCGGATGTGCCTTAGGAGAAAACAACCAGACCGACAGAAAAATTGCTGGGAGCTATTTTATTGAGTATTATTTATCACACCTTACATGTAAGACACAGCCATATGAAGGAGTGGTGGAACTAATTACAAAGCTCAAGGAAGATGGATACAAATTAGGCGTAGTAACAAATAAAAGACACTCTGCTGCACTCATAATAGTTGAACATTTCTTTCCAGGTCAATTTGACTACGTTATTGGCGAAAATAAGATTATTCCCAGAAAGCCGGCTCCCGATATGGTACTACTTGCTTTAAAAGAACTATCTTCAACCAAAGAAGAATGCATCTTTATCGGAGATAGTGAGATTGATTATAAAACCTATATAGGCGCAGGTATAACGGGTATCACCTGCTTATATGGTTTTTCCCCTGAAAATGAATTACTCTCCTTGAACCCCGAAAATTACGTTCATTCAGCAACCGAACTTTATCAAAAAATTAAATCACTTACTTAAATATCCTTTTTTTTCAACCCAACTTAATCTAAAAATTAGATCTATTACTAAAATATATCCTTCCTTTCTGCAAAATTGAAGTTTCACTAAATTTTCAATTAACAGCCCTAGCAATTTCATATTGACTTGCTATTATATAATCAACCTAAGTGATACAATTTTGTCCCCCATACATAAAAGTATCACGAGGCACCACTTGCTGGTTAAAATGAAAGCTTACTAAGTAAGTTAACCAAAAACCACATTTTAATAAAATTTCTCAATCCCTCCTCCACAAATAAATAGAAGAGCACGCAAGTGGGCTCTTCCTTTTTTTTATCCCTTTTTCAATACAATCAAGAATCAGCCTAAAATTTCAACCAACAATATAGAAATATTTTGAAACTGAAATAAATTCTACACTAAAAGCAACCTTCTAAAAAATTTCAACCAACTAAAAAATATCCTGAAATTAAATCTTTACTAAAATCAACCTTCAATACTTTCCGGAAAATCATTTTCAAAATCCATTGTTTCTGGGTCTAGTTTTGGAAGCTCGATATAGAATGTACTTCCTTGCCCCTTCGATGTGATTACACCGTAGACTCCACCAGGATGCATATTCATCACAGACTTAACAATCGAAAGTCCGAGCCCAGTTCCTACAACCGCTCTCTTGTGTGATTTGTCCGATTTGTAATATCTATCCCATATGTGTGGTAGTATATCAACATCGACCCCTTCCCCATTATCAGTCACCTCAATACGAATATTGATGCCATTAGTAATCTGTTTTACAACAACTTTTCTATCCTCTCCCGAATAATTAACCGCATTATTTATAAGGTTATAAATAACCTGAACTATCTTCATTTCATCAGCATAAACAAACGCTTTGTCTTCATGTATCCATTCAAGAGTAAACCCTTGTGCCATTAACAGTTTTCCATGTCTAATGAGCATCTCATCCAGTACTTTTACCAAATCGAATGCCTTAAGCCTAAGTTTTGTCCCTCCATCTTGTAGTCCAGAAAGGTCCAACATATCATTCACTAGCCCAGCCAATCTTGAAGCCTCATCAATTACTACTTGAAGGTTCTCGGGATTAGCCTCGGAAGGTATATCTTTCATCATTTCGCTATAACCTTTAATGAGGGCAAGAGGCGTTCTTAAATCATGGGATACATTAGCAACCAACTCTCTTCTGTACCCTTCCAATTTATTAAGCTCAAGAGAGGCATAATTCAACGTTTCTTTCAGCTCCTCAATTTCCAAATACCCACTTTTTACTAAATCAAAATCAACGTCACCCTTTGGAATGTCCTTAGCCGCTTCATTAAGAGCTATAATGGGGGATGCAATAGTTTTTGAAAGCATGGCTGTTGCGAAAAAGGATATAATCAAGAAAGCAAACGAAGCTGTTGCTAGTTGATAAGCAAGTGTTCTTCTAGCGGTAGGAACGGGAGTAATTGCCCCTTCTGCGATAATAATGTATTGAACGTTACTCGAATCCTTAACAATTTTTGCATAAGTATAAGAACTTCTGGGAGTGGCATCTTGAGTAGGAACATTTCCTGAATAATCAGACGGAGAATAGTTGGAATCCGGAAATCTCCCTTCGGTCTCTTCTGAGTAATCCATTCCTGCTTCTAAGCGCGCCAGATCATAGTATTCGTTAATAGCTCGAGTGTGCACCTCACATCCAGTCCAAAGATGTTCATCCACAATTTTATTAAAACTCGTAGTTTCCGCCACAATTATACATATATCCTCTGTATGCGCAATCCTGTTAACAAGGGCTGGGACATCTGTTTGAGAATCAATATTATTCGCAATTAAATCGACATTTTTCCGAATTGTTATTTTTTCCGTGGCTTCATAAAAAGTATCCAAAAACAAAAACTCTATTGCCCAATTAAAAGCAAGGAGTACCACGGTAAAAAGCAGTATCACCCAAAAAATCTTTCCGGATACGGAAAGCTGTCTTTTTTTAATGGTGTTTTCCTTATCCTTCAAAGCGATATCCTACTCCCCTGACTGTTACAATCATTTCGTAGCATTCACCCAGACTTTTTCGCAATAACTTAATATGAGTGTCGAGAGTACGGTCATCTCCGTAAAAATCATATCCCCAAACCTCGCTGAGAAGTTTCTCACGAGTTAGTGCAATACCTTTATTTCTTACTAAGAAAGAAAGTAAGTCATACTCTTTTGGAGATAAATCAATTCTTTCTCCAGCGATATACACGATGTGAGCGGAAAAATCTATTTTTAATTTTCCTAATTCAAAAACCTCTTTTTGAATTCCCCCGGATGTCGATCTTTGCATTACTGCTTTAATCCTTAGCATCAATTCTTTAGGGGAAAATGGCTTGATCATATAATCATCAATGCCGATTTCGAAAGCGTTAATCTTATCATAAGTTTCTGTTCTTGCAGAAAGCATAATGATTGGGACAGTAGAAAATTTCCGAATTTCTCTAACGGCTGAAAACCCATCTAATTCGGGCATCATTACATCCATAATAACAATGTCGAAACTTCCCTCTCTGACTTTCTCAATAGCTTGAAAACCGTCTGCAGCCTCAGCTGAAGTAAATCCTTCCAGATTGCAGTATTTTGCAACAATTTCCCTGATCTTTGATTCATCGTCAACTATTAAAACCTTATACATTTTTCCCTCCTAAAATGTACCGGCTACTTCCGGCGATTTATTTTGAAAGAGATTAACTATCGCAGTATCTCTTTTGGACAAGTGTTAATTTCCCGGTGTATTCAATATTGTCTCTTATATACACCACATCAAGAGTATCACCTACTAAGTATTGGTTCAAAACTTTATTCCAAGCTTCTCTAGTCAGTACAGTCTGGCCAGAAACAGATTTAACATAATCGGACGATATAAAGCTTCCCTTGCCAGTATTATCTCTTGCAACATATAACCCTACCCACGGCCTAGTCGGCGAAACCTTAACTACCTCGTTGAATTCAACAATATTCGTATCCACTCTGCCCGTAACATAACTTTGTTCAATTAATTGTGTCGCAATCTCCAGGCAAAGATTTGCAGGGATTGCGTATCCCACATTTTCAATGTTTTCTCCCGTTCCTTTTGCATTCACAACACCCACTAGGACACCGTACAGATTGAATAATCCTCCGCCTGAATTACCTGGATTTACGCTTGCAGTCGTTTGAAGGAGATTCATATCTATCCCATCCACAACAACAGATTTATCAATCGCTGAAATAATTCCTTCGGATATTATCGAATCTTCACTGTTCTGGGGATATCCAAGTAAGACTACTTCATCGGCCATATGGACTGCAGATGTGTCCGCTACAACTGCCATCATACTCGGTGTATCCACTCCGATATTCAAAACAGCAATGTCGGTAAGCGCATCTCCTTTAACCGTTTGGACGGTGTACTCAGATCCATTGTTAAGAGTAACCGTAATACTTGTCGCCCCTTCGACTACGTGATAGTTTGTAAGAATGTCTCCTGTGGAGCTGATAATCACCCCACTACCTACTCCGCTACAAGTTTGTATTCCTCCAATGGTTTCAGTTTTCGCTGAGCCTGTTGAAATTTTTACAATTGAGGAAGATACTGCGCTATATACCTCCGCCTTGGACATCCTCTGTCCCACAGTACCCATCGGAGTACCATACTCGATAGGGTCGGTTAAAATGACGGTTGTTTCACTTTGGATCTGAGCCCTGTCAAATGCAATCTTTGCTCCAAGAAAGCCAGCTCCCACCATCCCACCAACTACAAGAACCATTATTACAACGATTGCATATATCGGTATACGAGGTTTGACTGGAATAACCCTGCTTGGAATTCTAGATCTCGCCTCATAAGTAAGCTTTTGGGCATTTCCATATGTATATTTTCTTTTTTTATCGTACAATTTTCACTTCCGTATAGTATTATTCTTTATTTATATTATAACAACAGTATGAAGTTGGATTGAACAAGAAGTGATATTTATATATTTTTATCTTCCAGGAGAGGATGGGAGAAACTTTTTTCTATATGCAGCCATGTTATCTATGATAGTCTGTCTTGCAACCTCGGCATTCTCAACCTTTACAACCGCCGTTTCCTTCCCCTCAAGAGTTTTGTAAATAGTAAAGAAATGGCAGATTTCCTCCATTATATGTTTGGGAAGTTCAGATACATCCGTATAATCACTCCAACTAGGTTCCTTAAATGGAATAGCAATTATTTTGCAATCGTTGTATCCATCGTCAAGCATAGTAATCATTCCTATGGGGTAGCACCTGCAAAGGGCTAAAGGTCTGATGCTTTCGCTTGAAAGAACCAATACATCCAAAGGATCATTATCATCTGCATATGTCCTTGGAATAAAGCCATAATTAGCCGGATAATGTGTTGATGTATAAAGAACCCTGTCTAAAATAAGAAGTCCTGATTGCTTATCAAGCTCATATTTGTTTTTGCTTCCTTTCGAAATCTCTATAACTGCTAAAAAATCATCAGGGGTAATCCTGTCAGCGCTTACGTCATGCCAAATTGTCATATCTTTCTCCTTATTGCGCTCAAGCGCGTAATTAAATATATTATATATGCCTTAAGTTAAGTTTGCAATATCCCGAAACACTAAGCAAACCTAGCTTTTGATAGTTAGATTATTAAAAAATGAAATGGTTTTAAAAAAGTGAATATTCTTTTCATTTTACTTAAAGCTAACAAAAAATTATTCTAAACAAAAAAACAGCACTAGTGTATTTCTGCAGAGGACTCAATCATTTGTTTCACTTTCATCAATCTAGTAATATTTCCCCTCTCATTTTCGTCTAGCTTCATAGTGATGTACTTTATTGTCTCTTGTAGTTGGGGGATCATAACATATTCAAGTGCGTTCACTCTTCTACGGTTTTTCTCGATTTCATCTGCTAACATATTGCACGTTTTCTCTATCTCTGCAAGTTTAACGAGTTTAACCAAAATATCACTCAGATTGTTAATACTCATATCCAACTCGCTGCTTACACTGGCAAAGGAATAGGGATAAAGTTCTGTTTTTTCGGTCGGAATTATTGAAATTACTGGGACAGGAACGCTCATTACGTTCTTAGTAGCTATCTCCAGATCTATCGAGAAGCCTGGCATGGAGACAGCTTCTTCCATGGCCTCAGGTGAGGTCACTGCGCTTGCAAGAAGAAATGACTTCATGACCGAAGAAACTTCCTTTTCCATCTCTTCCCTCAGACTTTTATTCTCTTTAATATAAAGCATAAACTGCCTTATTGTTTCGTCTGCTTTATCTTTTAATAATTTGTGGCCCCTTACAGCTGTCTTAAGCCGAGTCTTTAACCTCCTCAGCTCCATTCTTGTTGGGTTAACATTTAATCTTGCCATCAGAGTAACCTTCTATACCTTGTAATGCTCATCTAAGAACTCGTCTCTAATTCTCTTCAGTTCATTTCTAGGTAACAGTCTTAAGAGATTCCATCCTAGTTCAATAGTTTCTTCTATGCTTCTGTTAGTAATGAAGCTTTGATTAACGTATTGTTTTTCAAATTCATCTGCAAAATTCGCAAACTTTCTGTCAACTTCGCTTAAGGCTGCTTCCCCGAGGATAATGCTTAATTCTTTAGCTTCTTTTCCCCTTGCGTAAGCGCTAAACAGCTGATTCATAGTGTCAGCGTGGTCAATTCTGGTCTTTCCCTTTCCTATACCTTTATCTTTTAGCCTTGAAAGGGAGGGAAGAACATCAATGGGGGGAGAATACCCTTTTTTGTATAACTCTCGGCTGAGAATTATTTGCCCTTCTGTAATATATCCCGTTAAGTCAGGGATTGGATGAGTTTTATCATCCTCAGGCATGGTTAGTATTGGGATTTGTGTTATACTCCCTTCTTTTCCAATTATCCTACCTGCTCTTTCGTAAATTGTTGCAAGGTCTGTATATAAATACCCTGGGTATCCCCTTCTCCCAGGCACTTCTTTTCTTGCCGCGCTTACTTCCCTTAAGGCCTCGCAGTAGTTTGTTATATCAGTCATTATTACAAGCACATGCATTCCACATTCGAAAGCTAAATATTCTGCAGTTGTAAGTGCCATTCGGGGTGTAGCAATACGTTCTATAGCAGGGTCATTTGCGAGATTCATAAACAAAACAGCTCTTTCTATTGCTCCTGTTTTTCTGAAATCTGTTATGAAAAAATCCGCTTCTTCAAATGTGATCCCTATACCTGCAAAAACGACAGCAAATTTACTTTCATTATTCAAAACTTTCGCCTGTCTTGCAATCTGAGCGGCTAATTCAGCATGTGGTAAACCCGATGCGCTAAAGACAGGAAGTTTTTGACCTCTTACAAGAGTATTTAAACCGTCTATTGCACTTATTCCCGTTTGAATGAACTCATCCGGATAGTTTCTGGCAACAGGGTTAATCGGATTGCCGTTAACATTGATACGTTTCTTAGGGATGACTGGCGAACCTTTATCTCTTGGATTCCCCATTCCATCAAACACTCTTCCCAGCATATCTTCGCTGACTGCAATTTCTAATCTTTTACCAAGGAATCTGGCCTTTGATGTAGAAATTTGAAGCCCCGCAGAGCCTCCAAATAACTGAACCAGAGCACGATCGCCATTAATCTCTAAGACTTTCCCATTCCGTGTTTCCCCATTTTCCTGCTCAATTGCAACAAGTTCATCGTATTTTACACCCTCAACACCTTCAACTAGCATCAATGGTCCGACTACTTCTTTTATTGTTTTATACTCTTTAAGCATCCCTTTCTCCTATCCTAAAAGATCCGAATATTCTTTCTTTATTTCAGTCTCGATAATATCAAATGTATCTAAATTTTTCTCTGCAGTATATTTTGCCCTGCCAATTTTTTCCCTTACTGGAAGCGCTATAATATCATCTACATCCACATTTTTGTTCAATGCGTCCAATCCAAGGTCATGGAATAAAACTATTAATTTAAGCATCCTTAACTGTTTTTTAAGGGATGCATAAGTATCAATTTCATGATATGCATTCTGATGTAAAAAGTCCTCTCTGATACTCTTTGCTGTTTCCAAAGTAAGTCTTTCTCTTTCGCCAAGAGCATCTATTCCAACAAGCCTAACAATTTCTTCAAGACCTGATTCCTCCTGGAGAATTCTCATACAGTATTTTCTTAAGCTATTCCATTCAGGTCCAATTTCTTCTGTATCCCAATCTGCAAGTTTCTCGGTGTAAAGGGAGTAACTTTGGAGCCAATCAACTGCCGGGAAATGTCTCCTATATGCAAGAGAAGAAGATAAACCCCAGAAAACCTTGACTATTCTTAAAGTAGCTTGCGTGACTGGTTCGGACAAGTCTCCTCCTGGAGGGCTTACAGCACCTATAGCAGTAACACTTCCGATTCTGTTCTTACTACCCAAAACCTTTACAATACCCGCCCTTTCATAAAACTCTGCTAATCTGCTGGATAGATATGCGGGGTACCCTTCCTCACCTGGCATTTCCTCCAGTCTCCCGCTCATCTCTCTTAACGCTTCAGCCCATCTTGATGTGCTATCTGCCATAATTGCTACGTTATATCCCATATCTCTGAAATACTCTGCTATGGTTATTCCCGTATAAATACTTGCTTCCCTTGCGGCAACAGGCATATCTGAAGTATTCGCAATAAGCACGGTTCTCTTCATAAGGGCTTCACCCGAGCGAGGGTCTTTCAACTTAGGAAATTCATTAAGGACATCTGTCATTTCGTTACCGCGTTCTCCACAACCAACATAGACAATAATATCCGCATCCGCCCATTTCGCAAGCTGGTGTTGAACAACTGTCTTTCCTGATCCAAATGGCCCCGGTACACAGGCTACCCCTCCTTTTGCAATGGGGAAAAATGTATCAATTACTCTCTGTCCTGTGACCAAAGGAATTGACGGAGATATCTTCTCAATATATGGCCTTGATTTTCTAACAGGACACTTTTGAAGCATTGTAATTTTCTCAATGCCCTTCCCTGTTTTTACCTCGCAGATGTTGTCTTCAATCGTATATTCCCCCTCTGATATCTGAGAAACTTCTCCTTTCAAACCGAGAGGAACCATAATAGAATGTCTTATTATATTGTTCTCTTGGACAAACCCTATCTCATCTCCCGGAATAATCATGTCTCCCTTTTTAACTGTGGGAATAAACTTCCATTTCTTTTCCCGGCTCAAAGCTTTTGCCTCAACTCCTCGCGCAATACGATCTCCACTCGCATCTCTAATTACCTCAAGTGGCCTTTGAATTCCATCGTAAATTGACTCAATTAACCCAGGTCCAAGTTCAACGCTTAATGGATGGCCTGTTGAATATACAGATTCTCCAGGGCCTATTCCCCCTGTTTCTTCATAAACCTGAATAGAGGCTTTATCTCCTCTAAGTTCAATTATTTCTCCGATCAAATGCTCCTCAGAAACCCTTACTACATCAAACATCTTAGAATCTGCCATTCCTCCGGCGACAATAAGTGGGCCACTGACCTTAATTACTTTTCCTGTTGTTTCTTTCATTCTCTCTCCTACAAAAAGGTAACAATAAATCTACTTTATGTTTAATATATCTACTCCGATAGCTTTTTCCACATTATGCGAAATGTTCTTCATCCCATAACCTGTACTGCCCGTTGCTCCAGGTATTGGCAGTATAACTGGAAAGGGTTTTGCGCGATACCTGTCTAAGGTTTCATTTATCTCAGAAGCTAAGTCCTCAGTAATAAAAATTACGGAAAAATCTCTTGCAATCTTTTTTAAGAGATCGACCGCTTCGAAATATTGGCTTACCGGAAACACTTGCACTCCCACTGCCTTAAACGGAAGTATGTTTTCCTTTGCTCCTATCATTGCTATTTTGCAATTTCTTTCCATATATTCGTTGACCTTCTAAATATTGATTTTTTCTATCAAGCGTGTAACTCTCTAATTCCTTTTTTTTATCCAGCGTATAACTCTTTAATTCTTATTTATATCACGCGTATAACTCTCTAATTCTTTTTTTCATCTCGTCCTTGTCAACCATATTTTTTATGCAAACAAGTATTACTCTTATCACTTTCATTTCATTCATTTTTCCAAGATAATAACCAACTATAGGAGCAGCACTAAACATATCAGCCTTCATTGCGGAAAAAATAGCCAGGAGATAATTATCGAGTGCTGTTTCATACATTGATAAATCATAACCATTTGCTTTATTAAGAAGAGATTTATACTCCGTCCCAGATAATTCTCTCGATAACTTCTCGATGTCCATACCGTTTACAGGGAAACGTTCGATTGGAATCGATCCCCCTTCAATAAAATTATCTTCAAAAAACTTGAATGAAGCTCCAATTTTCACAGTCCTCATGAAGGAAAGAATATTAGTAGCATCGATTAACACTAAGAAGTACTTTTTTATGTATTTATCCGAACCTTTATTAAGCCTTGATGATATGTCTTTATACATGGCCTTATCAATTTCAAGATCAATTATCCTGGAGGATCCTGCTTCCTTTAAAAAAGCATAATCAATTTTCTCATAGGCATACTGAAGGAAGGGGTACCCTTCAAATTTGCCTGAGGAGATCATATCGTTTAGTATATGCAAATCTATCAGGCCATCTCCAAGCAACATTCCTTTAGCATCCGAAATATTCCCATATTTTTCCTTTAGCAACACCTTAGCATTGTGATAATCGTTTTTTATAAAAAAACACTCGAGACCAATTCCTTTAGGCGTGGCTTCTCGAACAAACTTGTTTACTAATCTCTTTTCTTCTTCAAGAATAGAATAAAAATCATCTCCCTCCGCTATCATCCCGCCAGCATAATTAATTTCGTATAATATTCGAACTGCTTCGTTAAGGGAAGGGGCTTCAATCATCCTCTTTATTCTTTCTTCCGATATTAAATTGTGTTCTTTTGCCTTCGCTCTTGCGTTAGCAAAAATCAATCCTTCTTTCATTGTTCTATAGCCTTTTAAATATCTTCAATAGACTCCTTTCGTTTTTTCTTTAGCGTTAACATTTCCTAATCTTTTCGATAAAGATATATTGGACAAAAGGCAGAATCTTTTTTAGACAAATTTCTCATCCAAACAATATTTCTGCAATTTCCGGTTCTCTTTCATCCCTTATCTCATTTAGTATAACTTCTAAAGACATGTTCTTATCGGCATGCTTTCCCTTAATAATAATTCCTCCTGAGAATTGCCCGTAAGTATCAAGGACAGATGCTTTAATCTTATTAGCAGATAATATTTCCTTTACAAAAGCTACACTGATTATGTCTTTATCTTCCTTTGAAATTACTACAATATCCCCTTCCTCTGTCTGTTTAATCATCTGTGCAATAAGGTTTTTATAGTCAGAGGGGTTGGATTTAATCTCTTTTACTGCATCTTGAAAAGCTTCAGATAATAGTTCTTGTTTGGTTTGCAATATCATCTTACGGGTTTCAAGATTACCAGCAGAAATTTTTCTCTTGATTATGTCTTCCCGTTCTATATATGATTCATGCATATTTTTCTCGACAAAAATTCGGGCATCGTTTTTGGCAACCTCAATTATCTCAGAAGCCTTTGCACTCGCCTCTTCCGAAGTCGAGTTTGCATTACTAATAGCATCTTTGATTATCTTATCGATAATCTCGTCAAGTCCGCTCATCGAAATACCTCTTTTTATGTCCAGCTTGGGATAAAGACAGCTAAAAAGCTAACCAAGAAAGCCAACAATGCATATGTTTCAACCATTACTGTTAGCAACATACCCTTTCCGCTTTCTTCCGGTCTTTTTGCCACCAACCCAATTGAACTCACGGCAACATTCCCCTGATATATCGCACTGGCTAACCCTCCAACAGCGATAGGTAAACAAGCCATTAACATTCCTAGGCCTCCCCCAACGCTCAAGAATGTTCCAGTCGATGCGACAACAAACGCAGGATTAGACAAAGCGTTAATCTTAATCAAGCCCAAGAATCCTACAATAAATCCATAAAGACCTTGGGTTGCAGGAAGAAGCTGAAGAAGCAAACACTTCATAAACTTATCCGGGTCTTCGGCCGTAACACCCGCCGCAGCCTGTCCTGCTCGTCCGACACCTATTGCCGATCCCACGCCACTTAGAATTACTGCTAACCCTATTCCTAAAACTGCAAGCACTGTTCCTAATAATTCCATATTGAACCTCCTTAACTGGTTATATGTTGTTATATTTACCCCTAAAAAGGGAATTCTTATTTTATATTTCTTCGCTTTTCAAGCAAGATTTCGTTATTGTCAATTATCAAGATATGAATACTTGGTCTTTGAACCTAATGGAATGAAAGCATGCCCGCTTCCCTCATAAAATCTTCCAAAGAATTCCACGTATTGTAGCCTTGAGTTATGCACATAAGCGCCAAGCAAATTTATTGCAAGATTAAAAGTATGCCCTACAAGTAATATTGGCACAGCCACTAACCATCCAATCCATAATCCTTTGAAGAAAATATCTACGATTATTGTTCCAAGAATGTTAATTGCATATCCGATTACTCCTGTTGTCAAGCCCAAACCAAATAGCCTTGAATAGCTTAATATATCGCTTATTACATTAATACTTCCATATACTTTACCGAAAGCCCCGGTAATCATTTTTAGAGGATTCTTTTTTCCTACAACTCCGCCAAATACCAACATTCCGAACCCGGCCAAAGATATATAAGTACCTACTTGTCCCGCAACAGAAAACCAAGTAGGAATCGGGTCAAGCCTTAGCGCCCCTAAAAAAGTCATTGCGTTAGGGAAAAGACAAAATAAACCAATAAAAATAACCACCCAGCTAAAATTATTAAGGATTCCCAAAAGAACCTTCCCGGCTTTTATCTCCGCAACTCCTTTCAAAGCAAATCCAGTCCCAATTTGCAGCATGCCCACACCCAAAGATAGCACAAATAATAATAATGGCTCATTCATGGGATTAAACCAGGTTAAATATCTTAGGAATGATTTTGTTGGTTCTATTCCAAACCAGCTTCCAAACGCTATACCCCAAATAATAGTACTTATTCCACAAATCCCAAACATTAAGAGCATTTTACCGCTGTCTTTTACAGGTTTTAAAACCTTGACCATTACAAAACATGCGATAGTAATCAGTAATCCATACCCGGCATCTCCCATCATAATTCCAAAAATTAGAAAATAAAACAAAGCTACAAAGAGATTCGGGTCTCTCTCCCTGTAATTTGGCTTTCCAAAATTATCTGTTATCCCAGTGAATGGTTTTACAAATGAGCCATTTGAGGTAAGTGTAGGTGGATTTTCGGTTTCAAGTGGATCTCTGAAAAAAATCTCAGTCCTTTTACATTTTTCGGAAACATCTCTTCTAATTTCTTCTGAACGATCGGCAGGGACCCATCCTTCCATAATAAAAATTCTCTTTGTTCCCGGGCTCTTCGAAAGACATTCAATTTTTGCAATTTCTATCAAATAATAATCATAAAGGAGCTTCATTCTATTTGCCACGCTAAGAAGATGAATCCCTTCCGCCCATAGTGAATCTTTTCGAGCATCCAAACTCAAATTATTTGCATTAATCTCGGAAATTTTTTGACGGGCTGTACTTTCGAAATTAAAACCGCATTTCGAAAACTCGTTTTCACTCAAAATGGACCTAATTTCGCTTTCAGAATCTCTGTGAGAAGATATGAAAAGAGCCTGATATTTCTCACCAGGATAAATATTTATAAAGGCTTTGTCTTTAAGCTTTGTAATTAATCCCTCTGCTCTTGCTACCGGAATATGCCCAAAAAAGAAAACTACATTTTTTGTATCCTTTATTTCGGAAAACTTTATTTCAGTGTCGATATACGGAGAAAGCTGATCAATCAATGCGAGGTTCCTGGCTTTTTCACTTTTAATGTCAATCATTGAGGCATTAATATGTTCTATTTCGGAAATGTAAGAAAACAGCTCAATTTCATCCTTAGCTATGTCCTCGTATTCCTCCAATGAAACCAGTTTATTTTCTCTTTTGAAAGAAACTTTCAATAGATCTTTTTTTTCGTCTTGATCCTTTTCCTTATTCTTTTTTTCAAGAATTCTTTGCCTGTTAAGTGTTTCTTTTAGAAAAGATAACGCAAAACTCACCTTCATGAGTTTCAAATCCATTTCTTCCCTTCTTTGCTTTAAGTTGGGATAAGAGGTGATTTCTGTGAGGTTTGTAGCACTAATTTCCACGCATCCAGCTTTCAAAAATACCTTCATTAATCTGGATTCTTCACTTGAGTGAGCGATTATGCTCATCTTTTTCATTGCTACTATTGACATTCTATCCTATCCCTTATGCAAGTGTTATCAGTTCTCTTTATACTTTTCATAGACTAACTTTGAAATATTCATCGCCGCTTTCTTTATAGATGTTGTTTTTTTAAGCTCCGAACACTCTAATTCACCTTTAGCTAAAATTTGTGAATATTCTTTTTCTCCATCAATATTTGCCTGCAAAACAACTTGTTTTCTCTCTCTCTTAACCTTTTCTCTAGCATCATTTCTTACTCTAGTCGCCTCTTCATCCGCATGAGAAACCGTGTTTTTTGCGTCTTCCAGTGCTTTTCTAGTTATTTCTTCAGCTTCTTTTTCCGCTTCTATGATCTTTTTCAAAGTTTCTTCTATCATTTGTTCCTCTTCTTTTTGAAAAACTTTCTTTTTTTACAATAATCCTTAATGTGCAAAAAATACCTAATTTTCCTGAATCTTTTGTCTTTCGAAATCAAACACATTATCCTATATTTTGTAATCATATCAAAAAATGGAACAAAAGTCATTATAATGCGCGCGAAAGAGAAAAATGATTGCATTATCCTTTATTGAAAAACCCTTCCCAGCCACTAAAAAAATGGATATTATAAGGATTTGATTTTGAAGTAATAATCTTGCTTTTTGTTAATTAAATCAATAGTTTAAAGAGGATTGTATAACGATTTGATTTTGAAGAAATAATTTTACTAATTGTTAATTAATTCAATAATTTTTATGCAACAAAAAAACAGCCCCTATTGTAGGAGCTGTTTCAAAACAAGTATGCCTAATCTATTTCTTAAGTAAATCTCTAATCTCAGTAAGCAAGTCCGTAACTTTGTCAGTTTCAACGGGTGTTTTTTCTTCAACAACTGGTTGCGGAGCTACAACTACCTCTTCCGGCTTTGTAATTTCTTCGGGTTGTTCTTCATTTTTATGCTTTAAAAGGTTTGCTGCTTTTTCTGCTGCTTCTTTGGCCTTCATAAGTACTCTAAGTAAGGTAAATATCGACAATGCTATGATTAGAAAATCAATAATGGTTTGAATAAAATTACCATACCTAAGTGCTGCCTCAGCCTTTATCACTGCTCCGGTCACTGCGTCTATCTCTGCAGGGGTAATAACCCATTTTAGATCAGCAATGCTGACTCCCCCTCCAATCAAACCAACAATAGGCATTAACATATCTGCAACCAAGCTTGTGATAATTTTCCCAAATGCCGCCCCGATTATCACTGCAACCGCTAGGTCTAGTACGTTCCCTTTTGTGGCAAAAGCTTTGAAATCCTTGAAAAATGTACTTTTTTTAATTTTCATAAACCGTCTCCTTTCCTAAATATATTATTTACGTGAATTATATATCTTATTTGTTTTGAACTTCTCATCACTAAAGTGTCGAGATTCCTACTTCATAGACTTCGTATTCTCCATCTCCATAGGCGTAACTTCCTGTAGTCCCTACAGTAGTATTCTGTTTTCTTTAAGTACTCAATAATCTAAGCCCCTCATTTAATATGTTCATAGCTGCATTATCATCTCTTCCGTGAATAGTGTGGCATTCAGGACATTCCCATTTTCTGATAGACAACTTTTTAACTCCTTCATTTTTATACCCACATACGCTACATAATTGACTACTTGCAAAATACGAATCAATCTGTAGAACAATTTTATCAT
>MWEH01000129.1 GCA_002070965.1 Firmicutes bacterium ADurb.Bin080 | reverse complement strand
AGGATATATTCTAAATTTGTAGGCTTTTTCCATTCTTTATTTTTCTTTTTGACTTTCTATATACTTTTTAATTTGTTCTTCTGTATTTTCTGAAACAGTAGCTATGAAATATGAGGGGTTTTCCATAATTTTTTTAATTCATTTTCAAATCTTTATGTCTATATTTTACGCACCAAACAATATGATATTGAATGGAATATACATAACCCCCTACAACGATATATTTCCGCCATATTTTTCAACTCCTTATTTGTAGTTTATCATATGTTTTGATACTTATTAAACGGCTTGTGGGTTTTTAGTGTGTTTTTAATTGAAATATGTAATTAATCGTTGGCAATTCATCCCATGACTAAAGTCACAGGTGTTCTCGCTATATTGAATAAAATATACTTTTATTGTATGTATTACCCCACTTTTTGTCAACCTAAGGGACCCTAAAGGAAGAATCATTTCTTTCTTTATACTCTAAACTTTTATGGATTTGTATTTTTCGCCATTATCACCCCTAAGTATTCTTAATTCTTTTGTTATTTCCTTCTTTGTGCTAATATTTAGATAAAATTTTTTCCAACCTTTCTTAATTCAAAACGTATATATTGTATAAACAGTATTCAGGAGGATAAAATGGCAAGACTTAAAGCAGAAATGTGGGATAAGATGCAATATCTCTTTAGAAATTATTATGATTGTACGGTCCACTCAGTTTTTTATTTTGACGGACAAATAGATGAAAAAGCCCTTGGTGAAGTATATATGGGCATACTGGCTAAAGTGCCAGTTTTGCATTCAACTTTCATGGATAGATTCGTTAAGCCCTTTTGGAAGGTTAACCGTAAATATACTCTGGATGACTTCTTCCAATTAGTTGAAACCGCCGATCCGGAAGACTATCTCAATAATTTTATCTCTACCCCTATTATCTCATCAGATAAATTGCAATTAAAAGTCAGGGTTATTCGAAGTGAAGGAAAGGATATTCTTGTAATGCTTTCAAATCATATGTGTTTTGACGGTGGAGATCTCTTCTATTTCACACAAAAAGTAGTTGAAAATTATAATAACTACAAAAAGACCGGCGTGCTAAATATAGATATAAAACAGGGAACAAGAGCCGCAGATCAAGTATATAAAGATATGCCCTTTGCAGAAAAGGTAAAAGCCAAAACCCTCTTCAAAAACGTAAGTGAAGTGAAAGGAAAGACAACTTTCCCCTATACTGAAGAAGGTGAGCTTGATCGTCCCAGATTAATTCTACATAAAGTATCCGGCGAGATTTTTAATGCTGCAAAAGAAAAAGCAAAACAAATGGATGCAAAAATGAATGATGTTTTTCTTGCAGCATTCTTCAGAACTCTATTCGATATATGTGAAATTGATCCTGAAGCAGATAATTCTATAACTATCCCCTCAATGATTAATCTTAGAAAATACATGCTTGAAAAAGATACTATGGGTCTTACTAACATGACGGGATTTATGCCTTGTACCGTAAAGAAAGAGCCTGCTGATGACATGACTCGAACCATTATTAAAGTAATGAAATCTCTAGAAACAGCAAAAAACGATGAACATAACGGATTGTATTCCCTCCCACTTTTAAAACTTGCTTATGGAATCCTTCCCCAAAGATTTGCTGAGATGGCGATAAAACTTGGATACCAGAATCCTTTAATTGGAATGTCAAATATTGGCCCGATTAATCCCAAAAATTATGTGCTTGAGGGTGGGGTAAAAGCAATAGATGCGTGGTTCTCTGGAGCAATCAAATACAAGCCATTTATACAGTTGGCTTTGACCACATTCAATGGTGAGATTACTTTCTCGGTTGGGTTCAAAGGAAATGACGAAGATGAAAAACGTGTTAAAGATATGCTTCTATCTGTAGAAAACTATTTGAGAAAATTCATAAAGGAAGATTCCAGTTGGGAGGAATAAGTTCATCTCCTAATAACTAGCAATAGTACTTATAAGAGTCTCAACAACAATATATTATTTATAACACTCTATAATCTGAAAAATGCTATATAAAACACCCTCTAAAAGGGTGTTTTTCTATTTGTTGATGCTTTTTAACTTGTTTATTACCTCACATAAATGTGTATTAAACTCATCTTTATTTTCTTCGGCAGAAAGCATATCTAGTTCGGGCAACAAATCTTCAATAGCATCAATTTTCAGCCTTAGCTGATATATTTCCTTCTCTTTAACAGCTTCTTTAAAATAATACTGAGCAGAAGATAATAGATTTTTTGCGGTTTTTATCTTGATAATGGATCTGATTTTCCCAACAGATACTCTTTCAAGATAGTTCTCTGCTCTTTTTGAGAGTTTGCTACCCTCTTTTTCAGGGCTTCTTTTTTTGAAAAAACTTAATATCACCAAACTTACAGCAATTATTCCGCCAAGTATAATGTGATAAACCCACCATACATCTATTAGTTCGGGAGGTATCGCCATAATGAATAATTTTCCCATTATTTTGCCCTCCTTTCTTCATCGTTGCCCGACAATTCGAGTGTTCTTCTTGCAAGTACAATACCCTCTTTTTGCATTTTTTTCAACACTTCGGTAAAATAGATATTTCTAAATGTCCAGTAGTCCGAGTTTTGTACCCACATTCTAATTTTAAACTCTATACCTGCTTCTGTAAGAGAAGAAATCATAGCATTACTTTCGGGAATTGAAAGTACATATTGAGAATCCTTTGCTGTTTCTGTCAAGATTGAGAAAACTTTGTCTATATCACTTGTAGGAGCTACCGTAATCGCTATATCTACTCTCCTTGTAGGCCTTTCACTAAAATTGCTAATATTAGATCCTACTACATTTTTATTTGGAACACGAATCACAATGTTGTCAGCAGAAGAAAGCTCGGTTGTAGTAATTTTAATCTTCTTTACTGTTCCTTCAACCCCACCTATCATCACATAGTCGTTCTCTTTAAAGGGTTTAGTGAACATCATTATTACCCCCGATGCAAGATTAGAAATACTATCCTGAAGGGCAAGCCCAATAGCTAACCCTGAAGCGGCAACTATGGTAATTACCGAAGTTGTGTCTACGTTGAAAATATCCATTATAAAAAAGAATAAAAATAATGTCAGTACAGCTCGGGCTACTGAAATAGTAAAGGACGCAATGCTCCCCTCAACTTTCGATTTACTGAATATAGCCTTTAGTATCAGTACTGAAAGCTTGATTATTATTATTCCGACCAACAATACAGCGACAGCTTCTAAAATGCTTGTACCTATTGTTTTCGCGAATCCGATTAATGCATCATATATTTTTTCCATTTCCAACAATTATTCTCCCGCTAATATTTAGATTATTTCTCTTTTTACTTTATATATGGACTAAAAAATTATTTTTTTCTGATGATTTTCACGATATCCTTTGTGAATACATCCCTTTCTCCCTTCAAGAAACCTTTTGTGTCTAAAAGAATTCTATATCCCTTATGGGTTTCGATAATAATTAAACCCAGAGAGCTAAACATTCTCTTTATATCAGAGTATTCGAATATGCTGACCATCTTTGTGGAAGAATTTCGCATAATTATGTTGCTCCCAAAAATGAAATCAACGGTAAAATCCCCCACCATACCGTATTTTTCATATGCCTTCTTCATAGTCTTTGCCACACTAATATTTGCAATAAAAAGCATCCCGGGAATAAGTATCAAACCAAGAATTGGAAAGGCTATTCCCATAAAGGATATGTTCGCGCTTACAATATAATAAATTCCTGCCCCAATAAAGGCAAGAATGGACATTATATGTACTAATACGATTGGAAATCTAAGGGTGTTTGCCCATGCGTACCTCAATAGGAACTTCTCGCTGTATTTGCTTCTAACTATATACTTAACCTCGGATAAGGTTTCTTCGTTCGTATCTTGAGGAAGAGCTATGACTTCTTCTTTAGAGTCCGCCACGTTTGACTTCAATTTTTCCGATTCCGACTTTGAGTTTATATCATTCAATTTCTTCGCGTTGTCCTTTCTTAATTAGTTTTCAACTAATCCCAATCTATTCATTATATCATTTGTCAAAAATTCAATCAAATCAGGTTAGACAAAATAACACATCATTTTTACTCAATTGACTTTGACATCCCGTTTTCATTGAGTAGTATTATTAAAAAGTTGTTAAAAATATACTGTTATGATATACTAAAGTACGTCATTTTGATATGGAGAGATGTCCGAGGGGCCGAAGGAGCACGACTGGAAATCGTGTGTACCCCATAAGGGTACCGTGGGTTCAAATCCCACTCTCTCCGCCATTAGGTGTCAAGTTCGAATAGCTTAGTTTATTCGGGGTTGGCACCTTTATTATTTCTGCGATATTGTATTGTTCTTGTTTTTCCAAAACTCGCACATACTAAACTGTGATAAATCCCTAAAGATAAATAATATTTATTCGTCAAGACTACCTGCTGAATCGTCAACTGAGAGTGCGTTTGCACTTTCTCGTGCGGCACGAAGGGCCCGGACTTTTAGCTCAACATCGTTTCGATGATGTTCTGAGTATTTAATGCATAACAGAGGAATAAGGTTAAATAATAGTCCAACTATGGGGCCAAGAATAAAGAGCTCCCAAGCGACCCTAGAAAAGTTTGCCGCTCCTGCAAGCTCAGTCACAAGGCCGTTTTTATACTCCTCAAAATGTGTCGTATCGAACTTTAATAAAAGCATAATTAGAGTAAACACGCCAGTATTAACAGCACCACCTATTTTGTTGCTGAATATCTGCGCAGCAAAGGTAATACCCTCTCCACGCATCCCCGTTTTTAATTCCATGTAGTCTAAGCTGTCGCCGAGTAGGGATGTCATAGCGATGCCGTTTAAACCTGCGGGAATGCCTGCAAGTGCCATTAAGGCCATTACGATAAAGATATTAGACCCTTCCCAGCTGATAAAATAACAGATTATTCTCATGAAAATAGGTATTATGCATGCAAAGACCATGACGTTTTTCCAGCTACCGAAAAGCTTTTTAATTCGCCCCGCAAACAACATGGCGAGAGTTGCGGGTAGCCCGACTATAAGATCATAAATAAATACCATCGTAATACTGTCTATTTGCATGCCCCAAGGGAGGGTAAATTTCATACCGATTTTGAAAATGAAAAAGTAAATCGTACCAACACCCATCGATAAACCGCTTAGTATACTGCCTATCATGATCAGCATAACCATTTTGTTTTTGAAAAGAAGGTTCAGATTATCTTTTAGTTTTACTTCGTTTTTATCAGGTTTAGGTGTGCGAACCCGCTCCTTCGCAGAATGTGAAAGGGTGGAAAGAAGCATTCCTCCGAAGCCCATGACAACAGCAATGATCAAAAACAGGTATTTCCATTCAAAATTAATGGCTGATGCGACCGACATCAATGGCTGTATAAGCCCGGGAAGAAGGCCTCCTACGGTTGCAAAAATTCTTCCCAGCTGTGCAAGCTTACTTCGCTCGGTGGAGACCGGTGTCATAATAGAGGTCATACCCCACATGGAAAGGTCCTGCACGGTAAATGACATATCATAAATGAAATATGATACAAGAATACTGATAGAAAAAAGTATCATGTTGTTTTTAAAGAAAAACGCCAAAAAAAACATAGATGCAAGGGAAATTCCTGCAACGAGTGCAGCATATTTTAAAAATGGACGCAGTTTTTCATTGCTTTTAAAACGGTGTCTGTCAATAAGTGAGCCCATCAAGGGATCGTTTACGGCATCCCAAACACGAGTGATAGTAATAATTGTTCCTATAATTCCGATGGATACTCCCAAAACGGTATTACTGTAAAATAAAATCCAGGGGCTAACGCCACAGGAAATATTCTGTCCCGCAATTCCAAGCCCGTAACGGAATAACTCTTTACGGGGGACCTGTCCCCCATCTCTCTCCACTGTGCCTTCAAAAATACCTTTTATCTTGTTTATGAGTTTTTGCACACGCATCTCCGCATATTTGTTACTCTCGCCTGTATAAAAAACAACGATATCTACACTATAGCAACTTATTTAAATAAATCAATATCTAATATATATTAGCTGATAAATATTTGTTCATCATGCGTAATAATACGGAGATGTGTGCGACCTAACGCAGTTGCTTTCTTATATCAGGCTAGATTATCTATTAATTTTATTTTTCCAAAACGATAGATATAGCTGTTAAGTATAAAATCACCATTTAGGTCATAGGTCACAGTTGTGCCTACAGTTCTTTTTCCGTTGCAAAAGCGATTGCCTTTAGCACATAGGCTATATGCGAGAGTTACATCCTGGTAGTCTATGTACGAAGTATTGGTGTGGTCGTGTCCGCAAAGAAACAGTTTGGTCCCTAAAGATTTAGCATGGTCAAAGAACCCATTATTATATGGGCCCCCGGGATTCAGGTGTCCTGGAACACATATTTCTTCGTTGTTATCGTTTACCCCACTGTAAATGCCTTCTTGATATCCTTTAAAGGCCGCAATATATTCTACGGGAGGAATATGTAAAAAACAAGAGATCGGTACAGGCTTATTATCATTTGCAAGGGTCAAGCCATCCACTGCCCATTCATACCAGTCAAACTGAGGCTCCCAAATATAGTCGTAGCCTTTGGTCCCATCCGGATATATACGTTCAGAATGGCTATCCAGCATCATAATAGAATGTACTATCTCTGAACCATTTGTAATGGTAATAATATAATTACCTACACCAAGTTCGGGATCATTGCGCCGAAAAATTACGTTGTTATATTCTCCGGATACAAAAACATCTGAAATGGCAGCCCTTTCATCTGCCTCAAATCCATCGTGATTTCCAAGAATGGGCGCCCATGGAATATTAAAACTATCAAAAAAATAACATAGGGTTGTAAGATATTCGTCCTTATCTTCAAAATATGAAATCAAATCCCCTGTTATAGTTATTAGGTCAGGATTAGTTTGTTCGATATACTTGGTGATGTATTTTAACGCATTTGTACGGGATAAGCGGCTCCTGTCATGGCTATAATGAATATCGGTTAAATTGGCAATAACAAAAAGTGGCTTGCCGTTTTCGTCAAGGTGCTTGGCATTGGATATATCAAAAGATGCACAAACATCTATTTGTGCATCAAAAGTGTTTGAAGAGCTCCAGGCTTCTGCTTCTTCAGTGCTGTTGTTGACATAGTAATTCTTTTCCGTGGAAATAGACTGCCCTATATATTTCGTTTTCTCGGCATCGGTAATTGTGCATGAGCTTAAAAATATCATTGAAATTATATTCATCAAGATAAGAAACACGCTCATAAACTTTTTCTTCATTATTTTTGCTCCCCTTGTTTTCTAGGGTATAACAACAATATAATGCTACTTTTAATCAAATAACCAAGATCTCTTTTCCCGATTTCCTTAATCAATCCGTTTCTTGGATATGGTTTTTGAAAAAGGCACAAAGAGCATTATTAACTTCAACGCTAATAGGCCAGTCTGGTGCATTAACGTTATAGTCATGCCCAAGGAAAAATCTTTCAGGGTTTGCAGGATCATTTTGTTCCCGAAAATCGTATATATATTCTATATCATACTTTTCAAGCTCATCAACCAACCTTTCTGAATGAACTTTGAACAAATCCCCGTGAGCGGAGGATACAAACATTGGAGGAAATAAATCAATCCTATTGTTTTCCAGGTTAAGCGAATTAGCCATCTCAATGTATCGTGGGTCATCTCTATATGCCGTGTAAGGCAGGTCATCCGAGAAAAACTGATTTACATAATAGTGCGCAAATGGTAGGGGTATTTTTAATACTTCTTTGAAAGTAAATCCCGTACTATTTACGCCAATTGCTCTAAATTGGATATCTGATTCTACTCCATAAACCTCTGAAAGCTCTGGGTCTAACAATACTGATGCGGAAAGCATAGCATAATGGCCTCCTGCAGAGTCTCCCGTCAAAAACACATTATTAGTGTCAAATCCATAAATATCTGCGTTTTCCTCATCCATAACGAAATTAAAAACATCAAATATGTCCTGTATTGGCTTCGGAAGATATGCGGAGGGCATTAAATGATAATTTATGTTTACCACTGCGAATCCTTGAAGCGCCAGAGATTGGCAATAGCTTGCCACACTCTCTTTATCCCCATGAACCCATCCTCCCCCATGTACGTTAATGATAACTGGAAGAACTTCCCCTTGTTTCGAACTTGGTCTATATACATCCAATTTATTATACTCATTATCTATCTCAGTGTAGTTAATGTCATAATGTGCTTCTATTCCCTCCCGAGGATCTCTTTTTATTCCATATCCAAGCATTTCTTTGTACTGTTGCAAAACCCATCTTTCAAAAGAGACTTCCCCTTCATCCCAATTTTCAATCCCTCTGTCTAAAGGAAGGGAAAATGCAGTATCATCAACGTAAACAGAAATTTTTCCAATATTAATCCCCGCATTTGCTATTCCCTCTATATTAAGCTGTAATAAATTATCGATTTTCTTATTTCCATCTTTATCTGTTACATCTAATGTCTTAAGGGCCCCATCTGCATCGTAGAAACTGTTAAATCTTATTTTCGCGGGGGTAACCAGACCAGAAATAACTTCGACCAAACCAAAGTCACCTCCAATAGAAGCAATAAAGTCCCTCGCTATAGCCTCTGCCCCAGGGTTTTCTACTAAGGCTGGGAGCATATCCGTAATTTTCTTTAGATCCAAATCTATTGTATTCACACTACTATCTTCTGAAATTGCAGCATTGCTAAAAAGCAAATCCTTTCCTATCCCAATCAATGGAACAAATTGATCATATCCAACGATTGATAGAACATAATCTAAGAAACCTTCAAAAGTCATTAATTCATCATTTTCAGGAACTGATGCTGTTCCAAAATATGAGTCAGTAGAAACGCTCAAAAATTTATTTTGAGTCTCAGATAATAGATTGGTAAATGGGCCATCGACCTTAACATAAAGATATGGCCTTGGGCCTGTGGGGTTATCTTTATAAAAAACTCCAAATATTATTTCTCTATCTTCCTCGATCACTAGTTCAAGATAGTTTTCTGCCCCCTGTTTAGTGTCAATATCTAAAGTAAATTTGAGTTTTAAGCTGTATTCTTTTCGGGGTTGCCCAGTAATCTCGTAATAAACAGAAGCTTCAATCTCACCATTAATGTTGTCTTTCGGTGCGGCTTTTTGGATACTTTGAACAAGTGTATCAAAAAAAGTATCATTGTTACTGGCCTTTAGGAGATTAATTTCTGTTTGTATACTCTTATTTTTCTCATAATTAACCGTGATAGTATGTCGCCCGGGTTTAGAAAGCTTTTCATAGTCTTCATCCGATATCATATCTCTGGTCACTTTTAAATTTTCTATCCTTCCATCTTTGTAGGAGAATATAACTTGCATGTTATCAATAGAAAAGTCCTTCGGCCGGACGTTTTGAACGCATTCCACAGAAACATCAACAATTTTATTGTTACAGGAGGACAGAAAAATTGATAAAGTAAGAAAAAGTAGAATTAGCAACACGATATATGAGAGTTTATTTCTTTTAATCATATCAAAAAACCTTTTTATATTTGTTATTTTGACTTTACCCTACTTTATATACTTGTGTCAATATGTAGCTTTTGGGACTAGGGACTATATGTCTTACTCTGTTTGATCGTTTTTCAAGTTAGTACATTCCTCAACAGCTTGGGAAATATTTGACACATATGATATGAAAATATATAGTTTAGTTAATAAAAATTTTCAAAGGGGGAAATTTTATGAGTAAATATGCAGTTATCGTTGTTGATATGTTGAACGATTTTGTGACTGGAGCTCTTGGGTGCGACAGAGCAAGAGCCATTGTCCCAGCAGTAGCGAATCTTTTGGAGGCTGCAAGGGAAAAGGGAGTGCCAGTTATTTATTGCAATGACAGTCATCTAAAAGACATCGATCATGAGCTCAAGCATTGGGGAAATCATGCAATTCGGGGAACTAAAGGAGCTGAAATCATTCCCGAACTAAAAGCTATGCCCGAAGACTATATCATTTTAAAAAGAAGATATAGTGGATTTTTCCAGACGGATCTCCAAATCCTTCTCACCGAGCTTCATGTCGATACACTCATTATCACTGGGCTTCATACACATATGTGCTGTCGGCATACAAGCGCAGACGGTTATTCTTATGGCTATAACATCGTTTGCCCAAGAGAAACTACGAATGCCTTTACAGAGGAAGACTATCAAAGTGGACTAAACTATCTTAAAGGTGTTTATGGGGCAGAAATACTCCCCGTAGAAGAACTTATCGCAAGATTTTAGACAATTAATTTTTTTAATTACTCATACTATATTTAAATACCTTCTTTTTCTTTCTTTTAAAAATGGTATAATTTTAACGTGGGTTTCTAGTTCATTGCTTGATTATTAACCGTTTTTTATTTTAATTTCATTGTGTAAAAAGTAAAGGATCTTAGGTTGAAAGCTAAAACAAAACGAAACTTAATAGAACGGGGGTCTTTTGCCCTTGGCGCCATCGGAAAAGACTTAATTTCAAATTTTGTTGGAATGTTTTATCTTTTTTTCTTAACCGCGGCAATCGGGCTCTCTCCACTGGTTCTAGGTTTTGCTTTCTTCTTTGCGAAGATTTGGGACGGCATAAATGATCCAATCGTTGGAGCACTGGTCGATAACACACGCACTCGGTTCGGTAAATATAGACCTTGGCTAGTTTTTGGAAGTCTTGTCAATGGAATCATAATGATCCTTATGTTCCTCGACGTTGGCAATGAAATGGTCGCAAAATATGTCTATTATATTGCCATGTATATTCTTTGGGATATGACATTTACTATGATGGACATTCCTTATTGGGCTATGATTCCTTCACTTGCAAACTCTGATAAGGAAAGAAATGAAATTTCAACAATCGCTCGGATTTTTACTGGGGTAGGGACTCTAATTGTAGTTACTTTTACCCCCTTTTTTTTAGAAAGATTTTTTAGCAATGACTCGAAAGAAGGATATCTTATATCCTCCGCTATATTCACTTCTCTCTATGTGGTTATGATGTGTATCATGGCTATTTTTATTAGAGAAAGGTACCATGTCCCCTCCGAAAAAATAAAAGCCAAAGAGATATTTCCAACACTTATTAAAAACGATCAGCTTAGATCGGTTCTTATCTTTGGAATATTAAATTTTACTGCTATGGTAATTACATCGGTGATTGCCCCCTATCTTTTCACGTATGTGATGGGCGACTTCACCTTGATTAGTTTATTCTCTGTTATTCTGGGCGCAGGATATGGAGGTTCCATGCTCCTTTTCCCATGGCTCTCAAAAAAACTTGGAAGAAGGAAGATTTTCGTTTTTTCTAGTATTCTTTCAATCGTAGGATATCTTTTATTGTTCTTATCCTCATCATTTATCCCTGAAAGCAGAGCTTCTCTTTCAATCGCAGCCCTTCTCACTTTCTCAGGTTTCGGATTAATTGCGGTAAATGTTACAGCTATGCTTGCAGATGTCGTAGATTACGGAGAATTAGTTATTGGCAACAGAACAGAGAGTTTAGTCTATGCCATGCAATCTTTTACATATAAATTTGCATCCGCTCTTGCTGCGATGATAACTGGAGTAGGATTAAGAATAGCTGGATTAACTGAAAGAGATCCCGAAACAGATATAGATTTTGTTCTCTCTGCTGAAGGCGGGACAGTCATCAGAGTAGTGATGTTTCTTGTCCCTGTTTTGTTTCTCTTGTCGGGACTATTTGTTTATCTAAAAACCTACCGGCTTAACGGAAAATACAAAGAAGAAATATTGAGCAAATTAAATGAGAAAAGAAGAGAATCTATGTCGGATCTATCAATTCAAGATAAACAATTTGAGAATACTGACCTTAAAGCTTCAGCAGATAACGGAGCTCTTCCGGACTTAAGACCTTTAAGCATAAAAATTCTAGACTTTTTAGACAAGATTAATAACAACAAACGAACTCCTTTTTTATCTCCAGAAGTTTGCTTTGAATATGACATAAGATATGGTGATAAAATCCTTGAAACCGGTGATGTTTTTTATCCTAAAAATCAAATCCCTAAAGGAGTGATTCTAAATATTCATGGAGGAGGCTTCTTATCCGGAGACAAAAAGGGGTTAAGGGAATTCTGTAGCAGGCTTTCTGCTTTTGGCTATTTTGTTTTCAGTATCAATTATACATTGGCCCCACATAAAACCCATCCCGAGCCCATAAAGGCCGCCCTTTTAGCCTTAGACTATCTTCATGAAAACCAGGATAAGTACAATATTGATATGTCTAATTTGTACTTAACCGGGGACAGTGCAGGAGCATATATTGCCCTATATACGGCTGTTTCTTTATACACTCCTCACATATTTGAAAAATATAATTTATCCTCAGTGGTTAACGGAAAAGGACTCAAAGGGATTATGTTATACTGTGGAATATACGACTTTGAATCAGCCTCAAAAAGCCTATTGAACATAATATTCAGGGACATAATACGGGGTTATACAGGGCTTTCCAGAAAAGAATACTTACATAGTGAGGATAAAAAATTCTATTCGCCCATTAATTATATACCCCCTTCTCTTCCCAAAGTATTCATAGCCTCAAGTAAATCGGACCCTCTTAGGAAACAAGGCACTGCCTTAATAGAAGAGCTAAAAAAGACAGGTGTAGATTACAGTTTTTTCCTGGCAAAAAAGATTTCATCCGGCCACGATTTTCATTTAAACACTATGTCTCAAGATTCCTTAGCCTGTCTTGAAAAAACAAGAGAATATCTGGAAGAGGTGATTAACTAATGACAGTTATATATGTTTTCGCATCCTTTCTTAGCATATTTTTTTTGAGGTGAATAGATAATGACAGTTATATATATTTTTGCAGCCCTTCTTATCGTATATTTATTGATCGGGTTTTCTGCAACCCTATATATTCTTTGCCCGCCAAAGGTTTCCTTGAAAAAGAAGGCCTGGGAGCTTTTTGAACTTAAGCAGGTAGACCCCAAAATAATGGAATTACCCTTTGAAACGATAGAAAAAACGAGTCCCTGGGGATATAGGCTCTATGCTAGAAAGTATTGCGTTCCTGATTCAAATAAATATGTGATCCTTCTTCATGGACATAATTCTGATAGTTCAGCAATGGTAAGGTTTGCCCCTCTTTTCTTAGAAAGGGGTATAAACTGTATCATCCCAGATCATCGCTTTTCGGCCTTGTCGGGAGGGGGTTGTATAACATTAGGACATAAAGAAAGTAAAGATGCTGCGGTGTTCATTGACTACATTCACGAAATAAATAAAGATGCTAAAATTGGAATTTTCGGGGAATCGATGGGTGCAGCTACTGCTCTTTTACTTTCTTCAAATAGAACCGACTTGTCATTCACTGTAGAATACTGTGGCTATTCCGATCTGTCTTCTTTAATTAAACATAATCTTAAGTCGATTTGGAAACCACTTATTATTATTTATCCTTTGTTCCTCATTTTTGTTCCATTATTTATTCATACCCGAATTAAAAATGTATCGCCGGCTTTTGCCTCAAAAACCATTAGGTGTCCTGTTTTGCTTATGCACAGTAAAGCGGATAAAGTTGTCCCATACGAAAACTCAATTAAGATTAAGGAAAATATTAATGGAGCTACTCTTGTCTCTTTCGAAAACGCCCAACACGGCCTTTCTTTAAATACTTATCCAAAGCAATTTTCGGAAGCTATCAACAGCTTTTTGGATTCAATACCTTTTTAGCGCGATATATTTTTCATTTTGCATTCAATATATATTGAATCTGTTTTCCCTCTCCAATTTTTTATTTTGAGCTATCAATCAATCCTGCGAGCGTATCATTTAGGATAAAAGATTCTGAGGTTTTCAAAAGAGACCATTTTCGAAGTATTTCGTCGTATGAATCTAAGGAAACATCGGCTTCCTCCAACTCCTGAGTTCCGTAATATAATCCCCAGTTGCTCTCATGGTTCTTAACTTTGTATGTCCAAAATATCCAACCGATGCCTTCCTTTTCATACTCGCTTAAAGTGTATTCCCATGCTGGAATATTCGAAAACACGTTAAATTCTCCAATTATTATTGGTATTTGAAAATCTTCTTCTTGGTAATTATTTATCTTTGTATCCACAAATTCTTGGTGTAAAGTTAACCCCTCTTCAGTCCCTAGGTTGCTTATAGGCCAGTTGTATTCATGAAATTCATATACTATATTGGAAAATGGAAATACCTCTTCTGGGTTAGGCATTGAGTTTGCTTCCCAAACACCTTCTAAAAATATTATGTGCTCATCCCCGTTATCTCTAATCGCTTGGCACACTTCCCTGTAAAAAACCCACTGAATTGGCCCTGTTGTCCCAGCATTTCCCTCTGGTTCGTTTAAAAGATCATATCCTGCAACTATATTTCGCTCTTTGTATCTACTGGATATTTCTACCCATAAATTTATTGTTTTACTTCTATTCTCTTCTGAGTCAAAAAGATTAATCCCCGAGGTATCTCCAGAGTGATCTTTCCCATTTTGAGAACCGTATGCTCCATGAAGATCTAAAATAACGTATAAATCTCTTTCGTCGCACTTGTCAATAAACCAATCTAACCTGGAAAAATTGGTAATTTCCCCCTCACTATCTTCCAGATTCATGTACCAAAAGGGAAGACGAATAGTGTTAAGTCCACTGGCTTTTATGTTATCAAAATCCTCCTCTGTCCACCAATTTGACTCGTAAGCATTCAGAAGGTTCTTAACCTGCTGTTCGTCAAACCTTTGCTCTAATACACTGATCATGGTTTTTTGATCGATTATGTTTTGGCCATTACTCGTTGTCGGGCACATCCACCCTTCTTGGATAAGGTATCCTCCCGCATTAACCCCTCTAATGTATATTTCTTCTCCTATTGCATTTACAATTTTACTATCCACAACAGACAGTTTTCTATTGTCCGGTATTTCTGCTTCTCCCTTACAGGCAGATAACGACATCGCAATGGAAACTAGCATAACTAGTAGAATTAAAAAAAGTAGTCTTCTTTTCATAAAGCAAGTATAACAACTATCTGAATAATAAAACAAGCCTCACAAAGCTGTGAGGCTTGATAAAAGTGTACTAATACAAACTTAAACTATCGTCTGGCAAACTCTTCATATTCAAATATTGACCCGGATCCCCACTGTCCTTTAACATAATAGCCATTTTCTCCGTAAACAATACCAATAACTTGGGTTATGCTTAATTCGCTATCCAAGCTACCGACTACGATATAAAAAGTCCTTTCGGTAAAATTAGTAGGATACTCGGTTAGTATTGGAGGATAGTAATTAAGATACAGCGCATCTCTCAGGTCCGTCTGGGTAGATGGATTTTGTTTATTCAATTGGTCGTTACATGCTCCCAATGCCCAATCAACTTGACTTACTACAGCAGCTTCGGCATCAGATAAAAAGGCATCGGGATTAAATCCCTGTGGTGCAGATATTACATCGGCATCAGTAGATAAAACATACTTCTCATAAGGATTCTCAGCATATTCATTATAGTATACGCATTCCTCAATAACAGAGCCTGTAAGTACGTATGAATAATCGCCGGTTTGATATTTTGTTTTCCCGGCACCAGGGCTATCTTGCGTAACAGTTAAACCATATTGCTCAATATCATACATTGGGTAGAACAGATCCCATACTGTGAAATACTTGCAAAAATAAATCCCTACTCCTTCTGTATATGTTTTTTGATTATATGTTGCATCCGCCTCAGTATCATAAGTATAAAAATTGTTATTGAGATAATATCCGTACCCACCATTGTCATCAGTGAAAAGAACTTGAGTTTGGTTAATATTGTATGTTGCTATTGGCGCAATACTATATCCGTTTCCATCCTGAGAAACATAAGTTTGCTTTTTTATTTCTGGGCTTTGACTAAAAGTATATATAGCACTTGAAAGATTTGCTGCATTTTGCCAAAGAGCTGTTTCATCCGTATTTCCAGTCAACATCTCGAAGCTTGGAACAACTCCGGTCAATGATCTGTTTACTAGCCTTGTTTCCCGATCGATCCATTCATTTACATTTGAAAACTTAGCGCTTACAAAGGAATCGTTTTCATCGGTAATTAATTCGTAAGTATAAAGGTGAAAACCTAGGTTTATAATAACTACAAGCTTATGTCCCCCTTCTTCCTCTGTAAAAGTAATAGTATCCGCAAACAAGAAATGCTCAACCTCATAATTATAATTAGCGAAGAACGAAACCGCGATAAACTGCTCCAAAGTGGTTGTGGCAAATGAAGTGAAATTGTCCCTAAAATACATTTTCCCATCGTAATATGCTTTTGGAGAAGTATACGATATAGGAGAATAACACACTCCTGCGTTCTTTTGAAACATTATCTCGCTTCCATCCTCTACATCATGGTCATAATATGTTCCATTTAGTTCAACTGTCTCAGCGGAAGAAAGCAATTTTCCAATGCTGGTTATAAAATAATTGTAAGCTTCAAATGGGGTGTCAATGCCTTCTCCTCCAGTTAAATTGTCAAGATTTTCGAGTTCCTCTGGAGTGCAACCAATCAATATAATCGAACAAATAATCGAAACTACCAAAATTACCAAAAAAATTGTCTTTTTCATAGTTTTCCCCTTTCTCCCACTAGACAATAAAAACGGCCCGAAAAATGCGAGAGTATATCATATTGTATTGAATGTTATCATTGAGTAAAGGTAGTGTCAATATTTAATTACTTTTATGATACCCAAACAACTTAAAACCAATTAAAAAGAATCAACTTATCTAAACCTTTCACAAGGCTTCATATATAATAAAAGGGATTGAAAACTATCTGTCTTTCAAGCAATCTTGAAAGATGGTATAATCAATTAATAATATTACGAGGGACCAAATATGGAAGATATCAGTTATAAAACAAATGAACCAATAAAGAGCACACGACTAGGCAGTAAGGCTTGGTCATCCATTGTAATTTTCGGGTTATTCGGACAAGTTGCTTGGGTAATCGAAAACATGTATTTCAATGTCTTTATGGACAGAACTGTCACAAGCAATCCTTTTGCTGTCAGTGTAATGGTAGCTGCATCCGCCGTTATCGCAACGCTTACAACCCTTCTTGCAGGTATATTCAGCGATAGAAAAGGAAACCGAAGACATATGATTAGCTGGGGATACTTTATCTGGGGACTTACTGTTATGCTCTTTTCGGTAATCTCTGTTGAGAATACGATTAAGATATTTAATATGAATGAAACAGTCGCAATCGGTTTTACTGTAGCGATAATCGTAATAATGGACTGCATTATGAGTGCTTTTGGCTCCTTCTCAAATGATGCTGCTTTTAATGCTTGGGTAACTGATATAACCGATGAAACTAATAGAGGTAAAGCTGAAGGAGTACTAGCTATTATGCCTCTTCTTGCAGTTGGAGTTGTCTTTGGAGGGTTCGATTGGATGACTCAAGATACCTGGAGATATACTGATAACACCTTGGGCTCTTCATGGAGAGAGGGAGCAACATTGGTATCTCACGGTAATTGGCTCTTATTCTTTTTACTCTTAGGAGGTTTAGTTACCGCCATAGGTATTGCTGGCTTATTTCTTGTTAAAGACAGTCCAAGATTAGTGAAAAACGAAAAATCTAATTACAAGGATATCTTGTATGGGTTTAAACCGGAAGTTATAAAGAAAAACAAGAACCTCTATCTTGCTTATCTTGCAATGGCTATAGTGGGTATCTCAAATAACACATATATGCCCTACCTCATCATTTATATCGATAGAACCTTGCAAATTGCCAACTATATTGTTGCGATAGGAATCGTGGGAGGATTGGCTGGCGCTTTTAGTGTTATTATTGGAATATTGTATGACAAATTTGGAAGAAGAAACTTTCTAATCCCCATATTTATTTCCTACTTTGTCGGAGCTGGTCTAATGATGGTTGCAAGTCCCCTTGTTTTTAAAACTGAAGGAACTCCTCTTTGGATCTTCGCTATAGCAGGATTTGTTTTGATGGGTTCTCACCTTGGAATTGGTTCTATCTTCACAGCAACAGTCAGAGACTGGACTCCAAAAGATAAGGTTGGGCTTTTTCAGGGAGTAAGGATGTTTTTCTGGGTTCTTCTTCCGATGGTAATAGGACCCATGCTTACCGCAATCATTACAAGAACCAGTACTGCTGTCGGAGTTGACCAATATGGTCAAAATATTTATAACTACTCCCCATATATGTTCCTTTTAGCAAGCGGCATAATGCTTCTTAACATCCCTGTTATTATTAAACTTTATAAAGTACTGAAGGCAGAGAAAATGTAGTTCCCATTCTTACTTTTCAAACTAGTTCATTTTTTTAAAAATTATATTTCTCTTTAATAAAAAACCACCTCACTTATTAGGTGAGGTGGTTTAGTCTTTGAAAGTATTACAGATCGTTTTTCTTTGCTTTTCTCATATAATATGGGATTGTAAACACTCCGCCAAGCAATCTAAAAAATGCTCTTGTCGGCTTATCTCCATTTAAAAGGTCTAAAAGTGCATAAAGCATCTTTTCTGATAAAACTCCTTTTGAGAAGTTACACATAGCTTCCATTGGTGTTTGCAGGGCGATTTGAGCCATTATTTCTGGATCACCTAGATCAGCTTGGCCACTTGTAGCCATAACCGCTAGTTTCGTAATCAATTTCCCCCATCCTGTGTGCCTAGCATCATAAAGGTTATTATTGACAGTAAACTTATATCCCTCCGGGAACTCCCTTTCGGATATTTCTCTTGCAATTAACGCGCTAAATTCCTCATCCTTTATGTTTTCAACATCTCCGCTATAGTAGGAAGGGAAAAGATTTTTATCATCACTCATCTCTTTAGCATCGCCCTCTACTTCAATCTTAGTCGACAATCTGATATCTGCTGATGAAGCACCCACCAGTATCTCAAACTCTCCACTCTCAACTTCCCAGTTATGAGTGATAGTATTGTAGAAAGCAAATGATCTCTTATCAAGTTTAACTTCAACTTCTTTTTCTTCTCCGGCATTTAATGATATTTTATCAAATCCTTTCAATTCTTTTTCCGGCCTGTAAACAGTGCTTGTTACATCTTTCACATACACCTGGCATACTTCTTTACCCTCTCTCTCTCCTGTGTTCTTAATCTTGAAAGATACTATCAACTCGTATGGGTCTTTAAGAGACTTTTTGTCAACCTTAATATCGCTATACTCAAAGTTTGTATATGAAAGCCCATGTCCGAAGGGAAAGAGTACTTCCTTCTTCTTTTTATCGAAGTATCTGTAACCCACATAGAGTCCTTCACGATATTCTACTGTTTTAGTAAAACCTGGGTAATATGCACTAGATGCAACATCTTTTACGGAGATGGGGAAAGTCTCTGCTAACTTTCCAGAGGGATTTACATCCCCGAAAAGTATATCGTAAGTTGCTTCTCCAACAGCCTCTCCGCCTAAATATGCTTCTAAAACAGCTTTCACATCCTTAATCCAAGGCATTTCTACTGGTGAACCGTTATGCAATACTACAACAGTATTTGGGTTCGCTTTTGATACCGCTTCTATAAGATCCAAGTGTGATTTTGGCATATTCATATGTCTACGATCAAAACCCTCGCTCTCGTAAACTTCAGGAAGCCCAGCAAAAACAATGGCGATATCTGCCTTTCTTGCTGTTTCGACTGCTTCTGATATAAGCTTTTGGTCTTCGGTAATTCCATCCTGATATCCCTTGGCATACTCCTTTTGAATGTCCGTTGCAGCATCCCATGCACCCACAACTTTATATGAGTTAATATGAGATGAGCCTCCTCCCTGATATCTTGGCGTTTTTGCATAAGCTCCGATAAATGCATATTTCTTATCTTTTTTGAGAGGAAGAATATTTCCCTCATTTTTCAAAAGGACCATTGTTTCACGGGCAAGATTTCTTGCAAGCACATGTTCCTTTTCTCTGTCATATTTCGGGGGGCTCTGTTTTTTCTCTATACTATCAAATACCACTCGCAAAACTCTTTCACAAGCTTGATCAAGTATTTTTTCATCCAACTTCCCTGATTCAACAGCTTGAAAAAGTTTTCGGTCATTTCTTCCTCCCGTCCCAGGCATTTCGAGTTCAAGCCCTGCTGCAACGCCCTTAACTCTGTCGTTAACCGCGCCCCAGTCGCTGACCACGAACCCGTTAAAACCCCACTCATTTCTAAGTACATCTGTTAAAAGCCACTTGTTTTCCGAACAATACTCCCCGTTAATCTTATTATAAGCACACATGACAGTCCAAGGCTTTGCCTTTTTAACAGTGTTTTCAAACGCAGGGAAATATATTTCCCTTAAAGTCCTTTCATCGACTTCAGCAGATATAGACATCCGGAACTTCTCTTGGCTGTTGACCGCAAAATGTTTAACGCTTACCCCCACCCCCCTAGACTGAACCCCGTTAACGTATTCGGCAGACATTTCTCCTGCTAAATAAGGGTCTTCAGACATATATTCAAAATTTCTCCCACATAATGGAGATCTTTTTATATTGATTGCGGGGCCTAATACAACTCCTAGATTTTCATCGAGCGCCTCATCCCCTAGAGCCTCTCCGAGTCTTTTTGCCACTGCCCTGTCAAATGAGGCTGCGATTCCCACCCCTGTTGGAAAACAAGTTGCAACAATCGATTTATTAATTCCTAGCATATCTGACTTACTAGCTTGTTTTCTCAGGCCGTGAGGGCCATCTGCAACCATCATAGATGGAATTCCCAACCTAGCTACTTCCTTAGTATGCCAAAAAGATCTTCCCGAACATAATCCTGCCTTCTCTTTTAAGGTAAGTTGTCCTATTATCTCTTTAATTTTTCCTTTTTCCATTTATCTCACTCCTTGTACTTAATTTCCCAAAACTTCTTTCAGTTCTGCCATGTGCTGATAATTCTCGGGGTTAGTCCAAAACTCATCGTAGTAAAAGTATGTTCTAAAGTCAATTTCTGATGTCATTGTAATTGCCCCAGGACCCTCCCAATCGTCTTGAGCTCTAAAATACCTAAAATAACCATTATCCCAAATCTCAATTGTCTGAATTAAACGAGTATAAAATGCCTGATCGTTGTCCGAATTTTCTCTCAGCCTAGCCTGTGTAAGTGTAGTTGCTAGAGTCGTATCTAGCTCAAGAACCAAAGTATAATATCCCTCTTCTGCGTTATATGATACTTCTGCTGAAGTCACGGTGTCCTCATTGATAATCTGTTCTGTCTGAACATATGGCACCGATTGCCCGCTGTAGAAAATTGGAATGTCTTCCTCTTCATCAACAACCTCAGTCCAGTCAACAGTATAAATATTCTTGCCCGTTTCTTCATCGAATTCCATTGATGGGGTCGGATTAATTACTCTCTGAACACGAATACTATCCATGGATGAATCATAATATTTTCTTAACGCAAACTGAGTGCTTTCTTTCGCTATCGCTCCTGCGAGCCCCGAGAATAGCCCAGAAATGGCATCATTAGAAGGTGGAATAAAAGAATATTCAAGGTAATAGTACTCGTCAGAGTTTTTAACTATATATCTATATCCCGGAACCTTAACTAGGCCTCCAAACATAGATGTCGAAGAAGCAACCATCAGTGCTACATCTTCTGTGTTTTTATACAAAGCATTTGCTTGATCATACAACATAACGGCAAACTCTATTTTATCCTCCATATCATCTTCTTCCTCTGGAATAGATAAAGATAGTGCAAGAGATGGGGGTTTGTCTCCAACTGAAAACTGCTGGGTCGGGTTTTCTTCAGCTGGCATAAAAAATTCCAATGCCAGGTAACAAATTAGTACTGTAAATAAAACTGCAGCTATTAAACCAATAGCTTTTTCAATAATACTCTTTCCCTTCATAAAAACCTCTAAAGCCTAAATTGCGAACATTCGCTATACTAAAGATATTAACATACATAAGTTATACTTATCAATAAGCATTCTCTTTTAAAAGGGATGCTCTTTTCCAGCAAAAAGGCTTATTTCAAAAAAGTCCATTTAACTCTTAAGAAATTTTTCGACTCAAATCAACCACAGTTTCCTAAAAAATACCTTCTAATGCTAATCCTTGATTCTAAATTCAAAATCGCATTTTTCCGCGCCCTTTCCAATCATATGCTGTCTAGAGAAAAGCACCTCCGGTTGACACATGGAAAAATATATCCCATCTCCCGCACAAAATGCATCCATTAATTCAGGATGGCCTGCTTTAATTATTAAATCAACCAATCTGCACCTTACTATATCAAATTTATATCTTTTACTATTTTCTTCTACTAATTCGTAGTCAGCATTTGGGAATTTATCAATAATTCCCTCAAAAAACGCTGATCTATCCTCTTCCCCCATTTTCAGGAGCTTTTCTCTTTTTATCAAAGGAATCAAAAAATTAAGTTGTGTTACCGCAGAACGAATTATTACTTCTCTAACAATTCTCTCCGCTTCCTTGATTTCTCTTATATTCTTCAGGGCCCTATATAGCAAAATAGCATCACCAATCAACTCTCTTGATTCTAGATCTTTCTCTGTCTCACATTCTGGGAATTTTAACCAGGGTTCTCCCCTTTTTTTGCTTCTCTCCATTTCTTTCAAAACCTGAATAAGTTCCTTAAAATTTACTTCTTTTTTCAGAACTTTGAATGCTGAAATTTTAATTTTTACTTCTAATATTTTATTCATTTCTTCCTTGTTTATTCATTTCTTCCTTGTTTTTATAGAAAATGTGGGATAAATAGGAATAATTTCGGGATAGATTAACTATTACTGCAAAAAAATTAAATGGGAATAAGAGCTAATCTCTCTTATCGATTTCTTTAACTAGCGCTTCTTTTTCATTTTTCAATGCTTCTGAAATCCTTTCCCCAAGTTTTTTTCCATAAACAATTCCCACGTATACTATGAGTGCACCAGCTGAAACCCAAAGCTCAATAGCATACATTCTTCTTTTTGTAAGAATATCCATAGTTACAGCGGGATCATTTACTCTTGCCCCAAGGGACATAGTGGGAGGCCAGCCGGGAGGAACAACCTGCATAAAAACATAAATGCTATAAATAACTTGATAAATAAAGATTAAAATAATGGCATAATTTAATATCTTCCATCTTAATGCATAGATTTTTTTGAAAAAACTTTTCATTTATTCCCCCTCAACTTTCTATAAAATTTTATCTTCTCATCTTATAGATTAGTTCTCTTATTTGAAACTCTTCTATAATTACTACAATATTCATCTGGTACTATTTAATCATCCTAAATTCTTTGAATTAAAGCTTTAAGATCTTATTCTCCCAATCCTGCGTTCAACCCAGGAATATATTCATCTACGATTGATTTAAGTACAGAAACAACTCCTTCCTCATAGATATTTACATGACTTACACCCTCAACTATATGAACATTTTCTGCTTCAGCTCCGTGACCTGCGGTTGCACTTACAATATCAACTGTTGAATCCCCATCATATGATCGGACAAGAGATATTCCCCCAGAAGAAGTAAATTTTACCCCAACTGTTGTTTGAAAACCCGTCATAGCAACATATTCTACTGGGACTAAGTCGGAAACAAATGTTTTAACTCCCTCATTTTCTATCCAGAACTTTTCTGAATATGCTACAAGTTTATCCATCATAGGCTTTGGTTCAATTCTATTGCCTTCTATATCTTGTTTCCAAAACCAATCCCTTTTCATAGTCAGGTAGGCATGGGCTTGGTCAGCTGTGATTCTTTTATCATCTAAAGAATAATAATGATTATTAGTGTAATCATAACCTTTACTCGGAAGCATCTCATATATACTCGGCATGTTGCTTAATATTGCGGTAACATCTACCTCAACATTTAAACTAAGTTCAGGGTAAGAAAAGCTATTTAAAGGGAACAAAACATATCCTTCGGCTCCATAAGTACCAAAAAATGGTGCCGCAACTGGAATAAATAATTCCACTTTCTCCCTATTCTCTTCTTTACATAAATAGTTTGCAACTAGCGGGCCACCCATGGAATGAGTTATGAAAATAACCTTATCGTATCCGTTTGAGTTTATAAATTCCTCAAGTTGTAAAGAAGTGATTTCCATGCTCTTCCTATAATCGAATTGCCAAACAATATTATCGTAGTAATCACTATATTTCTCATCTAAATATTTTCTAATTGGTCTAAATATACTTAGCATGGAATCAATTTCATCCGGATGAGAATTCATATTGCATACTGGAAGTTCATTAATAACGTTGCCATTTTCATCACACCCCAAGACCCATTCAGCATAAGCTGGTAAACCCATACCCTTAATTTTATCCGAATTCAAAACATTAAAAATTCTTTCAATATTCATATTTCCGTTCTTGTCGTTAACCAAAGCAATGCTTTCGTTTAAATCGGGATCTCGGAAAATGCTTCCTCCAAAACCTGGCACCATAATGACAGCCTTCTTCAAGGGTTCCGGATCTTTATCCTTACAAGAAACTAGGGTGAAACTAAATAATCCAACTAACAAAGAAATCAATAAAATAATAGATATTACTTTTCTTATTTTCATCCTTTTAATCCCCCAGTATAGTGCTTAATACAAAAATTATATTTGTAATTTAAATTAAAGTCAATTTGAGAAAACTTTGCTGTTTAGAGAACAAAATCTTTTACGAGTCTCTAATATAATTAAAAACAGGCATATTGACTAATACTATACCGAATGATAACATAAATGTAATGATAATATAAGGGGATTTTTGTTATGAAAAAAGTCATTTTAATTATTTCGACGGTTCTTTTGTTAGTTTTTACAGGAACATTTTTAATTGCCTGTGACGGTTTTAACCTTGATCTAAGCGGTGCTGTGTGGCCTTTTGAAGAAGAAGCTGATGATGAAATCCAGCTTAATTTTGAAGCTATTATGGCGGATGATTACAAAGGTAAATATGGATGCAAAATAATAATGGATCCCGATGGCGATGGGCCTACCCCTTCTTCTTCATATACAGTTACATACTATGCAGATAAAAGTGGCGCAATCGATAAAGAAAAATTCACTTATGTTAAAGATAGTGATGTTTATTCAACATTGAGAATTGGCGAAGAAACTTACTACATAGACGAAAATGCGGGAACTTATTCGGAATCGCCAAACGCCACTTTTATTATTATTGCACTTGCAGTAGCTAATGCAATGGAGTATGGCGTTGTTGAATTTAAAGATGAACAAGACAGGGTTAAATGGGCTTGTCAATCAAAAACTGAAGATGTATCTATTACTAATTTTGAAGGCAGCGCAGAAGATACTATTCAGTTCATATATTGGGATAAAGAATTCTCTTCTGAGCAAGATCTAACCGGAACTGCGAATGAATATGGCGAAAGAATGACAGTCAATTTCAAGAAGCAAATTACTCCTATGATTGCTATGATGTATTATGAAACAGTATCCCAAGCGGAACCATCTTTGGTAACAAAAACAGTTACAGCTTATCCGATTTTTGCCTTTGATTACGTTATTACAGATGCCGATTTTGAATTACCTGCTCAAGAATAATCTCGCTATTATATTTATTTAAACAAAAAGCCCTTGGTCTCAAAACCAAGGGTTTTTAAATGGTGAATCCAAACATATTTAACTCTTTAATCAACAATTTTGGAGGCTATTCCCAGAGCAGAAATAACTAAATATTTCTTACTTTCGTAGGGACATACTGGGAGGCAATTTCCGCACATTCTGTTAAATATTCTGAGGAACGAGTTAACTTATCTTCATGTCCTTTAGGAATATTTATTTGTTGAAGAGAATAAGCCTTTGCTCCAGTTATCATCTCGGCAATTTCCTTGATGTCATTTTTAGTAAGATTAGGATCAAAAGTTGTTCTGAACTCATAATCAATGTTACTACTCATGAGCAATCTGATACTTTTTTTTATATTTTCTTCCAACCCTTCTCTCATCGGAGTAACGATTCTATATTGAGAAATGGGAGCTTTAATATCCATCGCAACGTAATCTACCAGTGGTAGAAGTTCTGCTAATTTATCGGGGAAAGTTCCATTTGAATCTAGCTTAACTAGCAACCCCATATCTTTAATCTTTCCAATAAATGCTTTTAAATCATTGAGAGGGGAAAGCAGAGGTTCTCCCCCAGTGATAACCACACCATCAAGGAACCTCTTTCTCTTCTCTATTTTTTCTAGCACCTCTTTTTCATCTATAGGAGTAAATCTCCCTTCAATAAGATCTCTGTTATGACAATACCAACAATCAAAATTGCAGCCGGGTAAAAATACAACGGCTGCAATGTTTTTAGGGTAGTCCACGCAGGAGTTTGGGGCAAATCCTGCAATAATCATTAATTATTCTCCTGCATTTTATGGACAAGTTCTTCTTTCGAAAGTTGGTCTTTCTTAATAACAAACTTAACTCTTTCGGAATATTCTTCTTTCTTTCCTTCATTATAGTTTTGAACTGGTCTCAAGTACCCGACAACTCTGCTATATACTTCTGTATTTTTCCCGCAAGTAGGACAAGAAAAATGTTCGCCGGCAATATACCCGTGTTCATTACAAACTGAGAATGTCGGAGTCAAAGATATATATGGCATTTTACTGGTCTCAAATATCTTCTTGATGAGTTTTTTGGCAACTTCAATGTCATCTATTTTTTCACCAAGGTATAAATGTTGAACGGTTCCGCCAGTGTATAAGGATTGTAGTTCGTCCTGAAGATCAACACAGAGCATTATATCATCTGTATAGTTTGCTGGAAGTTGGGTTGAGTTGGTATAGTAAGGAACATTTTCTCCGGAAGTAATTATGTCTTTTCCGAAAAGCTTTCTGTCCAGTCTGGCCAAGCGATAGCTAGTGCCTTCAGCTGGGGTTGCTTCCAAATTATAACTAACTCCTGCATCACCGTCTTCTTCTTGGAATTCTACCATTAACTGACGAAGATATTTCATTACTCTTATTGAAAACTCCTGCCCTTTTTCAGTTCCTATATCCACGCCGAGGAAATTCAAGCAACTCTCGTTCATCCCGATAATTCCTATTGTATTGAAGTGATTTGTCCAATAGTATCCTGTTCTATCCTTAACGCTTCTTAAATAAAATGAACTGTACGGATAAAGGCCTCTTTCTGTCTGATGCTCTAGTATCTTTCTCTTTATCCTTAAGGAAGAGCATGCAAGTTGAGCCTGGTGCTTAAGTCTTGAGAAGTAATCATTTTCATCCGAAGCAAGAAAACCAATTCTGGGAAGATTAATAGTTACAACTCCGATGGAACCTGTCATAGGATTGGATCCAAATAACCCGCCTCCACGTTTTCTAAGTTCGCTTACATCCAAGCGCAATCTACAGCACATTGATACTGCATCTTCGGGAGAAAGGTCACTGGTAATATAATTGGCAAAGTAAGGAATACCATATTTACAGGTAATCTCCATAAACTTGTTGACTACGTCAGAATTCCAGTCAAAGTCCTTTGTAACATTGATGGTGGGAATCGGGAATGTGAATACACGTCCTTTCGCATCACCCTCAAGCATTACATCGCAGAATGCTTTATTAAAAATATCCATTTCCTCTTGGAATTCGCCATATGTGTAGTCTTGAAGTTCTCCTCCGATTACTACAGGTTGATCCTTAAGAGTTCTCGGTACTTTTATATCAAAAGTAAGATTGGAGAATGGGCACTGGAAACCAACTCTTGTTGGAACATTTAGATTAAAAACAAATTCTTGGATAGCCTGTTTGACTTCTTTGGGCGTCATTTTATCTTTACGGATAAATGGGGCGCAATATGTATCTATTGAAGACCATGCCTGTGCTCCTGCTGTCTCGCCCTGGGTGGTAAATGTCGAATTGACAATTTGTCCCAAAAATGAACGAAGGTGTTTTGCCGGTTTGCTTTCCACTTTTCCAGGAACGCCGCCAAACCCATCTGTCAACAACTGTCTTAAATCCCATCCTGCACAATATGGGCCAAAGAACCCAAGATCATGAATGTGAATGGATCCTGACTCATGGGATTCTTTTATTTCAGTAGGATATGCATTATTTAGCCAGTACTTTTTAGTAATCTCTTCCCTGACATAATTATTTAACCCATTAACGCTCTTTTGCATATTGGCGTTTTCTTTTACCGACCAATCCTTCTCTTCAAGATAATCTGCAAAAATAGAGCTGGTGACAGAAATCATTGCTTGACTGTCTCTAATTTGCTTTCTCTTTTCACGATAAAGAATATATGCTTTTGCGGTTTTAGCATGTTTTTCATCGATAAGGACTTTTTCGACCATATCTTGTATATTCTCAACTGTTGGTGCAGCATCACGATATTGGGAAGCCAATCTATGAGCTACCAAATACCCTAGTTCTTCTGCTCTGCCTTTATCGTCGCCCCCAGCAGCGATTGCGGCTTTATATATAGCACTAGTAATCTTATTTACATCGAATTGCTCTACTCTGCCGTCTCTTTTCACTATTTCTTTTATCATTTTTTTGCTTACTCCTCCTCTTTGTTTTTGTGGTGTAGACTTATTCTAACATTACTATATATTGTTGTCAATACTAAAAACCGACACAACCTGTTGTGTTGTATTCTCTTTTGAGGGGCTTTTTAATGTGAAATTTTTGGGACTTTCATGCAAAAAAATGCCTATTTGAGCCGAAAGAGTTGAATTATTGTACTTCGATGCAAAGAACATCCATTTCGTTTTTCCAATTGTTTAATTATATGCGTGACTTTATCACATAGCTTATATTGTCCCTGGTTTCTCCCATCACAAAACAAATGCCGGAAATAAGATTTTTATTTATCTATTAAATCTGTTTTCAACGGAGCTAAATAATTTTCTAATTAAATTGAATAAGTAATATGTTATCTCGTAAATATTGTGCGCGTTTATGCAGCAGGCAAGATTTCTCTATATTCATTTATATTATCCTTATTATTAAGGGCCGGACTATCTTTTTCAACATAAAAAGCAAAATTGCCTTGGGTATCTACTCTCAGAACAATATTTCCATGTACGTTTGTGGTATAAGTGGGAATACTTCTATCATTTAATCTATCCATTACTACCTCATCGGGATGCCCGTGCTTCGTTCCATCATCCACCATTATGATACTGTACTCGCAATCTATATAGTCCAAAAACTCTTCGCTAGATGAGGTTTGCGATCCGTGATGGCCAACCTTTAAAAAGTCACAGTCTTGCGAGGCTTCTCCCATTTTTGTTATAAACCATTCTTCAGTCTCAACAATGGCATCCCCAGTAATAATTAATTTCCTTCCGGCACAACTTACAATTGTAATAGGACTCATGCCATTACTTTCATCAGCATCATAGTCTGAGTTTCCGTTACCTAGAGTGTCGTATCCTGGGGCATAAATATTTATGCTAAAACCATTGCCGTTAATCAGATAATCTTCCCCGTCTGCATCGATTCCATCGAAATTCTCATTATTTACTATTTCTTCATCTGCTCTTGAAATAAACTCAGAATATGTTTGATTCTTGGCTACATTATTATAAATTACCCTTCTTATCTCGTACTCATCCATAACTGCTTCAGCGATATTATAGTGATCTGTATCCGGGTGAGTTATTATCATACAATCTATAGCATCCAAGCCCAGATTGCTTAAATAGTCTAAAACTCCGGCTCTTATTTCTGTAAGCCCTGTCGGAGCGCTTCCTGCATCTATCATCACATCTGTTCCGTCCGAAAACCTTAGAAGAATCGCATCTCCCTGCCCGACATCAATAAAATGTGCCTCAAACGCAATATTCTCTCCGATTTGGCCATTGATATTTTCCGAATTTTGAACATTGTTATTTTCCGGAGAAGGTGGATTTAAAAAGCTAAATAACTCGGGGTGTGTAACATATAAGACAACTACAACCGCTATCACGACTAGTACAACAATTGCTAATATAAGCAGTTGTTTTTTAGATAACTTTGAGATTTTCTTGACTATTTTTTCCGCAGAATTTATGCCAGATTGTTTATTCTTACTTGATGGATTCTTGGATGTTGATTTTTTCTTCTTAGTTGCCATAAACCTACTAATCTCCATAACCTTTTATTATTTCCATTAAACAACAAAATCCTACCCTGGGTCAATGATGAATATCTTTTGAAGCCTTCTAATTTTTCCAAAAATTCAATTCTTATCTGTTAATTCTCAAAGTAAATGCAAAATTTAAGATAGTGCTAGATTTTTTGGCATAAATGCAAAAAAAAGGGTAAA
>MWEH01000128.1 GCA_002070965.1 Firmicutes bacterium ADurb.Bin080 | reverse complement strand
CCAGCCGCATTTACTAAATAATCAATTTTAGAATTCTCGCTATCTACTTTTTCGATTATTTCAATAATAATGGATTCATTAGTAATATCTGCAACATAATGTGTGTACTTGGTATTTTCAATTGTTGATTCTTCTTTATCAATTCCAATAACAACACATTTTTGCTTTAATAATTCAAGTGCGCAGCTTTTACCAATTCCCGAACTTGAACCTGTTATTATTGCAATTTTGTGTTCCATATTTTCTCCTCTTCTGCGCGAAGCGTCATCCTAACATTTGCTTAACCTGCGAGGCGTAATGGCGCGATTCTTGCCGAGGAGCGTAGCGACGACTAGCAAGAATCGTGACATAGCCGAGTCAGGTTGAAGCAGTTGTTAGGCGTAATTCTACATTGTGACTTATAGTCCGTGGACTTATTGGCCTATTTATGCAAATCATAATTCTACTATGCGAAACGATCTTTGTACGATAGCAAGATTTGTTCTTAAAAAACAACGTGCTCTGCTTAAGATCAGTCAAGAAGACCTTGCAGACAGATGTCAACTTGACAGAACTTATATCTCCGGCTTTGAAAGAGGTGTAAGGAATATCTCATTAAACTCACTTGATAAAATAATACATGGGCTTGGCTTGACATACGAGGACTTTTTCAATTTATGCCTTCAGGATTTTGAGGAGAACAAATGACCAACTACATCATGACAAACAAAACTTCGATAACAATAAAAAAGCCATCTGGGCAAGAAGTATCCTTGCCGCTAGATATTATTGCTGAAAGTATTACAAAATTTAATTCTATAATTTCAAATTTTAAAGAATTTGAGGTCGATGTATTTGCTTTACTTGGAATGCGTAATCTTAGTGCTTTTTTAGGAGAGGTTTTTGCATCCGTCCTTTCAAAAGCATCCAATGGCCTCTTACTAAAAAACCCACATCAAGACGGTTATCCAGACCTTTTACTATTAGACAATGAAGGAAATAGAATAATAGAAACTCTCAAAACTAGAATGAAGGAAAAGGAACCGTTTAGTGGATTTATTAATGGTGGAATTGAGATAAAAGCAACTTGTGGTAGTGTCCCAACACCAGCTGTACTATCAAAACGTGGTTTACAGAAGCCAGAAATTGGAGATACAAGGATAAACCTCCTAACAGGTTATGATTGGAAAGCACATCATCGCGAAACCAACAATCTACTCGGATTACTATGGGATTTTAAGGATGGCGTACCATTTATAGCAGCAATATTCTACTCATCATCGTTGGAAGAGGAAGATTGGGGGAAAATTGTAAAACCCAAAGAAGATGGAGGCCGAACAACTAGCGTTTCCATTATGACTCGCGAGGGTATAAGAAAAATGCACGAAGGATGCATATGCTGTATTGACGATTGCCGTTATATGGAGTTTTTAGGTAAATATAACTCCTCTAAATTGCTTTATACCTACACGAAGAGGAGTTCCTTTTGAACACAATTATTATTCTGTTCAACAATACCCAGCTCAATATTTCTAAGATGAAGAATTAGCAAATCAATAAACATTGGTGGTATACTTTCACCAATAAGCTCGCGAATCAATTTATCACTAACCTTTTTTCCATCAGCCCTTTTCCACTGATAATCATAACTATTTATTGTATGAATTATCATAGCTTCATAGAGTGATAATACACGGTTTTGATCTGGATGGAGTTTGTTATCACTGCATGCATATGATAAATTACGAGTTAGTGCTGGAGATGGGCTGTTCCAGGACATTCTTTTGTAAGCGGATGTAAAGCCTTTCATTATTCGACGCTTGCCATTTTCATTTACACATGGACGTGGTAAAAGTGCTCCACATTTTTCACAATACAATGGAGTATCCTCATTTAATCTATTTATTCCATCGACGGAATATGTTGATCCGTGAATAGTATTGTTGCTATAACCACATTGAATGCACTGATTATCAAAAGCACTTTTCTCTGGTGGAGTATTTGAAACCCAAAAGTATTTTTCTTTATCTAAGAGTGGCACATGGTGAAAAGGAATTTTAGGGTAAGACGCTGTTTCCTCGCTACTTGCATCTAAGGCAGGAGTATCATAGATAACTTCTTTTAAGGTGACCCACTTCTTTAAGCCATCACTTCCATTTTTTGAATGAGTTTGGAAAGGAATAAGTGTACCATAAGTAGTATAATGATCTAAGTATTTGGGATCACGAGAAAAAACAGAAATCAATCTCTGACGTCTCTGCGGAATTCCATAATCAGCAAATTCAACAACTTGTGCGTTCCCAAAATAATCTTTCCCAAGTTCTTTTCTAATATATTCAACTATATTTATTAATATTCCATCTACAAAAATACTTGTATCAAGCATTTCTGGAACATTCTCAAAAATAACTACTTTAGGTCTTAGTGCGCAAATTATTCTTAAAGCAGGTACTATTAATAAATTTCTTTCATCTTGTTCTGGTTTTTGTCCAGCACGAATTTGGTTCAACAATTTTCCTCTTCCATTTTTTGACATTCCTTGGCATGGTGGTGTTGCATAAATCAAATCAAGCTCTTGTTCTTTCAATCTATCTCTTGATTCTTCAACAATTTTTCCAACATTTTGCCAAATATCACCTGTAATTGTACGAGATTCAGGGAAATTCGTTTCATATACGGAATGTCTATCAGCATCTATCTCATTGGACACAAGCACATGAATGTTGTTTTTATGGAAAGAAATTTCTCCAATTCCACCACAAGAGAAAAGGCTTACGCATGTCTTTCTACTGTTCATAGCAATATAATAACACACATGAGACTTATAGTCAACATCCAATATGGATTTTTTGCGCGCACTGCGCGTCCGCATCATTAACCAAGAAGAAAATCTAAAAGCTTGCAATATTGTATTACAAAAAGCTACTATACTTTGCACTAGCTTTGAATATATACTTCCTACTACTAATGATTTCATATACTTCGACCCACCTTACTATTCTACATTC
>MWEH01000127.1 GCA_002070965.1 Firmicutes bacterium ADurb.Bin080 | reverse complement strand
ACTATTCACGGAAGAGATGATAATGCAGCTATGAACATATTAAATGAGGGGCTTAGATTATTGAGTACTTAAAAAAGAATACTACTGTAGGGACTACAGGAAGTTACGCCTATGGAGATGGAGAATACGAAGTCTATGAAGTAGGAATCTCAACACTTTAGTGATGAGAAGTTCAATTGATAGAATGTCTTGAAATTAAACGACCGGGATTACTATCCAAGTGATTCTTTTGTTAGAAACATTATCGAAGTTTCCTTCTAGATAAGTTTCCTGAGGGAAGCCAGCAACAGAATAATTGTTCTCTAGGAGATATTTTTTTAAGAGTTCGTATGCATAATATCCTTTTTCATAATCTCCATAAAAGGAAACTGAAAGAGCTTTAGTCGCGGGGTATATGACCGCATCTCTAGGTGCCGTTTTCTCATCTATTGCAATGCAGACGTTCATGGATATATCTGTCAGCTCATAGAAGTTTTCATCAAATATATTTTTTGTGAACTCGCAAAAATGATATCCAGTTTCCGAAAATTTTAGTTTACGTTCAATACACTCTTTGTAAGTGTCAAAAACCGCGGAGACCGCATCATCTACATCTTTTGATATAAAATTTTTTCTAATACAATATCGTTGTGGAATATAAATTTCTCGTATAATCAGTGGATCATTTTCAGATATGTTTCTAAGTTCTAGTTGTTCAATTGCTTTCTCAGCATTGGCAATTTTTTTCTCTAGTTCCGTTATTTGTTTTTTTGTGGATAAATCTCCCTTAAGATATTTTCCGACATCAGAAACACTCATCCCTGTTTGTCTTAGGTCTAAAATGAGTTGAATCCTCGCAATAGTATAGCTATCAAAATATCTGTAATTTGTACCTAAATCAACAAAAGTTGGTTTTATTAACCCGTGAGACTCATAGTTTAAAAGCATTTTTCTGCTAATATTGAAAAGACTTGCGACTTCACCAATTTGAAAAAGGTTATCATATTTTCTCATACCGATTTACTCCAAAAATAAAGATTAGGGTAGGGGTTCAGATGGGCTTGTATCATGTATGTCTATGCCAAGAGAGCATAAGGTATAGGGGGTTCGGATGGGCTAGTATCATGTATGTCTATGCCAAGAGAGAGGGGGTTCGGATGGGCTTATATTATGTATATCTATGTCAAGAGAGCACAATGTATAGGGGGTTCGGATGGGCTTGTATCATGTATGTCTATGCCAAGAGAGCATAAGGTATATATAAATATATGTATTAATTGAATTCAACATTGACTCGCCCCTTAAGGTACGATGTATACTTATTAAAACATGGAAATAGTCTGTTTACAAGGTGAAATGCGTTTTTTATAAAAAGATAAGGGTTTTTGTTCTCAGGCAGATAAAAGAAGATTTTAGTGGAATTATAGATAGGGGTTAGATGGAATGGGGTTATTTTTTAAGAAACAAATGGTCAAGAATTTATTACTTTTTTTGATTGGGGCATTGATTCTTTGCTCATTTCTACTAGGTGTAGGAAACGAAAAGATAAATGGGAATGCTGAGGGGGATGTTCCAAGCGATTCAAGAGCACGTATAGGGTTTGAAAGAACAAGTTTCTATATGAATGAGTATTATCTTGAAGAAAACAACGGAAACATTACGGTAAGGATATATGTCAGTAGTGTACAGAATGTAGATATCCCATTTACTTTATCAGAAACACGTTTTGGAGAGGGTGGATCACAGTTTGTATTTGAGTCGGGCTATGTCTTACCTGCAGGAAATGATTATGTGAATATAACATTTAACCAGATTGCAGGTGCGGAAAGTGGCAGCGGTGTTAGGTTATCTGACATATATTTGCACTGTGATACTCCGACTGTTACAGTTTCAGACATCGAGTATTACGGAGAAGATGAGCCTTTTGATGATGATTTTTTAGCTGTAGTTTATGATAGGACCGGGGACACCGAACTTATAATTGAGGGTTTGCCATATATAGCTTACGAAGAAGATAAGAAAATTTCTACAAGGTTAATTAGTTCGGGATCTTCTCTTACTGAGGAAGGGCAAATATACTATAGAATCAAGGATTATAATCCGGCAAATACAAAGGAACTCGTTTTTGAAAACTATTATTCTGTGTTAGTTCTAGATGAGACAAGAGAAAATTCACTGGAAATCATATATTTTGACAATAGCAGGCTAAATCTTCGAGAAGCCTATGAACTTGAGATAACTCACTCGGAAGGGATTGCAAGAATTTTTGATGTCTCAAGAAGAAGATATATCTTGGAAGACGAAGAGTGCATATTGAATTTCGCGGTTATGGATGATGAGCCCTTATCTGATAAATATGTGGCGCGCGCTCAGTATTATCAACCGGGAGAGACCAACCCCACCTTCCAGATTTCAGAAGGGAGTGTTTTTACCCAGAACGTATTTTTTGATGGATTGAATGGAAACAATTTACCTTCTTTTAGACTCTACTATTCAATAGATGAGCTTTCGACTGCAGTTTACGGGGTTGACTATGTTTTGGGGGTAGATTACTCCCAAGTTAACAACCTGGGATATATTGAAGTCCCTGGGAACGGGTTGGATTTTTTCCATGGAACCATAGATATCAGTACAATTGATGACAGGATTTTCAATGGGACAAGAACCGTAATCATTAAATTCTTTGTTAATTCCAGAAATGATATTTTGTTGCAGCCTCTGGACACCACTTGTCTTAATATAACTGACAACGAGTTTTTACCGGAAAATAATACAGTGGGATGGAGTTCGATAGGGTCTTTAAATGGTTGCGGGTTTTATGAAGATGGGGTTCTTACAATCAATCAGAGTTTCTATGACTTTTCGAGTTTTCTCATCGGAACTGAAACCGATTATATGGGAACTGCTCCACTTAACATCCCGGTAAGGTTTGAGGATGTTACGGCAAAGAACGGGGTTGATTATTTGCAGGAAAATGTATATAACTTGCTAGCATTTCGCCCGCAGGAAGGTATGAATAAGTATGGAATTGAATTAAATTTACAAAACGATTTCTATTTTACTGGGACTAGGAGATTTAAAGTTACAATAATTGAAGAAGGACTTACTGATGGCCTTACTTTAAACGGGAATGCGGAATTGATTATTGATTTGGTTGGTAGAGTTGAAGAAGGTTATAACTATATAGATTATTCTCAATCCCAAACAGAGAAAATCTTTAGTGTAGGTAAAAATGAGACATTAAGCTTCACTCTTAATAGAGTGGAAAAGGAGGCAAAATCCACATATATTGACATTACCAGAAATGTCACAGGAGCTTTTTATGAAGGGATACATATTGAAACAGGTTTATTTCCTTATGAAGTTGAGTGGGCGGAAAATGAAACAAAAAAAATAATCTCATTTGATTTCTTGCAAGGCTGGAACGACACGAATTCTGCTAGCGGTCTTTTGACTTGTTTAAACGGGAATAAGCAAGAGTTCAATAATACTTACGGAGCGGGGCATAAAACAAGCGTACCGGTAACACTTTATCTTTCCAATTCAATTGCGAATTATTATTTTCCAGGTAGCAGTTATTTATCATTACTGAAATATGAATATTTATATTCCTCTTCGAGTGCTCTTCAGATTGAGGTTAGACGGGATTTGTTGTCAGCAACCTACGCGAACACTTCCGTAGACTATCATCTTACTTTTGATTACTTTAAGCCAGAACAGATTATTTTATCGGGGAGTGCCGCGAGCATTGGAACGCACATTGATGATTTAAGCGGGACGCTAGAGTTTTTGTGGGGGGAGACTACAAGATATATTACGGTCACTCTTCCGAATACTGTTAGCATGGGATACGGCTCGAAATTTGTAAATATTGTTCTTTCGAATCCTAGTGATAACACATATTTGTTGTATGACCGTGATTATGAGGGGAAGTTTAGTTTGGCTCAGATAAAAATAACTAATGATGTGACCCCAGTGTTGGAATACGGAGATTTAACTACAGTTTCCACAGAGGAAGAGGGTTATGTTACAACGGTGATAGACCCGTTTGCGTATCAGGGAAAGGAATATGACTCATTCAGAGTAGGATTAACCCCATATCTTCCCGACGAAACCCCATATCTAACCAAGCTAAATTATCCCATAGACTTTTTGCTTTATTCAGTTTATGACCTTAGCACTGTGGGGGTAGAAGTTTATGAAAATGGGAGAAAAATTAATGCCACTTCGATAGACCCGTATATATATGACTATATTGATGGTACTGGGTCTCATCAAACAACATATGGATATCAATATGTTATACCCGTACCGCTAAATAAAGGAAATCCTTATGCGACTTTCACTTTGAAATATGCGGGAATCGCTTACTCAGGTTTGTCATTTTTGGCAACTTCCCTCCTCATAAAAGCTGAGAACGAGTTTTTTATGGATGGGTGGGAAAATTATGAGAAAAGACTTATACTTAATGGCTGTGAAGAAGGGGCATCAGTACAGTTAGAAATAGATGCAACATCCCTGGTTTCTCTAGGAGAGACCGATGTTAAAGCAGGGGATATAGTGTATATGACTGTATCCAGAAGCTCGGAAGATCCAGCTGCATCAAGTATGTTTTTTGAAAGCGAAGAATATGGGGTAAAAAGTGTTTTTTCGTCATGGTATTCTGTTTATTATTTCGAGCCTTTGCAAACGTGGTTTGTTTTTGAACCTTACGTGTTTCAAAAAACGATTCCGTTTATTACCAGAGATCAAAGACCAGTAGGGGAGCCTTGGAATCAGGAGGATGCAACTGCAAGCATAATACTATATGACTATTTTAACCCCGAACTCGTTTTCCAAGAACTTGTTGTAAATGTACATGAAGAATGGGATAGCATTATTAATGCGGAGGTAAATATACTTACTAATTCTGTGTATGTGCATAAGTATGGAGGAGCCCCCTACGATCCTATTAGGATTAAATTTACTTTTGATAGACCATATGATATTGATATTGAGTTTTCTCTTTCAGGCTTGGATGCTAGGATAGGAAACTTGGCGGTATTATTGCCAGCGGGAGAAACTGAAGTCGAGCATTCTTTCACAATCAACGAAGGAGAGTTTATAGAAAGTAGCGAAATATTGTCTTTGGATTTTTCTTGGGAGTTGGAGACAGTAATTTCAAATACAGAGCTGGAGTTAACTTTTCCACGCGAGGGAAAAGTGGTAGTTATATCCCAATCAATTGGCTCTAAGAGATTTCACTTAGGAGAGCCTGAAGCACTGTCAATTGATGAGGATTTTAAGGGGTATTTAGCTCTTGATGTTGTTGCCAATCGCTCTATATATCCAGCTGAGTGGAAGGACATAACGGCACATGTGACTCTTGGCGGAACCGCAGAATATGGTCAGGACTACATTATTAAATACAGTGAGAAAGGAAGTGAAAATGTTTTTGAGATTTGGCCGGGAACAGTTGTTATAGGGAAAAAATTCGAAAAATCAACAATAAAGATATATCCCATTGACAATCGTGTTTATGAGGGTTCCAAGACTATAGAAATAACCATACTCGATTATTTCCAAGGGCATCCTGCATACCCGGAGACTATAACCTTCACCATAAATGACAATGAATATTTTGGCGATATAAAAATGACAAAGTCTGAGCACGGATATTTTGCGGGATGGCTCAATATAAATATCGAAAGGGAAAACTTTACTGAAAGTGATTTTGAATTGAGCTATGAAATAGTGGAAATAATAGGCGAATACGGAGTTGACTATACCCTGCAAACCAATGTTAGCCTGCCTAGAACTGGGACAATCAATTTTTATGGAAGCGGATCACAGTTTGGTATTAGTGTAAGCCCCCTAAATGAAAAGGGAGAGTCTGCAAGTTTCTTTTTCAGGATAATAGGTGAGGGATCTCGTTTTTCTATAATTAATAATGAAATCATAGTATCTTTTTGTGATATTAACGAGGGGGGAGAATATAAAACAACAATAACAGGAGACAATGTCGAGTTATATGAATGGCCTTCGAATTTTGGGGAATTTTTATTGGATTATACTAAGTACTATTCAAAATATACCTCGGGACAGAAGGTTATGATTGCTTCCAAAGACTTTGGAAGTGGTTCTAAGGAAATTTACTTGGATTTTGATCCTCTAGGTCTCACATATGTTTCGGTAGCTGGATTTAGCGGGGAGTACAAGGTACCTTCTGGAATAAGGTTAGACAAGTGGAAGGATATAAATGACGATGGAAGAGAAGAACTTATCTTTATTGCGAATATAGATACTTGCTTTGGTGGGGCAGCCGAGCTTAGTTCACTAGGGCTTTATGGAATATTTGCCCTTGATTTAACTAACGGGGAATACACACAGATTCTTGACCTAGAAAATTTTGACCCTAGCCTGCATGCCGACTTGTTTTTTGGAGATTTAAAGGGAGATGGTTTCCCTGAGGCTGTGGTCTTTTTAACACCATGGGCGGAGAATTATCTCAGAAGAAAGGGTGGGAACTCATTGCTTATCGTAAGCAATGATTCGGGTGAATTTTCCGTTGAATCTGTTTATGATAGCAACGCTCGCATTAACGGAAATTATTTGACCCTTTATTCTGTACGGATATTCGAGAGATATAAAGGATGTGACAGAAATTATCTAGAAGTAAGTTATATGTCACGTTATGATTGGAGTTATGGGCCATTTGGGACAGTATTTGACGTATCCGCTGGGAAAAACTCGGATTTTATTTATTTCACTACTGGCTCGCTGGTTGCGGAAGGTTCAACCGCGGGAATTACTGTTTTCAATGTTTCCGGTGCAGCTGGAGATCTAACAATATTTTTTGATAGTAATAGCAGTGCTGTTTATGGAAGGGATTATGTTCCCAATAGGATAGATTTGTCTTTCGCCGAGGGCGAATATCAAAAGAATGTAAATGTAGTGACTCTACATAATAACATCCCTATAAATAATGTTTCGGTTAATTACTGGATGGAATCCTCCGATTTTAATGTAGGAAACCAGATAGGAGGGAGCATTGTCATCCTCCAAAATAATGTCTTGAATAAGGAGATAGGCTATACAATACACGATGGTTTCGATTCTTCGCACACAAATCCAGGTCGTGTAACTGGCGACTCTGTCAAGTTTTCTTTACACCCATTGACAATTGATGGGATAAGGTGCTTTGACGAAAGCAATGAGCTATACGATGCTCGTTTCTCGGTTTCGTTTGGGGATACTGTTTGGCAGGATGAGGATGGAGACGGATATATATCTATTACTGGGTTGGAATCCAGATTTTTAGAAGCTCCAGCAAATTGGTTTTTAGTTAATGTCGAATTTCTTAAGGAAGGAACAGATAGTGTTATAGGAAGGAGAGAGTTTAGGATCTCTTATATGTATTATGATGAATCAGAAAGATATAGTTTTGTTACTAATAGTGTAGATATTAATCAAGTAATGTATAAGGGGAAATTAAGGATAGAAGCTAGTAGTATCATTAATATTTCAGTATACGATCATATTATCCCAAGCAAATTTAAGCTATCCATAACCACGGACATAGATGACAAAACATATAATTTTTATTCAAATAATCAGGGATATATTAGTGCAGGAATTGATTTTGGAAATGTTAATGGGATTTTTCATTATTCATATGTTTTGACTAATCTTTCCGTTTCTACTCCGCAGGAAGAAAGTGGAGATGTTGAAATTAACGCATACCTCGATACGATGGATTTTCCCATCACTGTTATTGATTCAGTCAGGCAGTCTTTGCTCAGAGGAGTGCTTATAGAAGTTGAAGGAATAAATACGGATTATCGCTATTCTGGGCGCTCTAACCAGGAAACGGGATTATTTATTTTGCCTGCGTTAACACCATTAAAACAGTATAGTATAACTGTTAATGGGGATTACATAGTCCCATATTTCGAGGTTTTCAACGGAACATTTACACCTACCGTTTATCAGACCAATCTCTCCATTATGATGGAGCTCAGAACTGAGAACATGAGTCTAGATAAAGTATCAGTTGTATCTGTACCAAGGCAAGATTTGACCCAAAGTTTGAAGTATAGTAATACACGGCCGGGTGGCTTTAATTACGCCGTATGGGATTATGATAAGATTGTAAGATATATTGCGAATAGTAATGAGACCCTAAATTCTGAGGAAATGAGGTTGCTAAATCAGTATCTTTTGCGTATTCATACAGTTAGTTTTTACGGGCAGTACAGGATTAGTGGAGATGTTCTTTTTTCAAGCGATTACCCAGGAGTATACAAAGCTCTTAACAAGAGAGACCCTAGTGATATAACTTTTGTTTCATACCGGTATAATCCAGATTACGATTTTGGAACAGTTAAGGTTCTAGTAGGAAGACAAGAATTAACTTCTCAGAATAGTCGTTATCTCGCAAGATCTTTAACATATGATTATTATCAAAACGGAAACTTTCAGACGGACATGGTTCATTTTTATTCTTTCCCTGGAAATGAAAATTGCATAATTGATTTGGAAATCGATAGTGATGCGTATTTAAACGGCAAGAAGATGATACCGTTGGTTGCCTTCGGAACGGGATTAGGATCCTTCCTTCTAAACCCCGTAGAAGAGATTTTCTCCTCTCTCGAGACAGCTTCAGTGCCCGCAAATTTTGCGTTTCTGAATGGTATGAGTTTTATCCTAGGGTTTGCAGATATAGATTTCGGTTTTGATTATGATGAAGAGAACATGACATTTAGCATATATATGGGCGCATCTAAAGGTTTGTACGAGGCATCTAGAGGTATGGATTATGGAGATGTAGGCCGACCTACTCTAGCTCAACTTAGAGCAGCAAAAGCCGCCGGGTTAAGCATGGGAAGAGGACAGGCAGGCTTGGGTGTAGGGATTGGCGGAAAGATGAAATTTGTGTATGTCGATGGTGATTGGAAACTACTTGCAGGAGAGATATATTTCAGCGTCGAGGCTTCATATAACTATACCAAATATATTTTACTTCCCGTAGTAAGCATCCCTGCTTTTTTCAGCGCTACAGTATCCCTCTCTGTTGGTACTACAATATATTTTGATTGGAATGCGGCCGAAGAATACACCGAGATTACTGGAGACCTGGCAATTGAACTTGCTGTCGAAATAGAGTGCGGGATAGGTATTAGAGGTTTTCTTTCTGCCAGTGTTTATGGAAGGGCAGGAATTGAAGTAATTATACAGTTGGAAAGTGGGGCAACCAAGTTAACTCTATATGTAGAGGGCGGAGTAAGGATACAAATCATTTTCTGGAAGTATGAATATTCTTTTGGGCGAGCAGAGTGGAGTACACAAAGCGATGGTTACGTAGATCGGGATCAAGTACTTCAGTCATTAAATCTTTCCGCCCTAAGTAATTCGACAGATTATTCGGGAGTGGCTGCTTTATATACAGTGGAAGGAACACTATTTATGGGGATGACACTTAACGAAGCAGGAGAGCCCCAAGAAGTCGTTCTTGTTTCCAATGTGTATGAGAAGAGTTCTCCTAAAATTGCAGAGCTACCCGATGGAAGCAAAATGATAGCCTGGATAAATTATGACACAGAAAGAGGGGAGGATAATGCTGAAGTAGTCAATTATATATATTTTGATGGAGAGAATTGGAATGATGTCGGTGTCCTTGACGAAACCCTCACTGCAGATATAGATATGGATTTACGAGTACTTAATGATCGTTTCGCAATAGTTTGCACAGAGGTCAAGGAAGAACTCGCTACTGGAGCAACGATATCTGAACGATTACTAAAAAGCGACGTTGCGTTTTTTGTATTTGACCCAAGTACAAACGGTTTTTCTAAGACAGTTTTGACAGACAATCTATTCAATGATAGGCAAGTGCTATTTGATTATGAAAATGGAAATGGTATCGCTGTTGTCTATCGCTCTGAAAATGAGAATATAACAGATGATATGACAATTAATGACTTCCTTTGTGGTGAGGATGCAGACAATAAGCTGTATTTTAGTATTTATGATGAAAGCACAGATTCTTGGGGAAGTTTTTCCCTTTTCAATTTTGAGCTCAAAGCCGTTTCTACTATGTCCTTGAAAATCGTGGGAGGCATTGCTTACATTGCTCTTGAGTGTGATAATGATGATAACTTTGACTCCACTTGGGACAGAGAGATAGTTTTAATACAGTATGTTTTTGCTACTGGAAATTCTCGTATTCAGTATATTACCGATAACGATGTACAGGATATTGCCCCCTCTTTAACGAGATTTAAAGGCAAGATTTTTATGTCTTACAGGAGTGGAAATGAAGTCAGATATTGGTTCGAAAACAATTCCTACTTTTTAGCCACTCTTCCGGATACTCATACAAACTTTGATGTTTTCTCATCAGACGAATACGCTATCATGTTGTTTACTTTGTCTGTAGAAGGTGTTTCTCAAGTTTTTGCCTCTGTAATGGATGAAGATTCTATGGTATTTTCCTCTCCTTCTCAGGTGACTATTTCTTCGAAGCCAACCAGAGATCCAGTCTTGTCTTTCTCCGAAGAGGGTATAACCGTATACTATTGCGCTGATACATATACGCTCATAAGTTCGGAAGGAGAAGAGTATACTTTCTCAATTGATTCGGATATCATGGCAAAGCAATTAACACTATTTAGCGACCTTTCTACAGAAGTTCTGGAGCCTGATTATTCAGAAATGACTCCAGAAGAAGAATATGAATTTACCTTACGCATATATAATAATGGTAATTTAAATGTTGTAAATCCCTGGGTGAAGGTTTATTTAGGTGATAGTATTGTCGGCGAAAGTGTTGCTGGAATTATACTCGGAAATAACTATTACGATCTACTCTGCCCCATCGTTCTTCCCAATGAAAGGGCTCAACTTAGATTTGAAGTCGGCAAGCTCGGCCTAGTTGAATCTAGTGAAGACAATACTGATGTTGTAGATATTCTTCTGACAGATTTGTCTTTTGAGGAGGACTATTCAATTACTTGGAATGAGAACGGAACTTTGTCCGTCAAATTGAATGTCGTAAATAATGGGAAAATAGATGTTGAGAATATTTCTGTTTCTGTCACTTCTTATTCGGATATTTCCTCCGTTTACTCATCCACAGTATTATCTATTTTGTCAGAAGGTGAGATTAGGGAAGTAGTTTTTGATATTCCATCTGAATACGTTACGTATAATTCTAACAATGAGTTATGGATTAAAGCATATGTCTTGACTCCTGATAAGGATATATATTCTGTTTCGGATGATGATTTTAAATCATTAAACAATACAAAAAGCTTAAGGACTGCCAGAGTATTGTTCGCAGGAGGCAGTTCCCTTGCTATACTTCATGAAACCATGAATTTGACGGTTGGGAATAATGGATATGTAAATCTTGTGTATACCGGGGATGGTGAAATCTCTATTACTTCAAGTGATCCCTCAATATTGTTGGTAGATGGCAGAAATCTCATCCCTCTTAAGGCGGGAACAGTAACAATTACAATTACCGACGGGAACGAAACCAAAACCTTAGTGATAACAGTTTCTCTGGAAGATGGATCCGAGGAACCGATAATACCGGTTGTTGGAGCTGAGAATAAAGGGCTAAAATGGTGGGGATATTTATCAATTAGCATAGCTTCTTTAATTTTTTCAACCTTTATTGCATATCTGGTTTTATTTTTAATTTGGAAGAAAAAAGGAGTAAACAAGATTAAATTCCTGGACAGATCTTTCAGGCAAATTAATAAAGTATTTTTCAAGACAGAACTAAATGATAAAGAAAAGGAAGTAATTTCTAATACAAATAATGAGGAATAGTAGCAAAAATCTTCTGATACAAAAGAGGGTTGCCGAATATATGGCAACCTTTTTTATATATAATGCAAAAAAAGATTAGATATATAATTTATATAGTGATTTGTCGCATGATATAGGATAAAATAGAAATAAGCATTTTCAAAAAATCAACACAATTAACATTTTGGAATATTGTAAGTTAAGGGGAAAAAGAATAAAAAATGAAAGCAAAGGAAAGAGTTATTAGAGCCCTAGAATTTAGAGGCCCCGATAGGGTCCCAAGGTGCATTCTGCATAAGCCAACCAAAAAAATAAGTGATTACTTAAGGATTATGTTTAAGTTCAGAAACGATATTATGGCCACATCATTTGTTTACCGAAGAAAAAAGATTACGAAAACAAAATCAAGAGATGTTTGGGGCGCTGTATGGACTAGCTTTGGTAACAAAGGAGAGGTAACAGAGAGTCCTTTAAGTGATTGGAGTGGATTAGAAAAGCTAAAGGCACCAGAGTATATAAACAACTTTGGGGTTAATTTGATTAAAATGACAAGATTTTTTGCAGGGAACAAGTTTCTTATTGGTAATTTGCCCGACATGATTTTTTCCAGATGCCATTATTTGAGAGGGTTTACCAATTTTATGGAAGATTTGTACGATGAGCCGGAAAATATAAAAAAACTTGTATGGATCATAGCCGAAAATAACATTAAGCTCATTGACAAGTATGCTGAGCTAAAAGTAGATGGGGTTATTGGGGCTGATGATTTGGGATTACAGACAAGTCTAATGATTAGCCCCTCAATGTGGAGAGAGATTTTTAAGCCCGCGTATAAAGCAATGATAGAGCGCGCCCATCAGAAAGGAATGAAATTTATTTTGCATTCCTGTGGATATATAATTGATGTAATCGAGGATTTTATAGAAATAGGTCTTGATTGTCTCCAATGTGATCAGCAGGATAATATGGGCATTGAGAACCTTAATGATAGGTTTGGAGGAAGAATATCCTTCTTTTCTCCCACAGATATTCAAACTACTCTTTCCACCAATGATGAACAAAAAATCTCGGAGAAGGCGGAGCAACTTGTTAAGACACTAGGATCACATAAAGGGGGATTAATTGCTAAGGCATACCCTTCACCAAAAGATATTGGTGTTGAAGAAAAAAGTGTTTTGAAGATGTTTGAAGCTTTTAGTAAATAAAAGAATGATAATGATTTGGAATCTCTTTTTGAGGTAAGAAATGAGTGAATTGACTGGGAAACAGAGAATAAATCTGATATTAAAAGGTAAGGATGTTGACAGATCTGGATTTTGGCTAGGGAAACCACACCCGGACGCTTTAAGAATCATAAAAAAGTATTTTAAGGTACATTCTGTAAGAGGGGCGGAAGTTCTTTTGAAAAGTGATATCCGATGGATAATGGCAGGGAATTATGCCTTTCCCCCGTCAACAGCACTGATGTTTAAAAATGTTAGGAAAAGGAATGTCCGTCACTCGACTTCCGATGCAATAGTGAAAGATATAAAGACTATAGAGGACATAGAAAATCTTAATTGGATAAATAGAGAAAAATACCTTTTTCCTTTTTATGATAGAAAGCTTAGAACGGCTGAGCAGGACAATATGGCTGTTTTTTCGGGGGGACATTGTCATATTTGGCATTTTCTTTTGGATTTTTTCGGTCTGGAAGAGTGTTTTATGCTTATGTACGAGAATCCCGAACTGGTTAAGGATGTAATTAACCGTGCCACAAATTGCTGGCTCAAATTCAATAATACGCTTTACAAGAAATATTCAGGAAGAATAGATGCTGGTTTTTATTTCAATGACTTAGGAACTCAATTGGATTCTATGGTGAGTGTTGATATGTTTCGCGAGTTCTTTCTTCCATATTTTAAAAAATTCATAGATCAGGCACATTCCTTTGGGATAAAATGCTGTCTGCATTCTTGCGGCTCGATAGATAGATACATACCTGACCTTATTAACGCGGGTGTTGATATTCTTCATCCAATCCAGGCCAAGGCAAAGAATATGGGGGCAGAGCATCTAAAAACGACTTATGGGGATAGCCTTGTTTTTATGGGTGGTCTGGATGCTCAAGATATTCTTCCGTTCGGGTCTCCAGATGAAGTAAGGACAGAAGTTAAAAGACTAAGAGATATATTCGGGAACAATTTTATTCTCTCTCCCAGCCATGAGGCAATATTAAGCAATATCCCTCCGGAAAACTTACGAGCAATGGCAGAGGAAGCTACGAAAATATACTAGTTTCGTACCTAAAGGAAGAGTAATTTTTCTGGGGTATTTTTGGGCGGTCCAGCAGATCAAGAAAAAACTGAGCGCTTAAGCCTTCCGAACTTTTGAGTGATACTTCCAAACAAAGATTTTATAGACCGGAAATCCTCATGGGAAAAGTTTAAAGAAAATCAAAAAAATCTATGAAAAATTAGGGGTTGAGTCTAATAAATTTTTGATGTATAATTTAGTTGAATATTTATTCAATGAATATTTTTTCAATAAGAAAGGCAAAATAAGAATGAGAAAAGAACAAAAAGAAAAAAGAAACGAAGAAATTATAAATACTGCACTGGAATTGTTCTCAAAATACGGTTATGCAGATACCAAGGTTACTGATATAGCCAAAGCCGTCAATATGAGTACAGGATTATTGTTTCATTATTATGAATCTAAGGAGAAGCTTTACTTTACGTTGTTGGAGAGGGGAATTGAAGAAATAAATAACAAAATGAAGAATCTGATTAAAGAGCCAATTGATTATTTCAGATGTGTTTTGGACACTGTTTTTTCAAATATTCAAGAGAATTTTCAATCTGCTCAAATTTATGTATTGATTAAAAGAGCAGCAAATTCGGAAACAACTCCAAAAGAAATAAAAAAATATATATTAGATAATTTTAGGAGAATATTTGATATTAATATTACTAAACTTATTTTAGGGCAGAGCAAAGGACAGATCAAAAAAGGGAATCCGGAAGCAATGGTTAAGCTTTTTTGGGATTGTATTGATGGTATTGTTTCCTCCTACATTATGGATACATCTCGACCTTTGCCTGAGCCTGAGTGGATAATAGATATGCTTAAGAATCATAGTTTAGCCAGTGATTAAAAATTCTCTATAAGCTATAAATTACTCTATGAGGATACTTAATTTTATATAAAAGTTGCCTATAGTAAAGAATATATTGTTAAAAAAATGTTTAGAAGGAGATATTTATGAAAATTACTAAAGATTTTGATAAAACTTTATTGGATAATAAAGACAAGTTCAATGCTGAATTTTTCCATAGATTTAATGCAAAAAAACGAAAAATAACACTTGGGGATGTTATGGAAAAGGAATATTATTTTCCAACATTTTATGGAGACGTTACCTGTGCGCAAGCTATTTTTCTTTGTGATTATAAGAAGGCGTTGGAGTTAATGCCTCATGAAAAAGTTAAGCCGGTTCCAATGCCTAAAGGGAGGGCAGTTCTTGCGATTTCTTGTTATGAATACAAAAATGTTATGGGGATACCTCCTTACAATGAGATAGCGTTTACTATTGCTGTAGAAGTGGACAAAGAGAAAACCCCGATGCTTATGCCAGTTCTAAAAAACACTAATAGCGGATTTTTCGTTTTTTCTATGCCCGTTACTTCAAGGGAGAATTGTTTAAGAGGAAATTATATTTGGGGATTGCCTAAAGTAACACAGGAAATTGATATCTACACAGAAGATGATGAATGTGTAATAAAGGCTTATGAAGAAAATGGAGAGGAGTATTTTTCTTTGAGAGTGCCAAAACATGGGAAAGCAAAAGAGTTTGATCAAACAACCTATCTTTTCCCGAAACTGAATGGGAAAGTTTTAAAAGCCAGAACGGATTTTAAGGCAACAATGAATATTAACATTAATATAAAGAGTTTATTTTCTAAAAAGGCGAAGCTCAAGAAACCTTGCATAGAATTATCTAATACCCAAAGTGCAAAAGTTCTTAGAGACTTAGATATAACCCCTATGCCTTTACAATTAAGATATGGAGAGCATATGAGCTCTTGTTTTGATTATTATGATGAAAATTTTAGTCTTAAAGAATAAGGAGAAGAAATTTATGAAAACTATTATTATTGGAGCGGGTGGAGCAATTGGAAGTTGCCTTTCGGCTTGGCTATCAGAATCATCTGAAGATGTTTATTTATTTGATAAACCTGAAGTAGCAGCAATTTTAAAAGAAAAGGGAATAACTTACTACAAACAAAATGAAGAAAAGAAGAATGTAAAAGTTAGAGTTATCGATAGTTTATCTGAGATAATCAATCCGGATTTAGTTATTGTGATTGTAAAAAATTACAGTCTGGATGGGGTGTCTCAACTTATTAAGAAAGAAATAAAAGGGGATCCAATTATCCTAGCTATGCAAAATGGTGTTGAAAATCAGAAGATCCTACCAAAGTATTTTGATAAAGCAGTATATGGAATTATTGAGTTTAATGCGTGGTTAGATGAAATTGGCGTAGTTGGCTTTCAGAACAGAGGCCCATTTGTTATTGGCACGCCGGATAACAGTCTACAAAAAGAAATGATGGATATATCTGCTTTATTTAACAAGGGAGTGGAAACAATTGTAACTGATAGAATAAAAGACGCGGCATATTGCAAGATGGTTATTAATCTAACTAATTCTTTTACTACTCTTGTAGGAATGGGATACAGAGAAATAGAAGACTTGCCCGCATTTAAAGAAATACTAACAACTTCAATGTATGAAGGAGTAAAAATTCTCAAGAAAATGGGTGTTAAAGAATTTAAGGCCCATACAATGCCATCATGGATAAAAATAATTATGGGAGCAAAATTGCCAAGCTTCCTGACAAATGGTTTATTCAAAAAGAATCTTGCAAAAATGGTTTTAAGTAGTATGGCACAAGATGTAATTCAAAGAAGGGCGGGTTCTAGTGAATTAGAATCATTGATAGGTGAATTTATTCATCTAGCAGAGAAATATAATGTACCTGTTCCATATAACAAAACTGTATATGAGTTATGCAAAAAAAGATTTAGTGAAGTTCCGTTTGTTCCTATGACAGAAGAACAGGTATTAAAAGAAGTGAAGAATAATAAATAAAAAATCTCAAGCATATAGTACGTAACTTAAAGTTTATACCATAAGTTGTAATCCTTCTTGCCTCGCAAATGTATGAAAAAGAAAAACACCGAGAACTAAACGTAATCGGTGTTTTTTGGAGCTGCTAACCGGATTTGAACCGGTGACCCCGTCCTTACCAAGGACGTGCTCTACCGACTGAGCCATAGCAGCATAGTTGTATTTTATAGATTTACTTCTTTTATTACGAAGAAAAATAAACTCTAATAAATTAACACTACAAGCAACTATCATTATATTTGCATGGTATATTTGTGTCAACAGGTTTTGCCGTGGAATAGATTATTACTACGAGTAATACCTTGTAGTAAATTCCCAAATTAAGTTCTACGGTGGAATTTGAAGGGGAAGTTAGCGTGGGTATTTACTTTAGTACCCCGAAAAACAAGGCGAGGCACCATATAGGCTTGATTTGTTTTACAAAAAATAGAGTATGGAATATAATATGCATTACATAAATGAAATAATGGGAGAATACTATGTCTGTAATGCTCAATGAATTTTTGGATGTGCCTAACGTTGTTCGTGAAGTTATTACCAGGAACAAGAAAGTTATAGCGGAAATTGCGGAAGAATTCAAAAGAAGAGGGATAACCAACATTACCACTGTAGCAAGAGGAACAAGTGATAATGCTGCGACCTATTTTAAATACATAGTAGAAGCCATAGGGCATATCATAGTTAGTAAGTTTACTCCCTCAATTACAACTGTTTATGGAGCAAAAGTAAATCTTCATAACAACATGCTTCTAGCGGTCAGTCAAAGTGGTATGTCAACAGACACTCTGATGGTAGCCCAAAACGCAAAAGATACAGGAGCAATGACAGTTGCAGTTACCAATGATCCTAATTCTCCTCTCGCAAAACTATGCGATTATCATGTTTATTTAGCTGCCGGGCAAGAACAGAGTGTGGGCGCCACGAAGACTTTTTTGGCTCAACTATCTAGTATGTATTTGCTATCCAATGCTTTATCTCCCAGCCCAGCCAAAATGAATATCGCCCAGCTACCCCCGATTCTTGAAAACTTTATTCAAGAGAGCAAGAAAGGAATACAGGACTTTGCCGAATCTTTAAAAGATATTAATAATTTTATTATTTTGACCAGGGGTTTGACACAAGCAGTTGCATCCGAGCTTTCCTTAAAAATGATGACTACCTGTTACAAACTATCGAGACCATTCTCTACATGTGATTTCATGCACGGACCTATTTCAATTGTTGAAGAAGGGACCCCAGTTATAATTTTAGCGCCGGATTCTGAGTTTACTGAAGAGTTCGTTGCGATGACGACACGCCTTTCGCTATTGGGTGCTAATGTATATTCTTTTACCGATATACAAGAGATTCAGAATATGAGCAAAAAATCTTTCAAAATGTTACCCTGCAGAGGGACAAACTCACCTTTCCTGTATTCGATGGCAATAGAACTCTTTGTGGTATATATGGCTCAATCTCTAGGAATTAATCCGGATACCCCAAGGAATGCAAAAAAGATTACAATAACAAAATAGAGCATTAATTTTCAGTATTACTAGTTTAAACTGAAAAAGTAATGGTTCTATGTATCAAGTATTTCTCTCGGAAAATATATTGTATCCGGGAGTTTTTTATAGCTTTAAGAAATGGTATAATGTAAAAATGATTAATGGATTATGTGGGGGTATTTATGAATAGAATAGAAATGAAAAACAAAGCAAAAGAAGTTTTAAAGGGGAAAGTTTTTTTTAGCTTTGTCGTAGTATTATTATTTGGGTTAGTTATGGGTTTACCAGATATGCTTATTCCAATATCTGGGAGTGGCGAAAGAGCTTTTGCCGCCATTGGGAGTCTTTTTGCAGCAGTACTTGGGATTTTTCTTATTCCGGTCAGATTTGGAGTTGTCCAATATTTCCATGATATATCAAATGGAAGAGAGGGCAGAATCGATGACTTCTTAACCCCATATAAAGAAAAGTTTTGGGAAGAGATGATTAAAGCCAGACTTATAGCATCTATTTATACTGTTTTAGGTCTTATTTGTTTTATTATTCCTGGAATTTATATGGCGTTTAAATACAGCCAAATAGAATATTGTTTCTTGGACAATAAGCAGATTAAATATAAAGAGGCTATGGATAAATCTGCGCAAATCATGAAAAACAACAAGATGGAACTATTTGTATTGTCTCTATCCTTTATTGGGTGGATGCTTCTAATTCCTCTTACTCTTGGAATTTTAGCAATATATGTTGCTCCTTACCTTGAAGCCACTATGCTACAGTTTTACTATGCAAAATCAGGGACGCTTACTTCCTCCCAACCAGAAGTAGTTGTAATTGAGGATATATCTTCCACAAAGGAAGAGAAAAAAGAAGATTCAGATTTTTGGAAGTAACTTAAGATTTCCTATCTTTGGATTCATTCAATTTTAACTATCGATATAAATATACCCTCGGAACTCCGAGGGTATATGATTGAGATAGAAATTTTATTCAATATAGCGAGAACACCTGTGACTTTAGTCATGGGATGAATTGCCAACGATTAATTACATATTTCAATTAAAAACACACTAAAAACCCACAAGCCGTTTAATAAGTATCAAAACATATGATAAACTACAAATAAGGAGTTGAAAAATATGGCGGAAATATATCGTTGTAGGGGGTTATGTATATTCCATTCAATATCATATTGTTTGGTGCGTAAAATATAGACATAAAGATTTGAAAATGAATTAAAAAAATTATGGAAAACCCCTCATATTTCATAGCTACTGTTTCAGAAAATACAGAAGAACAAATTAAAAAGTATATAGAAAGTCAAAAAGAAAAATAAAGAATGGAAAAAGCATATAGGTTTAGAATATATCCT
>MWEH01000126.1 GCA_002070965.1 Firmicutes bacterium ADurb.Bin080 | reverse complement strand
TTTTTAGTTTCTTGTTTCATTATTTAACCTCCTCGAAGATATTTAAAAAATATTTACCCGCTCGGAGCCTAAATTCTAATGCTGTTCTTCCCATTATTCAACTTAATTGCTAATTTTCTCTAAATTTTGCATTTACTTTGAGAATTAACGCATTTTTGCCCATTTTTCTCATTCTTAGTTTTCGCTTGAAATTTGGTATCTCCTAATATATAATACATATATGTATGCGCGACTTAGCATAGTCGCATTGGAGTGGAGATGGCGAGAAACCTGGCATATAATCAGCAACCCCTCACAACAGCAAAAATGTTTACAGCTTCTTGGACCGAAAGGGACGAGGCTATTTTGGTTGAACTTTTAAACCGCAAAATCAAGGAAATGCGTTTTGAGATAAAAAAAGCAGATTCCCCTTATGCTCGGAACAAGTTAAGACATACTCGGGAAGAATACAGGAAACTGCTCGATAAAATCGAACGTGGCGATTATGATCCGGATATTTTAGCAGCTGAGCTTAAAACCCATCACGATTACAATAAGCAAGTAGATGATAAAAGGAACAAGAAGCTCGGGAAATATGCTGATGCATATGCCGATGTGGACTTTGATTTCGGAACTTACTTTTCAAAATCAAGATATTTCGGAGCAGGGCTTCCAATAATTATGATTATTCTTTTGCTTCTGTTTATAGCGGTCATTTTGTCCTCTGTCTATCTGACTTCCGATCAACTTGAAACCATAGAGTATCAATTGTCCACAAACAGCAGAGTAACATTAACCTCTATTGGATATTTTAAACTTGAAACGGGACCAAATGATTTTAATGTTCCAAACGATGGGAAATGGCCTAAAGGATCATTCGTTTATCCAGAACAAGCTCTTGCATATGGAGAAGTATACAAAGACCAAGACTCTTTCCAGCCGAATAAAGTTCTTTTGCATGATGATCTGGGTATGAATGCTATAGATATAACTGTTGTGGACGTAATAAAGGCATTGTTTAGAACAGAGCTTTTCAGCCAAAACCGTGTGGATATTATAGAAAATTTAGATGCAATGCAAGGGTACAGCTGGTACTATATGCGTTACATTAGAGATAGGGCCGAGGATATAGAGATAGTAAAAGGCGAAGACGGCAAATACAACATGGTTGCAATTGTAAAAAGAATTGCCACTTTTGGAACTATTTACAGTTTGGTTCTTATGATTCTAGCCTGTGCCGTGGAGCTTTTCATTAATATTGGACGACTATTCAGTTATACTTCGAGGAGAGTTCATTTCTTCCCAATTTTAATTGTAATCTGCGGGATTGCAACACTAATCTTCCCTGCATTCCTTGAGATTGAAGCATTAACTGCTGAGTCCCTCTCAACCGCTTTTACAAACTACTTTACAGTGTTTTGGGCAGACTTTGTTAATGGAGCATCTTTGATTACATTCAATATGTTTTTCGCAATACTTCTTGCAATCCCGATGTTAATGTCATTTATGCCACTATTCTTCAAAAACAGACCTGCAAAAACTGTTGCCTTTGTACCTAAAGGGAACAAACCTCATACTTATGCCGGGAACAAGACCCCAACCAGACCTGGACAACCAGGAGCTACCAGAGTTCCTCAGCGTGGACCGATTGCAGTTGCTGGTTCGAGATCGGGATATTCCCCAAGGTATCCTGGAGGGAGATAGCTAATCATAAACTTGAGAGCAGAAATGCTCCTTTTTTTTGCATAAAGCCTAATATCCTGGAGGGAGATAGCTAATCATAAACTTGAGAGCAGAGATGCTCTCTTTTTTTTTACATCCCTTAACTTATATGTAAGGAGTTTTGTCCAAATCAATCTGTTTTTTAATATTAGCTTTCATTTCCCCCTTATATTCCCCAACTTCTCCCATTAATATCAAATGCTTGTCATTTATTGTCTTTAAACATATAATGTTTAGACAAGAATATACATAGATAAAGGGAATAATCATGTTTAAATCTCTAAAAAAAGATATAGATTCAGCGATGCAAAGAGACCCCGCAGCAAGATCCAGATTCGAAGTTTGGTTAACCTATGCTGGAGTAAAAGCGCTTAGATCATACCGGCTTGCTCATTGGCTTTACTCCAAAAAAATGTTCCTTTGTGCTAGAGTGGTAAGTCAAGGAGCCGCAAGAAGAACTGGTATTGAAATTCATCCGGCTGCAAAAATCGGGGAAGGATTATTCATTGATCACGGACACGGTATAGTTATTGGAGAAACTGCAGAAATTGGAAACAATGTCACGTTATATCAAGGCGTAACTCTAGGAGGAACAGGCAAAGGCACAGGAAAGCGCCACCCTACAATTATGGATAACGTTATGATCTCTGCTGGCGCGAAAATATTAGGACCTGTTACTATCGGGGAAGGAAGCAAGGTTGGAGCAGGGTCAGTAGTTTTGAAAGATGTTCCCCCACACTGCACAGTAGTAGGAGTTCCGGGAAGAGTGGTAAGGATGAGAGGAGAAAAGTTTACAGACATGGATCAATTTGTACCCGACCCAGTACTTGAGGAATTTGCTCGGATCAACAAGAGACTCTCCGAACTCGAGAAAAATGTCGGGATTTCTTCATGCAAGTACTCAATAAGTTCCGAGGTTGCTAATCAACCCAATTATTCTGGGGACAATACTACAAAAAATACTCCTGCAGAGCCAAAAGGCGAAGAGCCTAAATAAATTCACTGAATTTCTTAAGTAATATATCTACACCCCAACTTCCATTGAAGGAGGCAAGATGCTAAAGTTTTATAACACATTAACCAGAAAAAAAGAGGAATTTTCCCCACTTGACGGCAACACTGTTAGGATGTATTCCTGTGGCCCGACCGTTTATAGTTACGCTCATATCGGGAATCTTCGTACATATATTTTTATGGATCTAATTCGCCGTGCAATTAAATTCGACGGTTATAAGCTTATCGGAGTAATGAATATTACAGATGTAGGTCATTTATTGGCAGACAGTGATGATGGCGAAGATAAAATGGTAAAAGCAAGCAGGGAACAAAAAAAGACCCCCCTTGAAATAGCAGATTTTTATTCAAAAATTTTCTTTGAAGATATAGAAAAACTTAACATAGGAAGACCGGAAATAATTGCAAAAGCGACTGATCATATTGGGGAAATGATATCTCTGGTAAAAGACCTTCAGGATGCTGGAATCGCTTATGAAACATCTGATGGGATATACTTCGATATATCTAAATTCCCAAGATACGGCTGCTTAAGCGGTAAAAACCGGGATGAGCAAGTAGCTGGGGCCCGAGTTGAGGTTAATACAGAAAAGCATAATCCTGATGATTTTGCAGTCTGGAAAAAAGCGGATCCCGCCCACATCATGCAGTGGGAGAGTCCCTGGGGAATGGGATACCCCGGTTGGCATATTGAATGTTCTGCAATGAGCAGAAAGTATTTAGGTGATTTTTTCGACATCCACAGCGGAGGAGTAGACCATATTCCGATTCATCACGAAAATGAGATAGCTCAAAATGAAGCCTTAACTGGAAAACAATCGGTTAGGTTTTGGATGCATGGCGAATTCATGCAAGTAGATGGCGGGAAAATGAGCAAGTCATTAGGTAATATCTACACTGTTTCTGATTTGGAAAAAAGAGGATACGAACCACTTGATTTTCGTTTCTTCTGCCTAGGTGCTCACTACAGAAAGAAACTAAACTTTACTTTCGAGGGGATGGATGCAGCGAAAACAGCAAGAGAACGCCTTAATCAAACTCTTCTTCAACATAAGCTTAGTTCCACTACAACAACCACGGATACCCTTGATAAGTATCGCAAAAAATTCAAAAGCGCTGTAGAGGATGATATCAATGCACCAAAAGCACTTGGAATATTGTTCGACTTAATTAAAGAAGAAAAATCAATTGATATATACAAATTATCACTGGAATTTGATTCGATCCTAGGGCTTTCTCTTGACAAGCTAAAAGAAGAAAAGACGGAAGAATTGCATATTCCTAAGGAGATAATTGACCTTGCAAACTCACGCTTAGATGCGAAAAAACAAAGAAATTTTGCCCTTGCAGATGAGCTTAGAGGTAAGATTAATTCCCTTGGATATTCTATTGCAGATACTAAAGAAGGATATAATATTACTAAGAATTAGAAAGATTATACTCAAATTTCTGTAAGCAACTGGTATCTGGTCTTAATTCAAAAAAATACGACGATGATTAGATGTAATGAATGCAATGTTGAAATTCTCTCTCCCGGGGAAACCTGTCCGCTTTGTCACGCCCCTTTAGTTATCCCAGAAAATGAAGATACACGAAGTAAGTGCTTCCCTGAAAGAGGTTTTGTGCGGGCTACTTACATGTACAGACTGGATAAATACTTCCTTCCCCTTGCTTTCTTACTTGATTTGGTTTTTCTGCTTTGGGAAGGCTTTTCCACTAACTGGAATATACGAATTGCCTGGATACCAATGGCTGTTTTCTTAGATATTTTTTATTGGCTTCGGATTCGCCACTACATTCAAAAATATTTTTCTACTCAAATCCTTACCCATATGGTTGGATTATGTATGATTGCCCTTTCGACTCATTACCTATTAAAAGATCCACGAATAATTTATGAATATATGTTTCCTTCAATCATTCTTCTAACTTATGTAGGAATGGCTATATATGTATTAATCAATACCAGAAACCCAAAGAAATATATAGTAGCCGTGTTGATTTTAGGAATAGTTGCAATTGTACCCCTGTTCCTTAGCTTTATGTACGGTGCAAATTTCTATGTTTTATCCTCGCTGACTGCTACGATGGGGATCTTGACTGTCGCCTCAGTATTAATTTTTGGACTGGCTAGAGTAGTCTGGGAGATAAAGAAAATTTTTCATATATAGTTTCTTTACAATTTCCTTTTTTGAAATATTCTATGATTATAGGAATTTCTGAGATTCAATACCCCTAAACTAGATATAAACCACAAATATTCAAAACAGTTGACATCCTTTTTCAATGTTGTTAATATAGAAAAGCATCGTCGCGGGGTGGAGCAGTTGGTAGCTTGCCGGGCTCATAACCCGGAGGTCGAGTGGTTCGAATCCCTCCCCCGCTACCATTTTTTTATGGCGGCGTAGCTCAGCTGGTTAGAGCAGCCGGTTCATACCCGGCAGGTCGTGGGTTCGATTCCAACCGCCGCTACCAAGTGAATACCAGGCCTCATCGTCCAATCGGTTAAGACACCGCCCTTTCACGGCGGCAACAGGAGTTCGAACCTCCTTGAGGTCACCACACTAAAACATTAAGTGGGGGCATAGCTCAGCTGGGAGAGCACATGCTTTACACGCATGGGGTCACAGGTTCGAGCCCTGTTGTCCCCACCACAATATCGGTTCTAACTTAACAGTTTTGAACCGATTTTTTTTACTCTTTTCAACCCTTAATTAACCTAAATATTCGTTGACCTACTTGTTTTTCCAAAGTTTGATGGTTTCTACCTTTCCATGATACTTTTTCATGTCGGAAATTGGGAATTTTTTTCCATGACAGGGAATAATTGTATGTGGATTGAGATCTATAATCTTCTTCCAGGAAGTCTTGTATTCCTCTAGGTTCTCAATTAAAAATGTTTTTCTGTGACGTGCGGGGAACCCGTTAATAGTCATATCTCCTGAAAACAAAGACCCTTCATCCGTCAAAAGACCTATATTATCCGGAGTGTGTCCCGGAAGTTCCACGATGGTCAAAGGAAAGGCTTGCTTTTTTAGATAATCATTGTCTTTGTTAGCATATACTTTTCTGTCATCCAAAGTAATTGGTTCCCAGGTTTCTCCCGATTTACCCGAAACTTTCGAAAGAAAAGACAGGCATCTTGACAGAAACCCACTACAATCTCCAAGCCTGTTTTTCCCCTCTAAGAGTCTTCCTTCGGCTTCCTCATGCAAAATGGGAACAATGCTTGTATTTTCAAGCAAGTCTTTCATATACCCTATATGATCGTTGTGCACATGAGTTAATACCAGATATTTTATATCCTCTATTTTTACGCCAGCTTTCTCAATCTTTTTTAAAAAAGTGGGATAGTCGGTCGTGTATCCGGCATCCAACAACACACAGCCCTTCTCAAACTTCAATAGATAGTTGTTAAATAATGTTACCCCTAAGTTAATTATTTCCATGTTTTCCTCCCCCTATATATCGCATATTATTCTGCCATTTTTGCGCTATTCTCCGTATTTTCATTATATTATTATACACTTTTCCATAGTATTTTGGCAAAAATCACGCGCTATCTAATTCCTGCTTAAATCTTCGTGTATTGCTACTCCCCGATGATTTATTGGGTATGTTTATGATAAAATATATATCAAATAGAGAGTAGAGGATTAATTAAGTATGAAAAAAGTATTATCGGTTGATAACATGAAAAAAAGCGATAAGAATACTATTTCCGAAGGAATTAAAGGGACAGAACTCATGTTCCGCGCAGGAAAAGGAATCTTTGAATCTGTGGAATGGACTAGAAGCGTTGCAATTGTTTGCGGGAGAGGAAATAATGCGGGGGATGGTTATGTTTTAGCTATCTTATTGCAGGAAAATAACATTTATACCAAGCTATTTTTAATTTCCGAAAACTTTTCTATTGAGGGAAAATACTACTTTGATATATGTAAAGAGAGGGGAATTCCCTATGAAATAATAGATTCTCAAACTAGTTTTTCCTCTTTTAGCATTATAGTAGACTGTATATTTGGAACGGGTTATAAGGGAAATCTGGAGAAAAAAGAAAGATTCGCAATTCAAGAGATTAATAATAGCAATGCATATGTGGTATCTGTTGACATAAATAGTGGGCTAAATGGAGATAACGGGATGGCAGACATATGTGTTATTTCTGATTTAACAATTTCGATTGGGGGATACAAACCAGGCCATTTTCTTAATATGGCTAAAGATAAGATTAAAAAGCTCATAAATGTAGATATAGGAATTAACCCTGTTGATAATCCTTACTATTTGCTTGAAGCCTCGGATGTTATAAAGGCATTTAAAGTCAGACCTAATTTTTCTAATAAATATACATTTGGTAGCAGTTGCCTGCTTGGAGGGTCAAAAGAATATAGTGGCGCAATAAAACTTGCGAATTTGGCGACTGGCGCATTGAAAGCAGGTGGAGGTATCACTACTCTTGCCCTGCCTAATACCCTAATACCGTCTGTATTACCATATGTTCTAGAAAGCACTGTATGTCCTCTAAGCGACAAAGATGGGGAGCTTGTATTCAACTCCCTTGAAATAGATAAATTGTTAGAAAAAGTCGATGTAATTGCGTACGGGATGGGCCTTGGCCTAGGTGAGGGAAATCTTCAAACACTATCTTACATTCTATCCTCAAATTTCCCTGGCACAGTAATAATTGACGCTGACGGAATAAATGCCCTATCAAGAATAGGAACTGATTATCTTGTTTTCTCAAAAATGCCAGTAATAATTACCCCGCATGTTGGGGAGTTCTCTCGGCTCTTAAAAAAATCTAAAGAAGAAATACTTAATGATCCAATCGGATTAGCAAAAGAATTCGCAGCAAAATATAGGACTATTGTTCTTCTTAAGGGTCCAACTACCATCGTAACGGATGGAAAGGATGTAATACTTGTAGACAAAGGTTGTCCTGGTATGGCTACAGCAGGAAGTGGGGACGTTCTCTCGGGAATACTTGCAGGAATGTGCTCGTTTAACAAAGATAATCTCTTACTTACTGTGGCATCTGCCGCTTATGTTAATGGCCTTGCGGGAGAAATTGCACAAAAAAGGAGTAACGTTTTTTCTATGACGGCAAAAGATACTATTGACTCCATTAAGGATGCGATAAACTTAATTATTATGAAAGATAATGTAATGTAAAGCATTATGCATTTCACAAATATATACACAGACTAATTCTTTTTTTATTCAAGAAATCAACCATTTTAAAACATGCTTCTTTTTTCTATTTATTTATTTTTTTCGCCAATAAATATTTGTTGTAGCAGAATATAAGTGGTGATAATATATCATTATGAAAGTAGCTGAAAAGGATACCATTTCTGGGAGACTTAAAAAGCGAAGAGCCAGTATGACGGATAGACGCAAAAAGCAGATAGTCCAAAACTGGCTTTCTTCTTTTGTGGTCACAGCGGTTGTAGTTGTAGCAGTTACTGTTTCTAATACTTCAACAAAGACTGATGCCACTTTTACCCAACTAGACTCCATCGGAACAGAAATCATTTATGAGGTTTCTCTTCTAGAACTCGGGGATAATGTTGACCCGGAAAGCCTGAAAGTCGTCGCAGAGAGTCAACTGGGCTCTAAGGAATCAAAATTATCTACTGGAGTAAACCAAGGAGTTTTTGCTCTCTGTCCCCTAATACTGAGTATACTGTCTCTATCGTAGGTTCTAAAGGTTTTGGTAACTTCACAATAGAAAGCAGAAAAGTTCGTACCTCTGATGGTTCTGGGGGGACTCTTCTTAATCTTTCTTTTAGAGAAATGTCCGATCAACACATGAAATACTTAGATTTGTCAGGAACGTCCAAATATATTGATAACAAAAACGAATACTCCTCCGTATATCTTGAATATCAATATTTTGTTGATGGAGTAGCGACTGGGAGTATTGAAACTTTAAACGTTACTTCCCCTACTTATCCCTTTTATATTGAAGGACTCCCCTACGAAAATGGAACTATCGTTATCAGTCTTTTTGCAACGCTAAAAACCGGTGGAAATATCCTTTTAAAACAAAGCACTCTATCCTCACCTTTTTTGATTAATGCTAGCGGTTATATCGATACAATTGAACCTTATTCGTTGATAGTAAGTATATACCCTGATCAAACTCTTTTAGATGCAACGTATTTTGCTATAATTAAACAAGGGGAAACAGAAATTTATAGATCTAATATAACAATTCTTTTAATAGATAACGGCGGTTATCAATATTATTATGGCTCACAAACCATCCCTTCACTCCTACCCGAAACTACTTATGAAGTTAATTTTGGAATATCTTTCACCAATCCTTATACAGGATTATCTGAGACAAGAGTCTTTCAAACGGATGAAGTTACAACCCCTCCATATTATTCCTTTTCAGCAACTATACAAGAAGTAGATACCAACGTTCTTGTTACCCTTACTCTCTATGATCCTTCAAATGTATTATCTAATTTAAAAGTCACCCTTTTTAATTATAACGAAGGATCTTATATATATGTGACAGAATCCATAGTTGCTTTGAGTTCAGAGGAAGATATTAAAACAGGGATATTTGAGCATTTTCTACCTGGATCCCAATATAGAATAGTGATTACTGGAGACAAAAATATAGACGGAACTCTTTACCCAAGTCAGAACCTTCAAACTGTGGAGATTATCCCTTAGCGTAGAGAGATTATTAGAATTATATTATTTCATCAACGAAATAACATTGTAACCGCGATTAGCGGAAATATATGATAAGTGAGGAAAAGATATGTTTAAAAAATTTATGGAAAAACCAAAAAAGACCCGGGTTACAATAATAGTTGCATCTCTTGCTGTGTTGTTCTTAATTCTTTTGGCTGCTCTTGCAGGAGTAATATTCCCTAACTCGCTATTTTCTAGAATCATTGATAACTCAATTGGAAAATTTTTCAATCTTGCTGATTTCTTCGTTAATAATTATGTAAGAATCTTAGAAAGCTTGGCTGTGCTCTTTTTTGTTTGGCTACTAAATAAGTTAATTAACGTAATTGCTGCAATTTTCATAAAAAAAGGCGGTAAAACCGAGATGATTAGCGAGTTAATTCAAAGCTTAATTAAGTATGCAAGTATAGCCGCCGCCCTCTTCCTAATACTTTCTGCCTGGGGAGTTCAAACTCAAACCCTGCTTGCTGGAGCAGGTATAATCGCCCTTGCAATAAGCTTTGGAGCACAAAGCCTAATAGAGGATATAATCTCCGGTTTGTTCATCATTTTCGAAAAACAGTTCTCAATCGGAGACATAGTTCAATTAAATGATTTCAGAGGAAATGTAGTAACAATGGGAATCCGAACCACGAAGTTTGAGGACGTAAACGGTGATATTAAGATTATTAACAACTCTGATATCAGAGGTGCAATTAACACTACAACAAATCTTTCACCAGCTGTTTGCGACATCTCTATAAGCTATTCCGAGGATATCATAAAAGTTGAAGAGGTAATAAAATCTAACATCTCAAGGATTAAAACAAACATCCCAGATATAATCGAAGGGCCTTTTTATAAAGGAGTTCAATCGCTTGCTGACTCCTCTGTTGTAATACGCATGTACGCGAAGTGCAAGGAGCAAAACCGATATCAGGTGGTAAGAGACCTCAATCGTGAAATGAAGATTATTTTTGATGAAAACAAAATTTCTATTCCTTTCCCTCAACTGGTTGTACATACAGAAGAGAAAAAGGAAGATAAATAATACAAGTGGGGCAGAACAAATTCTGCTCCTTTTTTTATACTTGCTATTTGTAACAACTTAAACGTTCGACTGTATTAGTTTTTGCGCTGAACTTTATATCTCAAAATTGTTTGAAGCTTTTCTGTCTCTGTTTTTCTCGCATCGGATAGATATATTTCTTTATGAGCTTGTTCTCTTATTTCTAAGTTGTGATTATTGATGTAATCCTTCATTAAAGAAAATGAGGCTGGCTCATTGTCATATGAACCTATATGTAGCATTTGTACCGAGAGCCCGTCCTCTACCTCTTCATAAAATGCCTGACTAAGCAATTCGGCGTCCTCTTTTTTCCTGGCAATCTCAAACGCTCTGTTGACCACATCCTGAGTTATAAAAGAAGGCTGTTTAATAGATATTTTGTATATAAACTGATCCTTATCAAGTTTGTTGCTTTTCTTTCCTTCTTCCGATAAATCCCAGACTCCCTCAAGAGGATATACAGTATATTCAAAATATCCTTCCGGAGTGAACCCTTTTTTAGGCATCATTCTTACTGCGTAAGCAAGAGAATACAAAACGGATACTCTTTTGGCAAAATCATCTCCGTTTGGATCTCCCTTCCCTTTTATCGAAAAATATTTTGCTGAAGGTATCTGAACCAAAGAAGGGGTTTTCCCTGGCGAATAAATCTCTTTTTCTTCTTTTTTCCATTCGTACTTCATTTCATATCCCCCTGTTAAGCAATATCTTTTAATCTACCTATCCATCGATTTCAGTTTATATCCCAAAATTCTCTGTGCAGCTCAAATATTTGCTTGAAATTTGTGTTTGTATACCGGCTTCTTCATGATGCTCATGTGAGGCTTCCTCCCACTTGGGATAGAACACCCCTGCTAATACTGCTATAGCTATTACCAATAATATAATAATGAGCCTAAATATTTTCTTATTCATTTTTAACCCAACATTACAGACATGATTGGCTTCTAGAAACAACGTTGGTCTCTGATAAATAATATACTATCATTTAGCAATATTAATCTATTATTTTTTATTATTGTAATGGAATACCGAAATTTATTTAAAATGGATCTAATAACAATATTAAACAGCTTTTTCCTAATGTTTTGTTGGATAACGGGGCAGAATGTCCAATTAATTGTTGGATAACGGGGCAGAATGTCCTATGCAAAAATAATTTAGCTGGGGATGATAAAATAGTTTACCTTCCCATATATATGATTATGTTCATTGATGAAAACAGCCGAGATATCCCGAAATATTCTGCCATAAACTTAACTCAACTATAAAAACGACAGGATTTAAATCCTGTCGTTAAATACTTTTTTTTAGATATTTAAAATTAGTTTAGAAGCAATAATTTATTCCTCTTCAATTACTTCGGAGAACTCTGCGTTTTCATCATGTGGAGTAAGCGCAACTGCTGCGACCTTTCCTCCATCTCTCAGCCTCATAAGCCTGACACCTTTTGTGCTTCTGCCAATTTTGCTGATATCCGAGACCCTTATTCTTATCATTATTCCCGTATCGGATATGATTATAATATCATTCTCTTCCCCGGTTTGCTTGAGGGCTATTAGTTTTCCGGTTTCATCGCTGAAGTTACCCGCTTTAATTCCTTTTCCAGCCCTACCCTGGAGCCTGTACGCATCTGTATCTGAACGCTTCCCATATCCGAGCTCACTAACAGTAATGAGATCAAACCCAGGCTTCAGAACAGCCATATCAACTATTGTTTCAGAGTCATCAATTCTCATGCTTCTGACACCCATGGCAGTACGACCGGTCTTGCGAATATTGCTCTCGTCAAACCTTATACATTTACCCCCTGAGGAAGCGAGGATAACCTCATCCTTTCCAGAAGTAACATCAACCGAGATAAGTTCATCATCATCAACTAAGGTTATTGCGATTTTTCCTGACGTCATTATCCTTTGGAATTCCGTTACAGAGGTTTTCTTAATTAATCCTTTTTTCGTAGCCATCAACAAAAATGCGTGATTTTCTCTCTCATCCGGGATAGGAAGAATGGCAGTTACCTTTTCGTTCTCGATAAGAGGCAACAAGTTAATGCTAGCTCTCCCCTTAGAAGCTCTTGGCGCTTCGGGAATTTCATAACCCCTCAGCCTGTAAACCTTACCCCTGTTAGTAAAGAACAAGACATCATCGTGAGTAGAACAAATGGTAACAGAGGTTATGAAATCTTCTTCTTTTGCTTTGTGAGCAGTAATTCCTACGCCACCTCTTCCTTGTGCTTTGTATTCGGAAAGAGATAGTCTCTTTATATATCCCTGATATGTCATTGTAACCGCAACATCTTCTTTTACAATAAGGTCTTCGTAATCGATTGCTGCCGGATCAAAACTTATTTCTGACTTTCTCGGTCTTGCGTATAACCTTCTGACTTCAAGAATTTCCTCTCGAATAATTGAAAGTACTCTCTCGGGTCTTGAAATAATATCGGTGTAATCTTCGATTGATTTATTCAGTTCTTCAAGTTCTTGATTAAGTTTATCTACCTCCAGAGATGTCAGCCGGCCAAGCTTCATTTCGAGGATTGCATTTGCCTGCTTCTCTGATAGTTCGAACCTTTCCATAAGTCTAGCTTTGGCTTCTGCGGTCTCTCTAGACTTCTTGATTATCGCAATGACTTCATCAATGTTTGCTTCTGCTATTACTAATCCTTTAACAATATGCTGACGTTCCTCGGCCTTATTGAGAAGGTATCTAGTTCTCCTTACAGTTACATCGATCTGATGGTTGATGTAAGCCATCAATATCTCTTTCAGGGTCATTACTTTTGGTGTTCCCTTGTCGAGGGCCAGGAGAATCATATTGTCCTTGATCTGAAGCTGAGTTTGTTTATATAAAGTATTTAAGACAACCTTGGGGGAAGCATCTCTTTTCAGCTCAATAACAATCCTCATTCCGTCTCTATCACTATGATCCATGATATTGGAGATTCCGTTGAGTTTCTTATCTTTTACCTGTTCGGCAATAGCTTTAATTAGATTTGCCTTGTTAATCTGATAGGGAAGTTGGGTTACAATGATGTAATTCCTGCCATCTTGCTCTTCAATTTCGCACCTTGCGCGAATAACTACTCCGCCCCGTCCAGTCTTGTATGCCTGTTGGGCTGCAGCTCTCCCAAGAATTAATCCGCCAGTTGGATAATCCGGAGCCGGAATATATTGGACTAAATCCTCTGGATCAAGATCGGGGTTGTCGATTAATGCTACGGTCGCATCAATTACCTCACCTAAATTATGAGGAGGAATGTTAGTTGCCATACCAACAGCAATACCTTCTGCTCCGTTAACCAAAAGGTTAGGAAATCTTGCAGGTAAAACGGTTGGTTGCATTAATGTATCATCAAAGTTTGGATAATAATCTACCGTTTCCTTCTCTAGATCCTTAAGAAGTTCTGCCGCGATTTTTGTAAGTCTTGCCTCGGTATACCTTTGAGCAGCCGGCGGATCCCCGTCCACTGACCCAAAGTTTCCGTGTCCGTCAACCAATGGTTCATTTATTGAGAAATCCTGAGCAAGTCTAACTAGGGCATCATAAACAGAACTATCTCCATGAGGATGATACTTACCCAAAACTTCACCGACAATACGAGCACACTTCTTGTGTGGATTATTGTATGTATTTCCCAAATCGTTCATAGCGTACAAAATTCTTCTATGAACAGGCTTTAGACCGTCTCTTACATCGGGAATGGCTCTCGTAACGTTTACTGCCATTGCATAGGCAATAAAAGACTTTTGCATCTCGTCTATAACTTTTATCTCGCGGATTTTGGTCTTTTCAAGTATTTCTTTTATGTTTTGAACGTTTTTGTTTGATTTATTATCCATATTACACGTCGAGCTCCTTTACCAATGTCGCGTTTTGTTCAATAAACTCTCTTCTAAGGTCGACTATATCTCCCATCAACATAGAGAATATCGAATCGGCCTCCTCTGCATCTTCTACTGTAACCTTTAAGAGGGTTCTGGTTTCGGGATTCATAGTTGTTTCATATAGCTGAGTAGCGTTCATCTCTCCAAGACCTTTATATCTTTGAAGATCATATCTTGCTCCCCCGATTGTGTCTAGATACTGCCTCAATTCTTCATCCGAATAGAAGTACCTTTCCTCTTTTCCTTTCGTAACTTTGTAAAGAGGAGGAAGTGCTATGTATATGTGCCCATTAACAATTAAGGGCTTCATAAATCTGAAAAAGAATGTTAGAAGCAATATTCTGATGTGGCTACCGTCAACGTCAGCATCAGTCATGCATATTATTCTGTCATATCTTCTCTTGGAAAGATCAAAATCATCTCCATACCCACATCCAAAGGCTGTAAACATTGATTTAATTTCTTCATTATCCAATATTTTGTGAATCCTAGCCTTCTCAACGTTCAAAATTTTTCCTCTAAGTGGCAGAATTGCTTGATACTGTCTATCCCTGCCCTGCTTTGCTGTTCCGCCTGCGGAATCTCCCTCGACGAGGTATATCTCACAGTTCATTGGGTTGGTATCTATACAATCGGCTAGTTTACCAGGAAGTGCCGTGCTGTCCATGGCAGTCTTTCTAAAGCTTTCTCTGGCCTTTCTGGCCGCTTCTCTAGCCCTCTGCGCGTTAACACTCTTGTTTATTAATTCTTTGGCATCCTTGGGGTTTTCCTCGAGGAATTCGGAGAATTTGTCAGTAAAAACTTTTTTCACAAACTCACGCATAGTAGAATTGCCCAATTTTGTCTTAGTCTGCCCTTCAAACTGAGGATTAGGAAGCTTTACGTTTATTACAGCGACAAGTCCTTCTCGGACATCTTCTCCAGACAGCTTTTCCTCTTCTTTAAGAAGCTTAAGTTGAGTTCCAAAATCGTTTATTACTTTTGTTAGCGCGAATTTGAAGCCGTCTAAATGAACTCCTCCTTCTTCGGTCTTAATGTTGTTTGCAAAGGTATATATTGCCTCATTGTAGCCACTATTATATTGCAACGCGATCTCGACTACTTGCTCATTACATTCCTGACACATATATATAACGTGCGGAAGCAATGTTTCTTTGCCTTTATTGAGTTGTTCTACAAAGTTTACAATACCCTCTTCGTTATAATATGATTCAGTTCTCTCTTTTCCTTCTCTCTCATCGGTAAAAGTGATTCTAAGACATTTATTC
>MWEH01000125.1 GCA_002070965.1 Firmicutes bacterium ADurb.Bin080 | reverse complement strand
CCACACTAACTTCCACTTTTCTCATACTAACTTCCACTACGGGTATCACTGTGGAACTTACTTTGGGAATTTACGCATTTTTTACTTATATTGATTGCAATTTTTTCGAATAAAACTTAAGCCTAATTGAATTGTCAATCCTAAATTAGCGTAAAAATTGTATATTTTGTATCTGAGGATACTTTTTTTTAATATATGTACCCAGCACAACGGCCAGAGGTTAAATAAAGCGGAAATGATTATATCTTTTAAAAAAATGAAAAGCATGGGATGAAGTGGCGTAAAACCATTTCAACCGTGCAATCCAGTCGGGGTTAATCTCCCTATTTCTATTTAAAGTTTTTTTAGTTTATCCCATCATAAATGTTGGATAAAAATTGCTTTCTCTTTAACCCACCTCTCTTTTTCCTTTCCAAACTCCTATCAACCCTTCCTTTGCAAGCGTTTTGCACGTAAATTTTATGTAAAATTCACTCAGCCTGCTTGCACTATCAATCTCTTTTATATATTATATAAGTGTGTACACGCTTACACAAAATCTGATTCTTACATAATTGAGAAACCTGGAGCAACCATGCTTAACAACAAATTGACTAAAACCCTAATCAGTGGCTTGATTCTTGTTCTTTTTCTATTGGTTGTTTTTGCCGTGGCTTCTTCTTCAATTAACCCTTACATTCGTGACACTTTTTCAAAGTTATCGAACGATGTTGTTGGCTCCCCTTCATTAATCAATCCTGAATTGACTGCACTTGCGGATAAATCTGGAGGAGGCGCCACTCCTAGAGTAACTAATACGGCCTCATTGGTAAGTTCCTGGACAGATACTGGAAGCAAAAAAAGGCTTGTATACTCACTAAATTCTATTACTTTTGATTCTTCCAACGTTAGTTACTATCGAACGTCGGGCTCTGGGGCAAATTGTGGCATAACTGCTGGAACCGGATCATTTACTGCTGGAGAAACAGAAAAACATATGGGCTATTCTCCCAAGTTGTATGTGGTTGCATATTTGCAACTAGATTCAAACCTAACAACTATCAGAGATACTTCCACTCTTTCAGTTACTTTTGCAGGGTCTGTTTCAGGGGACCAAGATTTGCACTATGGTGTTATTCCTACAAATACCCTTAAAACGGCTACTAGTAGTTGGCCAGACAACAATACAAGAACCGCGACTATCTCTTCAGGGATAAATTACCTTGCGCTCACGTTTTACACAAAGAGTGGTTGGAATTATCAAACAAGAATATCCGCAAGTGGGATGTCGCTCACTTTTGAAAGTACTGATCGAACAGCTCCTGGAGCCTCTTTGACTGGATCTTCCTCATATAACGATGGAGGAGGAGCAATGAATTATGCTACCTCATCTTCTGCTGGTTTTAGTGCAACCGATGCAAATGTCGGAGTTTACCAAGTAGTATTACAAAGGCAAGCATTTAATGCTTCCTCTTATTCTGACGTATACACAAAAGTGGGGTCTACTGTTACTCTTTCTGAAGCGGGATATGGATCCAGTTTTGCTGACTATAGAATTGTTGCATATGACAGGGTTGGGAACACTACAACATCTGCAGTGTTACGAAATTGGATACCTACCTTAAAAGTTACAGACACTGGTGCTTCGGGAGGAGCAACCACGGCCACAATCACTGGAGGCACACAGTATTTAGGTACAGGTACCACGGCTACGACTACTTCCACTACTCGTTACCCTGGTCAAACTTTCTATCTGAGGGCAAAGCCTAACTTAGGTTATCTTTTCGATGGATTTGACATCGAGTATTCTTCTTTGAACAGCGGCTTTAGCAATACCCTCACTTATTCTTACACTAGCATCTCCTACGATACTGCCACAGGATTTTTTAATTGTGCGATAGTTTTATCTGACAACTTATGCGATTTAGACAACACTTATACGAGCATTGCTTTCAGAGCAAAATTTGCAGCAAGCGGCGTTGTTGCACCAGGCTATCTTGTCCCTTACGTAAACACATACAGCGGGGTTGCTCAGCCATATCCATCAACTGATTCCAATTATTTATCGGTTGGATCAATAGGTTCGGATAGAGAGGCAGTGGTTACGAATTATAAAAGTACATTAGGAAGCTGGACAGCAACCGTTCCAACCATAGCTGATACCTATGATATTAGAGTTGTTGTGAGAAACAAAACAACCACAAGCATAATATACGGTACATATGAATTCAACGACTGCATGACCATATCAAGAAAAGAAGTGACTATTACTTTTGTATCGAGTAATAAGACATATGATGGAAATACTAGTGCGGCCATTGTAACTAAAAGTTTGTCAGGGGGCATTGCCGCCGACAGTTTAGCAATAAGTGGGGGTACTGCTTCCTTTGCCGACAAGATAGTGGGGAATGGGAAGACAGTTACTCTTAGCGGTTTCACTATAACCGGGAGCAACTTGAATTGCTATATTTATAAAACCAACCTGAATGATGTTATCAACTTAGATACTCAAGCAGCCCAAGGTGGTTTGGGAATAAAGACTTCCAGCCACAATATTTTGACTTACACTGGGGCAAGTTTAGGATTAAAACTTAAGAGCGAACATGCGAATAAGTCCAAGGTTTACGATGCGCTAGATAATGTGGATGCGGCTTGGTTTGAAGTGGTTATCTCAGGAGTAATCTCGGGGGATAGTGTCTCTTGGGTAAGCGATCCATATCCTACCGCAACAATGTATGGTAAAACGGTTGGATCGTATTATTTTTCCAGCTCTAATGTTAAACTCGCAGGAACTGATGTAAGTAATTATACTATCCAATCAAAAACTTGGAATGTGAATATGACTTATACTGCTGATAGCGAAAATGCCGGAACGGGATACAATAAAATTACTGTTACGCCCAAACCAATTGGTATATCTATCACTGCAAACAATAAAGTTTACGATGGGACGACTTCTGCTACTGGTTCGTGTACCGTTGACCCAGTCGTACCAGGCTCTGGGGACAGCATCATACTGAATTCTGGAATAACCTATGCGTTTTCAGATAAACATGTTGGGACGGGAAAGACCGTAACTGCTAGCGGCATTTCAGTAAATACAGGTGCTTCTGTTGGATATGGAAACTATACTTTTAGTGCAGCAAACAATACCAACACGGCCAACATCTCAAAGAAAAACATCACTATATCCATGAGTTGTACAGGAAAGGTTTATGATGGCAATACCTCTGTGAATGTTTCTACTCTAAGCTTCACTTATACCGGAATCGTTGCTAGCGACGCTACTGATGCTCCTAATGGAATTGCAAATCCCACTTGGATAAAAATGAACCCCTCCGTTACTTTTGCATACGCAGATAAAAATGTATCAGGGAATGTTACAGTCTCAGCAACTAATACTTTGGCACTCGATGGAACTTCGAAGGATAACTATAATATTACAAACTCCGGGCTATCTTGCACAACTTCCATTACCCAAAAAACAATCGTTGGAAATGTTACAATTGCACCCATTTCAGATATTGTTTTCGATACAGATCCTCACCAACCACAGCCGACCATCACTGACAATGCTCTTTCCCCCTACACCCTTTCGCTAAGTGATTTCACCTTCTCTTATGCTGCACCTCCAACCAATGTGGGAACATACACTTGTAATATTAGCGGCACGGGAAATTATACCGGTAGTTTAAATACAACATTTAAAATAATTAAAGCCAATGTAACTATATCAGCCGACAACATTTCCGTTGTTTACGGAACAAATGTGGATAGCAACTCTATCATCGGCAGCGCCATAAACGCTTCTGCCCCTTCTGTTGTTCTATCCGGTGGGTCTTTCTCATTTGATGCTTCAAAGCCTATGCCTCTCACGCCTCAAGTAAGTGCCAGTGGGTCATACTATGTCAAATACACGTTGTCTGGAGCAAATGCATCCAATTATAATGCCCCTTCCAATATTACTATTACTCTTACCGTTTCAAAGAGACCTATTACAGTATCCGCCACAGCTGAAACACAGGTTTTCGGAGAACCCGCTAAAGAACTCAAATGGACAAGCGTTGATCCAAACAACCAACTTTCCAATGGAATAATAGGAAGCGACAACCTTGGAGTTGCACTTGAATGCGATAAAAATATAGGGGTTGGAAGAACTCATGCCGATGTGGGAGTATACACAATTGTTAGAGATACTTCTGTTCCTCTAAACGCAAACTATAACGTCACATTTAATAATGCAAACTATACGATTGTTACAAGATCTATCTCTCTTACCCCGAATGGGAATCAAAGTAAAATATATGGATATTCTGATCCAACATTTACATATACCCTTGCTGATGTATATACCACAACAAATACTCTAACATCCGTCCTTTCCGATTGCCCGGTTTCCGGAATTCTTGCACGTGAAGCAGAAGCCTTCTTGGGGGGATCGGGAAATAGACCGGGTGAAAACGTCGGCCAATACCGAATTACTCAACATACATTAACTTCAGAAAATAACACGAATTACGATATACAGTTTTCTACTACTCCTGTTGGATTCGCAATCGTTAAACGTAATGTCCAGATAACTGCACCCACTCTTTCTTCTGTGTACGGTGAGACGCTTTTGCCCTTTGAATATTCTTTAACCTCGGGAACTTTATATTCAGATGATACATTAACCGGGAGTTTTTCAAGAACACTAAATGCTCAATCCACGACTGAAACAACCAGTCTAAATGTGGGCGTATATGTATTGAAAGATAATTTGACCCCAGCTTCTTCTTTCGGATTAGCTGCCAACAATCCAAACTATGACATTAGTCAGATTACTAATGGCTCATATTCTATAACCTCCCGTCCAATTACGGTTACCCCAACCCCTGGTTTAGCTAAAACATATGGCGTGCAAGATCCAATATTAACTTACTCTTTGTCATATACTGGAGATCCTGAAAAACCAGCATTAATTGGCACAGATGCATTAACTGGGGCGCTTACCAGAGTCTCTGGAAATAATGCCGGAACATATGCCATATCCAAGGGAACTCTTGCAAACAGCAATTATACAATTACTGCTTCGCCTGAAATATTCACCATTAATCCTTTAGGAATAGTTGTACTCGCAAAGCTATGGAGCATGGACTATGCTGTCCCAATTAAGCAACATTCTGAACTAACGTGGACCACTACTCCCGCTTCTCTTCCTTATGGAGATACTCTGACTGGACAATTGTATCTTGACCCAGCTCAGTGGACTATAGATGAATTTGGAGCTGTGCCAGTAGGAGTATATGATATTTCTCAAGGTTCAGTTACTAACGGAAATAACCCTAACTATTCCATTACATTCAATGGGACTAGTAGATATGTAATCAACATGTTGGTTGCAAATATTAAACCTTTGGCCGGACAAACTACCACTTATGGAACTACGTTAGATCAGCTATATACATCTGGATTATCTTTCATGGCTTATACAAACGGAGGAGTGCAAATCGCAGCCTCTTACTTCAGCGGGAAACTTCATTTAGATACAGCCGTTTCGGTTCCTACTCCTGGCTCATATGAAATTGTACAAGGAACCTTAGATAGTGCTACACATGTTATAAACATGAACTACGAAAAGAACATCTATAATGTGATTGCCCAGTGCCCACCTACATATTTAACTGTCAATAAACGAAATTTATCCATTCAACCTACCGAAGTATCCCAAGTCTTTGGAGAAGCGGAAGTATCTGAATTACCCTTCACCATCGCCTCAGGCAGCCTAATTGGAACTGATCAATTGACTGGCTCTTTACTTCGTGAATCAAGTGGATCGAGCCTTACTGTTGGATCATACAATATATATATTGGGGATGTTGCTAATTCGTATTATAATCTCACAATTGTCAACAACTTAGGAAAATATAAAGTAACTAAAAGACCTATAACAATTCTTCCTAACCCTGCTTCTAGTATTTATGGGTATGCCGAAGAAGGTATCACTTATACTATTTCTCTAAGAGACGGTTTTGTATCTTCTAATCCTCCTATTATTGAGGGATATAATTTATCTGGGTCTTTATCAAGAGCTACTAATAATATTATGTTTGTAGGCGATTATCCTATCATAATAGGAACTCTTAATAATCCCAACTATGACATCATTCTAGACTCATCAACCGTTTACTACTCCATTAACAAGAGACCTATCAGTGTTAAAGCAGAAAATAAGACTCAGGTTTTTGGAAATGCACCCACATCACTCTCCTACATCTTTACTGGGGGGACAAGACCTGCAACATGGGATGGAGGAACGTTAAGCCCAATCACTCAACTATCGAGAGAGACTGGCTCTACTGTGGGAACATATGAGATTACCGCAGGTAATATGCTGGATGAGGGAGTAAATCCAAATTACCAGATTACCTTTACTTCTGGAACTTACACTATTACCCCGAGACCCATTACTATAACCCCTGCCTCCAATCAAACTAAAGAATACGGACAACCTGATCCAGTATTCACTTATACAGTAACTGGAGCACAGGGAGGCCTTGTATCAGGATATCCTCTTACCGGTTTACTTTCTAGGGAAACGGGAGAAGCCGTGGGCGGTTACAGAATAACCCAAGGCACCATAGATAATTCGGAAGGACAAAATAGCAATTACCTTATTACTTTTAATGACATAATTTCCTTTGGTATAACTCAAGCGAGCTCTGTTATTTCCTTCAACGATGGAACACAGTTAGTTGAAGGACAATATGTATTGGCTCTAATATACAATGCATCAGTTCAAAGCATTGATGCATCCCTTAGCCATTCCGAGACATCAATTAACTATTCTATAGATAATTCTTTTAGAAATGTCGGAACATACTCTGTTACCCTCAGTTCTCTGCCTACAAGAAATTACAAATCAACCTCTGTTGCTGTTACCGTCGAAATATCTCCATATGAGCTTGAGAACATCTTAGCAACCGAAATCATCGATGAGATGAGCAATCTCACTAAGATATATGGTGAAACAGATAAGACTTTTGTAAAATCAATCGTCGGACTTGGGGATGATAGCGACATTATAGTTGAATATACTCGTGAAACTGGAGAAGCAGTAGGTTTATATGACTTGGAGTTATCCTCCTTTAGTAACAGTAACTATGTTGTAACACTTGCTCCAAACGCCGGAAATGATGTCTTTGAAATAACTAAGAGAGAAATCACAATTTCAGAAGTAACCCCTGTAAGTAAATTCTATGATGGAGTAGCTGAAGCTTCTAAATCAATTAATTATTCAACTGGATTCTTCGGAGATATTATAGAAATTACCTATGTGAAGGATTCTGGGGCCTCAGTTGGCAGTTATGATATAGTGTCATTCTCCATTGATCTTGTAAGCATGCATAATTATGATTTGCAAATAACTGATTTACAAGATAAGTTCATAGTCAACAGAAGACCTGTCTTTGTGTCAGCCGATCCAATCACCATCCAATATGGCGATCCTTCAGAAGCTCTAACCTATCAAGTTGCAGAGCCTGAGCAAAATTCAGGGCTAGTATCTCCCGAGGAACTTAATGGGGAAATTGTAAAATTAGCAGGATCGAATGCTGGAGTATATCCGATTACGGCTGGATCCCTTACGAATGATAATAACCCGAATTATGATATAAACTTCACTGGCGCAAACTATACAATAACTAAAGTAGCAGTCACCGTTACCCCCAATCCAATTACGGTTGAATACGGTGATCCCGAACAACCTCTAACTTATAATTTAAGTAGAGAATTAATTGGTTCTGATGTACTTGAAGGAGATATTGAAAGGGAAGACACAATACAAGTGGGAATATATGAGATAACTCAAGGAACCCTTATTGGTAATGAAGAGAGAAATATCAATTATGAAATTACCTTCACTACTGGAGTTAACTACACAATAACAAAGCGCGCGCTCGCAATTTCTCCCGATGTCGCAACTCAAGTTTACGGAGATGCTGTTGTCGATGTGAATTACGAAATAACTGAAGGAACATTAGCATATACCGAAACTGGTTTATATGGTATACTCGGCCGAAGCGGAGTTGAAGTAGGAACATACGATATTACTATTGGAACAATTGCTACTCTTAACCCCAACTATGATATAACCCTAGTTGACTTCCAAAATAAATACACAATAGTGAGAAGGCCCATTACAATAGCTGCAAACAATAAAACTCAAGTTTACGGAAATACTCCCGCTCAACTAGACTACTCAGTAACTCTTGGTAGTATAGTTCAAGGAGATACTCTTTCTGGTTCACTAACTACAAATGCCTTCTCGGTTAAAAATGTCGGTGAATATGTAATATTCGGAGATAACATCATTAATTCAAATTACGATATCACTTATGTACAAGGAACCTACACAATTACTAAGAGACCTCTTACAGTAACACTTACAAATCAAGAAACTCAGTATACTGGATCAGAAGAAACTCTAATAATTAGTCAGATGTCCTTCGAAATTACCTCGGGAAGTATGGCCTATTCGGAAACACCTTCCACATTAAATGTTGTAATAACTAAGGAACCAGGATATAGAATGGGACATTATCCTTTAACTGCTGTTTTCAGCAATTCCAACTACTCGGTGACCTTTGTAGATGCAGTATATATTATCCATAAGTGGGACTCCGAGATTATTACTGATTATACCTCCATTCTCTTCACATACGATGGAATGGCAAGGCACATAAACGCTGAATGTACAAGTGGAGAAGAGGTTAAGTTCTTTATTAATGAAACTGAAGTAAATAATGCTTTTGTTGGGCCTGGAAGATATCTAGTAACGCTAAAAGCCGACGAGTCGGAAGCATATTATGCCCCTGAATCAGTATTAGTGACCATTGCAATTTTCCAAGATAAACTTATAACCGAAGCAAACGGAATTGATGCTACTATGATAACCGAAGATGGTTTTGAACCCGAATTAATACTTAATATGGAAAAAGCTGATACTAACAGCAAAGAGATACAGGATCATATCTCACGTTACCAGGATGTAATCAGAAGCTTCAACTTATCTATAATAGATCCTGCAACTCAAACTGTAATTGATAAAGGCATTTCCTCAATAAGAATCAAAGTTCCAAGTGCAGTAGAAAATAATGAAAAGGTTATTGTTTTGGTTGCTCAAAACGGAGTTTATACCTCATACGAAGTAGATGTTGAGGATGACGGATACGTAACAATAACCGGAGAAAATATTACCAGCATTTCCTTCCTTGAAGAAACCAATGGGAATGTAATTCTATATGCAATACTCGGAATTGTCGCTCTAATAGTACTCATCGGCTTCGGTGCACTTCTATTCAGAAAGAGATATTAATTTTCCAACTGAAAAAACTAACATTAATATTTTTTAAAACGGGAAGATTGTTTCCCGTTTTTTCATGAGAAGCAAAAGTCATTACTTTGGAATTTTTCCTGATTATCTATTCATACTATAATCATTATTTCAAAAAAAAAGTATAGCCGTATCTAGCTATACCTTAAACTCATTGCGTTAGTATGAAGAATTATAGATACTTTCTTTCAGCCGAATCGACGGTCTGGCTCATAAGCATTGTTATAGTCATGGGTCCAACACCTCCTGGAACCGGAGTATAAGCTGAACTCTTAGACGCACTGTTTTTGAGGTCAATGTCTCCAATATTCCCTGCATTGTATCCTGCATCAACTAATATTGCACCTTCCTTTACCCAATCGGCCTTCACAAATTCAGGTCGTCCAACCGCTGCAACCACGATATCCGCTGTTCTTACTATATCAGGGAGATTAACCGTTTTCGAATGACAAATAGTTACTGTTGCATTTTCGTTCAAAAGAAGCATGGCAACAGGTTTTCCAAGGATTGCACTTCGTCCAATTACAACGGCGTGTTTTCCTTCCATTTTTATTCCATATTCTTTCAAAATAGTGATTATCCCATAGGGGGTTGCCGAGCGATAACCTCTTATACCCATTGTAACCGCGCCAAATGAAGCCACATTGACTCCGTCGACATCTTTATCGATATCTATAGAATTAAAGCATTTTTGCTCATCTATTTGCTTTGGGACGGGGTGTTGTAAAAGAATTCCGCAAACCCTATCATCTCTATTGAGTTTATATATTTCTTCTAGGAGTTGTTCAGTAGTTGTTGACTCTGGTAATTCAACTTTTAATGGCTCAATGCCCACCCTTCTGCAAGCATTTCCCTTCATTCTAACGTAAGTCACTGAAGCTACATCATCTCCCACAATGATTGTAGCAAGAATGGGAGTTATGCCAGTCTTTTCAATAATTTTTATTACTCTTTCTTTGAGATTTTCCTCAATTTTGGTTGCCAAGGCTTTTCCATCAAGAATTAAACTACTCATGTTTTTCCTCCTTGAACTTCTCATCACTAAAGTGTCGAGATTCCTACTTCATAGACTTCGTATTCTCCATCTCCATAGGCGTAACTTCCTGTAGTCCCTACAGTAGTATTCTTTTTTAAGTACTCAATAATCTAAGCCCCTCATTTAATATGTTCATAGCTGCATTATCATCTCTTCCGTGAATAGT
>MWEH01000124.1 GCA_002070965.1 Firmicutes bacterium ADurb.Bin080 | reverse complement strand
TTTAATGCTGTTCTTCCCATTATTCAACTTAATTGCTAATTTTCTCTAAATTTTGCATTTACTTTGAGAATTAACATTCAATTCTTATCTACAGACTAATAATTTTCAATATTGTAATAAACGACTCATTATTGTATAATACTTTGAGAGTGATTGAGGATTTTCTCATCCTTTTCATTAGGCACAATACCAACCCCAATTTTAGGGGAATAAATTTTTTAGGAGATAAGCATGAAACTTAATTATCCAAAAACGATTAAAGTAGGCTTTGCTTTTGCCGTAATAATGGTTTTCTGGGCGGCCTATGACTTTGTAGTACCGCTACTTTTGGAAAATGCATACGGGCTTTCAAACAGCCTTCGCGGTCTTATCATGGGACTTGATAACTTATTATCCCTCTTCTTGCTCCCATTGTTTGGAAAAATATCCGACAAAACCCAAACAAAATGGGGAAGAAGAACCCCTTATATATTCCTTGGCACTATTGTATCAGTGGTTTTGATGGTTTTTGTCCCAGTTACAGCAAATTCTGCCTTGAAACAAGGCATGGAATTAAGAGAAAAAATTACAAAAACTGAAGTTGCTGGATACCTTTACACTGATCACAATAATATTGTTTATACAAATGAAGATCTTTACACTATGCTTTACAACGAGGGAGCAACAAACAGTGATTTTTGTGACCGTGCATATCTTTCCAATAATGGGATTGATTCTTTACAAGAGTATTTACAGGTTGCGCTTAATCCAACCGAAGTAAATGAGGATGGGGAGACAGTACAAACTGCTGATTACAAAAAGTTCGTTAATACCGGTATAAACAACTATGCCAGCACTCAGGTTTTCGAGAAAGTAACAAAAAATAACATTGGATCACTTGTTTCATATATGATTATATTGTTATTAGTCTTAATCGCAATGGCGACGTTCAGATCCCCTGCTGTTGCCCTTATGCCAGATGTTACCCCAAAACCATTACGCTCCCAGGCAAATGCAATGATAAACCTTGTAGGAGGGGCGGGATCCGCAGTGGCATTTGTTATTTATACTTTGACTTTTATGCTAAATCCCACAGGATACATTGCGATATTCATTGCGGTTGCTGCTTCAATGCTAATTCTTTTAGGACTATTCTTGTTGTTTGTAAAAGAACCTAAGTTAGTAAAGGAATGCGAAGCACTTTGCGCTGAGTACGGAATCTCAAACGATGATATTGAAGAAAAAACAGTTGATGCTTCTGGAGAAACAATAGTTTTTTCGGAGGAAGAAACTAAGAAAAAGAAGAAGGCAATGCTTATTTCCTTTATCCTTATTCTTGCCTCTATTTTCATGTGGTTTATGGGCTATAACGCAGTATCATCCAATCTTTCGATTTTTACTACTAAGACTCTAAACCTATCCCCTGGTATCTCCGGGATTGTTTCCGGAATAAGCATGGGTATCTCTGCTATAGCCTTCATCCCAGTAGGAATGTTAGCTGTTAAAATCGGAAGAAGAAAATCCATTATGTTGGGCTTTGGTCTTGCAGTCCTGTCTTTCTTACTGGTATTCTTTTTTGCCTCAAATGCAGGGCCCGCTTCGATGTATTTATTTATAGTCTTTTATCTAATCGCTGGATTTGGCTTGATTATTGCAAATGTTAATACCTTCCCGATGGTTGTGGAATTGTCCTCAGCCGGAGATGTCGGTAAGTACACAGGATTCTATTACACAGCAACTATGAGTGCCCAAGCAATCACTCCTTTTATCGCTGGTTTAATTATGGATAAATGGGGAGCAAAGAATCTATTTATTTATTCGGCAGCCTGCGTCATTATTTCGATAGTTCTAATGTTTCTAGTTAAACATGGGGACAGCAAAGCTCCTCCACCAAAAAAGAAGATAGAGCTTCTTGCGGCTGATGATTAACATCAAAAAACCTCCGGAAACGGAGGTTTTCTTTTGATAGTATGTGATAGAAAATCTATTCGAAATCTTTTTATACTATACTGTCAATAGTTTTGAAAGTATGTGATAGGAAATCTATTTGAAATCTCTTGAAATTATACTGTCAATAGTCCTGCATCTAAAACGTACTGTGCTCCAGTAATATACCTGGCCTTATTTCCAGCAAGATATACCACCAAGTCGGCAACGTCTTCAGGTTCAATCCATGGGGTTGGAAGTAGATTACCAGCAGATGCTTCAGCAATTTCGATAGGAGTTTTCCCTTCAAGGGATGCTAACCCATCATTCATTGGAGTATTCACACCTGTTGGATGAATGCTCACGGCTCTAATGTTATATGGAGCTAACTCTATTGCTATAGCCTTTGTAAAGCCCGTAAGACCCCACTTTGAAGCCGTATAATGGGAAAGTCTGTTGCCCCCTCTTAGACCCATTGTAGAACTATTATTGATAATCACACCGGATTTTCTTTCTTTCATGTATTTTACTACACTTCTTGTAACAATGAATGCTCCTTTAAGGTTTATGTCAAGCATGCTGTCCCACTCTGCATTCGTCATTTCATCAACTTTCGCATATGCACAGATGCCTGCATTGTTAAACAGAATGTCTATTTTCCCAAACTTATTAATAGTTTCAATAACTGCGTCATTAACTGCTTTTTCATCCCGTACATCTGCGCAAAAAGATATGCATTCCTGTCCCAAATCTTTTATTTCTTTTTTGAGCATAACCAATTCTTCCGGACATCCAAAGTTATAATTGGGATACTCAATTTTTTTTGCGACATCTAACGCTGCAATATTACAACCCTCTTTTGCAAGAGCTATTGCAACGGCCCGTCCCTGTCCATGAGCTGCTCCAGTAATAAACGCTACTTTATCTTTTAAGTTATTTTCCATTTTTAGCCTCTTTCTACCCATTATAATATCTGTAAAATCATTTAAATCTTGATACTTCTATTAAACATATATATTAAACCAATTAGTCCTTAGATGGTTTATATGCGTATAATACTTCGTCCAAATCAACTTTTGCAACGGTATTAAACAGGTTAGTGGCGTACATTATTCCTGCAAAGGCAATAATCAAAGTTCTTTCCTGGTCAGAAAATCTCTTCTCGAGCTTTTCATAGATTATAGGATCTATATTATGCGGATCGATAGCTATTCCCTTCCCCAAATCCATTAATAATCTTTCATCCTCAGATAGCTTTGGATTATCTGGATCTTCCCCGCTATCCACTAGAATCTTTCGGAAAAACAGAGAGCATATTAAACAATGATTACCACTGGATATCGCAAAAGAAAACAGAGATATGGCCCTTTCTCCAATGACTGGAACCAACTTATCCCTAAGAGTATACCACTCCATATATGCTTTGAATGAAGGTGGATCATTAAGCAAGGTTCTTTTCATGTTGGTTATTCTTCCATGCTTTTTTATTTGATCCTCATACTCTTTTCGTACCTCTAATGAAGCATTTTCATACTCTGTCATATTGATATAAGCCATTCCTTCCTCCTTTTCAAGATATCCTCTCAATTAAGTGGCTATGAGATAAAATAATCCTGGATCTATTTAGAAAAGCCTCCGTCCCCGGAGGCATTAATTCTAGTTAGCTATTACTTTTGAAAGAACATATTTGACATTGTTTTCCTGTATCATAACTGGAACATGTGAGCTTCTATTCGTACCGCCGCCCTTCGCTGGATCTCCCGTAAGATAAAATCCAGTATCTCCTGTTTTATCCTCAACAGTGTAATACACAACTAAACTCTTTCCAACAGGGGCCTTGGTTCTCGTAAAAGACACAGCAAGCGTTCTCGTAGAAGCCGCAGCCATCGCTGATTCTCCAGAGCCATTTACATATTCAAATCCCCCCTGGGTTCCTTCCGCTGTAACGGCAACGCTCAGTGCCTCTTTATTGCCTGTGGTTGGGTCAACTAAATTAAAGGTAGTAGTATAGTTACTTTCAAGTTCATAGCAACGAACAATTGAGTACATTATTTCATTGTCCATGAATCCAGTCTTAATTCTTACCTTCTTTTCCTCTCCCCCATTATATGAATAGAAATATCTGGTTCCATCATATCTAGCTTTCAAAGTATATTGTGAATCGGTAGTATTAACCTCTTTATAACTAGCAACAGGCTTAAACCCGTTCATCAATGCTTCGGAATACATTGTTATATTATCTGATAAATCCTTGGCAGTTTTTGTTATCAGTGTTCCTCCCGAAGAAGTAGAATTGACATCATATTTTTCGTCGGGAAACTTGGGAAGAGCTTGTTGACCTACTGGTAATCTCTTAGTAACAATTACTAAAGATCCCGTAAGCACATTATCTGTCCATATACCGTAAGTAAGGGTTTCTTCTTCTGCCCATGCAATTCCCGGCAACTTTTGGTCCTGAGTGCAACCTGTTAAGAATAATCCACTTGCCAAAACTACCACTATTAATAGAGATATTAAAGCCACATATCTTTTTCCCATCGCTAAGTCCTTAATTACTAAAGTTTCTTAATTATATATCAATAACAAAAATCGGTCAAACAATCCAGATATCTCACAACAATCCATCTCAAGTCATAATCTTCATCTCTATTAAAGCTATATAGAAGAAAAAGTAAGTTTCTTAATAATTTTTAAATGAATAAAGCTTTATCGGTCTTCTCTAAAATATGATAAACCCAAAGAACTCGGAGGCTGGGTTTCTCTTTTCTTGAAAAAAGATATTATGATAAGAACAAGTGCTGTCACTAAGTAGGGAATTATCTTTAAAAGCTCCTTGTCAGCGAAGCTAACCCCAGCAATGTAGTGAGGTAAAATATACAATACTCCGAATATAAAGGATCCTAATATGCTAATGCTAGGCTTCCAAAGCGAGAATATTACGAGTGCTACCGACAACCAACCCATTGCCTCTATAACATATTCAAGAGACCCTCTGGTACAATCCAATATATAGAATGCACCCCCTATCCCGGATATAGCGGAGCCCAAGATACATGCTAAATATTTATATTTGTTCACGTTAATCCCAGATGCATCAGCCACAGCTGGATTTTCGCCAACTGCATTAAGAGATAATCCTGTCCTTGTCTTTTTCAAAATTATGGCGACGATTATTGCAATAGCGATCCCAAGATAAACAAGTGGACCATGGGATAAAAATATGCTCGAAAACCAATCTGATCCAACATTATCGCCAAACATGGGAGCAGTAAATGATTTACTCGCCTCATAAAAAGTTGTATTAAGCCTTCCCATCTTCGAGCCCCAGAAGCCAAGAACACCTGCTCCAAAGGTGGTAATAGTTAAACCTGTAACATTCTGATTACATCTTAACGAAATCGTAAAAACACCATATAGTGCACCACCGAACCCTGCAAATAGCATTGAAAACAATATGCCTGTCAAAATGATTAAAAATGTACTACCACTACCAACGGCAAGATTCGCTCCTATACATCCGCCTACAGCCCCTAAACACATAATTCCAGGGATTCCTAAATTAAGATGGCCAGACTTCTCAATAATTATCTCCCCAGTTGAGCCATAAAGGAAAACTAATCCAAATCTAATAGCTTGGGTTAAAATTACCGTGAACATATTAAATCTTCTCCTTTATTATCATTTCAGTTATGCCCTCTTGCGCGTTGTTATCATCTTTGGGTATATCTATATCATTTTCTTGAGGTTCTTTTACCTCTTTATCAATATCCTTATCTCCATTACTGGATATTTCTTTTAACTTCATTTTCTTAAATACTATTTTGTAATTTATGAAAAACTCTGTTGCAATAATAAACAAAAAGAATATTCCTGTCATAACCTTCGGATAAGAAGCTCCAAGCCTTGCATAATTACTGACTTGGGAGGCACCGTTATCTATAAAAACAAAAAGAAAGGAGGTCAGTCCCATAGCCAAAGGATTAAAATGTGCAAGCCATGAAATTAAAAGCCCTGTAAATCCCCTTCCCTCTACAGTAGCATCTCCTAGAGAGTGATTTACCCCACTGACAAGTAAAAATCCAATTAAACCACAGAGTGCCCCACACAGAATCAATGTTCGGATTATAACTAGCTTGTTATTAATCCCAACATATCTGGAAGTATTTTCACTTTCTCCAACGACAGTTAATTCATAACCGTGCTTACTGTATTTTAAATATACCCACATCAAAACTGTTAGAACTACCGATACTATGATAAAAAGTATAAATTGGTTTCCCCCTATAGGCTCAACTAATCCATCTTTGAATGTTAAAGTCCCTGTGCTTGATGAGGCAACACTCTTTATAAAATAATTCACTAAGCAAACTGCAATATAATTCATCATTAATGTAAGGAGGGTTTCATTAGTGTTCCATCTTGCTTTAAAAAACGCAGGAATAACAGCCCATGCTATACCGAAAACAAAAGCCAAAATCAACGAAACAACAATCGTTGCGCCATCGGAGGATTTACCTCCCATAAAAACAAGAGCAACCGAGCAACCCAACGCACCCATAAGAATTTGCCCTTCCCCGCCGATGTTCCAAAATTTCATCTTAAAGCAAGGAGTTACGGCAATGGAAACTAATAGTAATATAGCTGTCTCATGAAAGAGATTCCAGATAGTTCTTTTTGTTCCAAATGTTCCGTTAAAAAGATATTTAAAAAAGAATCCTATAGACTTGTCTGTTAGCAGAGAAGAAATTGCGGCACATACAAGAATAGACAGAAGAAATGCGCCAATCCGCACAGCCCAAGCATATTTTTTGCTAACATCTATGCGTTTTACCAGATGGAATAAAGGTTCTCGCTTTGTTTTAAACATCCAGGATGTTCTCCTTATCGTCTGTATTATATTAGTGTATCACACTATTCTTGACCTAGTTCTCATTAATTGGCTCGCTAAACACTTCGATCTCTTCTGGAATGCTTGTCATTAACATCCCTAATTTCTCCTTAGTGGTATTACGAGCATCTACTATACCACTTACTTTCCCAGAACATATAACCATAATTCTATCAGAAAGGGCTAATAGTACGTCTAAATCTTCTCCTACAAAAATAACGGCGACTCCATTTTCTTTTTGTTTGTTCATTAGGTTGTATATCGTATAAGAAGAATTTATGTCTAAACCTCTAACGGGATATGCTGCCATAATTACTGTTGGAGCAGAAGCTATTTCTCGACCTACAAGTATCTTTTGAACGTTCCCCCCAGACAATCTTCTAACAGGGGTTTTCATGTTTGGGGTAACCACCTCCAAATCCTTTACTATCGTTTGAGCAAGTTCTGTTGGTGATTTTCTATCTAAGAATATTGAGTGCCCTTTACTGTATGATCTAAGCATCATATTATCGGTTAAATCCATATTACCAACAAGTCCCATGCCTAATCTATCTTCGGGGACAAAAGATAACCTTACCCCTAATTCCTTAATCTGATTTGGGGTCTTAGCACGGAGGTCAACTATCTTTTCAGTTTTAGGATCATCATACTGTATTACGCCCAATTCGATTTTTTGAAGACCAGCTATAGACTCTAAAAGCTCTCTTTGCCCACTTCCAGAAATCCCTGCTATCCCCAGAATCTCCCCTGAATTTACTGAAAAAGAAATGTTATTAAGCGCATACAATCCCTCTCGATTGCGGCAAGTCAAACCATGTATTGAAAGTCTTTTTTTCACATTTTTAGGAGTTGTTCTTTCAATATTTAACTCAATTCTTTCGCCTACCATCATTTCAGTTAATCTTTTTTCATCAGTGTCTTTTGTATCAACTGTTGCGATAAGCTCGCCTTTCCTTAATACTGATACTCTATCTGAAATAGCCATAACTTCATTTAATTTGTGAGTTATAATAATTATAGATTTTCCATTATCCCTCATCCCTCTTAAAACAACAAATAGTTTTTCAATTTCCTGAGGGGTTAAAACCGCTGTAGGTTCATCCAAAATAAGGATATCTGCGCCACGATATAATACCTTTATAATCTCGACAGTCTGTTTTTCACTAACCGACATATCGTATATTTTCTTATTTAAATCAATATCAAAACCATATTTATCTGCTACTGCCTGGACGACTTTTACTCTATCTCTTGAAAGCCAATTAAATTTTAACTTGGCGACCAATTTTCCAAGTGGTAAACAGACTATTTTTAAATCAATCAGAAATTTTTTCCATTTGTTGTTTGTGATATTTATTCTTTCTTCTTTGAGAAGAGTTTTTTTCGCTTTTATGTCAAAGTCCGGAGCCTCTTCACCTAGAATAATGTTATCGCCTGCAGTGAATAAATCCACCAACTTAAAATGTTGATGTATCATGCCTATTTTATGTTTATATGCGTCCATTGGGGACTTTATAATAGCTTCTTCGCCATTAACAAAAATTTTTCCGTCATCCGGAAAATATATACCAGCCAGCATGTTCATCAAGGATGTCTTCCCACTTCCATTCTCCCCAAGAATGGCAAGTATCTCACCCTTTCTTATGCTGATATTTACATCTTTGTTGGCAACTACTGAACCAAAGGTTTTTGTAACCCCAACCATTTGAACTGCGTTAATATGCATTTTTTCTTAATTAACCACTTATACATATCCATCATGCTCTCATGCATATAGAATATGTCATTTTTGTTTAATAATATCTTTAATTACTATTTGTACCTTGCCGTTAAGAGCAAGGTACAAATGTTTAAACCAATAATAGGTGTGTAAATCTTTCTTTAGTAAGAAAACTTCTTATTAAAACATAGCATTTAGTCTAGTAATCCCATCTATTGATAAATCAAAATATGGAGCCGAACGAAATACTGATTCTTGGAAATACCCATCAGCGATTGCTTCTGTGTCAGGAGTAAAGGCAGCATCAGAATTAACATCAGCCATATAAGTCGTAAGGGTTTCTCCAGCAACAGTAAAAGTTGCGGTGTCAAAAACCTTTGTTGTTCCGGCGATAAGCTTTGCCTTTTCATCGGCAATTTTCGCTGCTGTTCCTTCTGCGGGAGCGGTTGCGCCAAGATCTGTTAGCTTCACTCCGCCATTCTCAAGTGTTCCCACCCAATCATGAGCAACAGGATTTCCAGCTTGTACTTGCTCGATTACGTATTCGTAATAAGGAGACCAGTCAATTCTTGAAGAAATAATAAAAGTATCTGGGCAAGCGCTTTCTGTTGAACCATTGTATGATACATTGGGTATATCTCTTTCTTCGCAAGCGTTTGGAGCTCCCCAAGAGTCTGCGTGTTGGCTAATAAGGACACAGTCTCTGTTTTCGATTAAATCTATTGCTGAATTTCTTTCTGCTGTTTCATCATACCAGCTACCTGTAAAAGTAACATCCATTGTTACTGTGGGACATACTGATTTTGCTCCGAGATAGAATGATGTATATCCGGAAATAACTTCGGCATATGTATAGGCTCCAATATAACCCATTTTAGCTTCTGCGGTAGTAATCTCTTCATCAGCGATCATTTCATTCAACTTCATGCCTGCGGCAACACCAGCAAGATAACGTCCCTCATATATGTTTGCAAATGCATTAGCATAGTTCGGAAGATCTTCTGTGTGCGCTTTTGTTCCTGTTGCGTGACAGAACTGTACATCTGGATATTCTTCTGCCGCTTGTATCATATAGTCTTCGTGACCAAAACTGTCAGCAAAAATGATGTCACAACCGGCATCTGCTAATTTTGCAGCTTCCTGATAACAAGCATCTCCCTCTGGAACTCCTGTTACGATAAGAACCTGCTCATCAGTTAAACCATACTTAGCTTGGGTTGCTTTTAATGCGTCGATAAAGTTCTTGTCATATGTGCTGTTTTCATCGTGTAAACAAATAAGACCGATTTTGAATTCGTCCTTTTCCTTACAGCCAACTACTGACACAGCTAACAAGCCAACAAGAGCTACGACTAGCAAAAGTACAATAAGTTTCTTTTTCATGTTTTTCTCCTCCGTATTATTTTATTTGCCTTTCGGCTTAATACCCCTTTGATATACACCCAGTTATCCGTGTTTACGTCAGGCCCTAACTGACTACAAATGAAAACACTAACGGATAATCCCATACTTTGTTTGCTTTTCGAAAATTAGTTGAATAGCAAATAGGTGTTTTAGCTGTATATTATAAATAAAAATGCACAACTTATGTAAAAAATTGTGCAATTTATTGTGTATTAAGTTAATCCTCTCGGAAAATAATTTTACTTTCGGTCATTTTGTCTATTATTGATAAACTATAAACCTTGAATCCTTCCTTCCTAAGCATATCTCCGCCACCTTGGAATCCCTTTTCTATGGCAACAGCGGTTCCCACCAAAGTAGCTCCAGAATCCTCGACTATTTCTATTAATGCACGAAGGGCTGAACCTTTTGCGAGGAAATCATCAACTATTAGAACATTATCCTCTCTTCCAAGATATTCTGCGCTAACCATTATTTCGCTATATTTACCAGTGGTATAAGAATGAACGGCAGACTTGAAAACCTGTTCTGAAAGATTGATTGTTCTTTTCTTTTTTGCAAAAATAAAAGGAACTTTAAAGGCTGCTGCAGTCATACATGCAAGAGGTATCCCTGAGGATTCCACTGTCAATATTTTTGTAACTCCACTGTCTTTATAATGCTCATAAATAGCGTTTGCTAGCTCGGTTACAATAGAAACATTAACTTGGTGATTTAAAAAACTGTCTACTTTGAGAACACTGTGAGGACAAATCTTACCGTATTTTAGTATTTGTTCTTCTAAAAACTGCATTTACATCCCTCTTCTAAATATGAATTGATTATACTATACGGCTTAAAAGTAGTCAAACATTTTACTTTCCGAAAGGATGTATTTTAGGGGGAAAATCTTCGATTTGAATATGCTCTTTTGTCAAATAATTTTTGAGTTATGTTCTCTGCGTTTCTTTCATTGGGAAATTATTTATCAATAATTAAAAATCAAGCCATTGAAGTATCATCTGGAGACACTGTTACAATATCTATTTTTTACAAAGATGTATCAAATAATACTGTTTTCTTTAATAATAAACAGATATATTTCTCCCTTTTTTATAGAAAAAGAAATCTTATTATCAGTTGCTATATTTGATATTCCCCTTGAATCAAAGGAATTTAAATGCAGGTCTTTTATTTCATAAAATAACCCTTTGCCCCCATCCAAAATTGCATCGCCTTCTGAAGATATTACCGAGATAATATCACCTCTATCTGTCTCATGTTCCACAAAAGAGGTCTCAAAAGAAACTGTTATCCCCTTTGCAACAATTATAGCTTTTTTATTTTGAGATTTTGCTATTCTTAGCAAGCCTAAATTTGCAAGTTGGTGATCAGGACGCCCCCCAAAAGCTCCATAAATCTTGATTGTTTGAACCCCCTTAGTTTCGCAGGCCAATCTAATTGCAAATTCACCATCTGTAAAATCTTTTTGTTTGGGAACAATCCTTGTTCGGATATTTTCAGGGAGTTCCCCAATACTATCCATATCCCCGATTATTATGTCCGGGGTCTTCTCTCCCTTTAGAAGATTATATCCACCATCTGCACAAATAATATATGGTTCAGCTACTTCTAAATCCAAATTTGGTCCATTTAATACTATTGCTATATCCATTTTTCCTTCCATATGCGAAAACTATATACAACAAAAACCAGTAATATACTTATCTACATTAAAGATTGTCCTCTTCTACTATTATATCCCTATTTTTAATAACTTTTTTCTTTGATGAAGAAATTAAAGGATCTATAACTCGATTAAATGTTCTAGAGGAAAACAACAATCCCCCGATAACAAGCGAAATAGCCATGTCTGCTAAAGAAAATGCGTTGTACAGAAAACTCCATGCTACTGCATTATAATTGTCTGGGTCTCCAGATCCAAAAACGAATATTCCGCTTACTACATGCGAAAGGTACCTAAATAATACTGCAACTATCGCACCAAGAGAAAATTGTAAAATTCTCTTTTTCTCAAATAATCTGGTTTCACCGAATAAGCCAGTTAAACCAATAGCCGAAAAAGCAATTGGATAGTCCAATAAAAATTGAACGGGGTGATAAAACCATGGAGCCTGGACAAACTGAAGTAAGCCATAAATAACGCCCGCTAGCACCCCTTTTCTTATTCCGAATATGTATGAGTAGATCATTAGTGGCAAAAGACTTGCAAATGTAACGGATCCTCCTTGTGGTAGTTCAATAAATCTTACATAAGACAAAGCGAAGCTCATAGCAATACATATTGAGGCATAAACAATTGCTTTATTATTAGCATTTTTTTCAGTCTTTTTCCCAATTAATAAAGCAAGTAGTGCAATCCCTGCGACCAATATGATGGTATATAAATATAATTGCAGAGGACTATTGATTGCCCCTTCGATCATCTTGATACTAAATATATCTTCGAGATACCCTGCCTCTTTATACTCAATTAATCTTAGGGACATCAACAAGGTTATTATTGACACGGAATAACCAAGTACTATCCCAAGGGATATGAAACCAAATGTTTTTAAAGACAATGGTTTCTTCTTTTGAAGATAGAAATAAACCACAATCATGCTTAAAGCTATCCCTATTGTAACAAATAAGGCGATTGTAGATGTCTTTTCATAATAAGACAGTTCAGAAAACGGTTTTGTAAACATAATTCCTCCTAAGCAGGAACTTTACAAAAGAAAAACTCCAAGAGATTATCTTAGAGTCGCATATAATGCTTTCTTTCGGGAGAACGACCTCCATCAAGTTCAAAGGGTGTAATCTCAGGCGGGATTCCGCCACCCCCAGCTATTTAATTGTATTTTTATATTAACTTGCTTGACCATAATTGTCAAGTGTAGAAATAAATCAGCCAAAGAATAACCCGAGAAACCTCATCTTTTTTTACCAACAATTCAATTACCTGACTTATTTAAAAATCCCTCAATTTGTACTTGAGGGAATAATAAGCTATTTATCGGTATCACTTGGGATATCGGATTCAATATCCGGGATATTTTTTTTATTTCTCTTCCTTGTTTCGGGAGGAGAGAACTCTTCCATTTCTTTTGGGAAAATTCTTTTCTTTTTTTGAGGTATATCCTCTTCAAAAAGGGCAACTGTCTCTTCCATAAAATCAGCTAACTCTTTTCCCTTCCCCTCATCCTTATTATCAACTGAAATACTCGAGTCCAATTTGGAAGGTTCTTCAACTGTGTGGGACTCTATCCCAGCTATAATCGCATCGATTATTTCTTGCTCTCTTTCAATCTGTGAGAGTCGCTTTTTCTTTGGAGCTTTTACTATTACTGAAGACTCAACAACATCCGGAGCGAATGAACACAAACAATTATCCATCATGATTTGTTTACCCTTTAAAGTCGTTGCTCTTATAGCACTGTCAAAAATTACCAACAATTGTGGAAGTAAAGTTATTACGAATGCAAATGAGAGAATGCCTCCTCTGAATATTGCATTTCCAAACACTGCTGTGGCGGGAGAAGATGTGGTCATAGCTAGTGCGAGTCCTGAGAAAGTAAGTATTCCCCCCGAAGTCATAAGAGTTCTCGCAGAGTCAGCTAGTGCATGTTGCATTGCACTGTATTTATTCATGTTCTGTCTATGTTCCATATAGTGAGAGGTCACGACTATTGCATAGTCTATTGTCGCCCCAAGAAGGATTGCGCTAACCAACATATACCCAACAAATACCATGGGCTCTTGTTGAAAATATGGGATAGCCATATTAACATATATTGCCCCTTGAATAACAACAACTAATATAATCGGAATTAGCAGAGACTTGAAAGCGATTAAAACAATTAATGCAACCAAGGCCAGCGAAATGTAAGTTATGATATCATAATCAGCAGTTACAAGAGTCTTTATTGCAAGTGTCGCCGCTGAATTCCCAATGTGATAGGGTTTTATCCCGGTTGCCTCAATTCTATCTTGGTATGTGTCCTCTATAATAGAATTGATCTGCATTACCAATTCAGTAGTTTCAACGCCTTCCTCAGGCACATCAAGAAATAGAATAACCCTGCTGTTTTCGCTCCCCTTAAACTGTGCAGCGTAAGACTCTGGAAGGATGGCAGAAGCTCCTGCTGCCTCAATGGTTGCCCAGCACTGAACACTCTTAATTCCTTGCACTCCAATCAATCTATCACTTAGCAGAACTTCCCTTTCGTTAAAAGCTGTTCTTTCGGTTTCATTTAAAACCCCGTCACCATCGGCATCAAACATAGCATAACTTAAAAGAACCAACCCTTGATTTTGTCTACCAAAAATTGTTTCCACCTCATTCCTTGACGATGCAATTGGAGTCCCATCTCCTCCCATGCTTGCTTCCTGTCCATAGGTAAAGAAATTTTGTGCCTGGAATACTGCGCCAATAGCTAGAAGGGCAATTAAGAATACTGGCATCCATACCCTATGTTTAAGTAACTTCCCAGAAAATTTTCTGAAGGAGAAATTAAACGTTTTATGCGCTGTTTTTGTAATAAGTTTTTCAGTATATAACGTAAGCACTGGAAGTAAGAAAAAGACAGATACCATAGAGAAGACAACACCTTTGGCTAATACTATTCCCATATCCAGACCAAGCCTATAGCTCATAAACATCAAAGCAACAAACGAAGCTATAGTAGTCAGTGAAGCAGATGAAATAGCTTTAGCTCCGTTAGCCATAGCTTCGGCCATAGCTTCATTGCTAGACAGCCCTCTATTCTTTTCTTGTTTAAATCTGTTTAACAAGTAAATTGAATAGTCCATCGTCAATGCAAGTTGCAAAACGCTTGAAATAGAATTTGTCATATATGAAATCTGGGGCATTATTAAATTACTTCCCATGTTAATCAAAATTGATACACCCATTGGAATTAAAAGTAATATTGATTCCCAATATGAAGAGGTTGTTACTAAAAGCACCGCCAGAACAATTAGTATTGCAATAACCATTGCAGAAGAAGTTTCGGAAGACATTACTGAAACGCTGTTATGCGTAATAGCAGCATTCCCAACTAAAGATATCTTGTACCCCTGGGCTTCCATATATTCTTTTATATCATCAATAGCTGTTAGCGTTTTCTTGTCGTAATCACTATTTAAAAATGAAATTTGAATAAGCGCATATCCGTTATTGTTTGCATCCCTTTTATAGAATCCCTCAATTTGAGAGGCGATCATATCAATTTGGGTCAGGTCAAATGAATTTGCTTCGGGAAACAACCCAAGCATTATTATAGCTGTGTTATAGAATTGTTTGTATTCTTTGTCATACTCTGGCCATTTCTCTGTATATTCAGCTCCACTATTTCTATTTAGCACAGTCTTATTGGTATCAATGTAGCTTTTCATGGAATCAATAGAAGTACGAGATTCAACCGGAATATCCATTATCATATTCAGCAAGTCTACTACCATTACTACCATTTTATCGCCAGGAATCCCAAAAACTTCTGATAAATTTCTTTGTCCGCCCGGCAGGGTTCCCTCGGGTATGATGTCCGATAAAAATAAATCATCTATCCACATCATGTTGCTGACCCCAGATATCTTTTCAAGCTCTTGATTCATTTCAACCATATCTGCCACTCCAACCTTGGAAACCATCATCGTTGCGTTTCCTCCTTCGCCAAAATCAGAGTACATGGCTTGAAGCCCTTCTTTTAGAATGGAGTCCTTAGGTAGATATGAAGTATCATTATAATTAATATTTACAAATGGAATACAGACCACAGCAATAACAGTGAGAACGGCAAAAATAATAACCGTTACTAACTTATGATTGACCACTAATCTTGCTATCTTTTTCATATATATATGTGTTTCCCTTTCAACTCTTTGCCAATTTCTTAAGTAATTATTCTTTAATCAAACTAACTCATTCTTTCTTCAATTTTATAAAAGAAAAAGTTCATGAGCTTTTCCATTTGCTTTTTTTGTTGCTCTTTAGGAACCAACGTCGCAATTGAGATAAACCCTTCCATAAGGCTTTTTGTCATTATTTCTGACATCAAAGGTTCGTGCATTGCTTGCACACCGAAAAAACCTTCTCTAATTAATTCAGACACCCTGCTAATTACATCTTCTCTAAAAGACTCATATTTGCTCCCCTGGGCACTCCTCAGTAAAATGAACATTTGGACGCTATACTCATTGATATATTCAATTAGCATATCTGCAATATCCCCTGTACTTGCTATAAACTTTTCCGAGCTGTTCTTCAACTTGTCAACTGATACTTCATAAATCTCATTGATAAGCTCAAAACACCTACTACAAGCTTTACCTACTACTTCCTCAAAAAGAACTTCCTTGCTTGGGAAGTATCTGTAGAGATTTCCTATTGGGACTTTAGAATCCAGGCTGACCTGCATCATGCTGGTTTGACGATAACCATATTTTTGAAATGCATTAGTCGCTACACTGATGATTCTATTATTTACTTCCTCTTTTTTGTATTGCATTTAGGCGAAACTCCCCCTAAAAATCAATTCTGTTTTATTAGACTTACTCAATGAAATATAACAAATAAATATTCAAAAGTGATATGTCATTCTCTTTTAACATTATATATCCCTCTATTGTTTTCAGTCAACCCTAAAACTTCAATTTTTTTTCAAAATTTTTCCCTTTAACCCTGCTAGTTTTTGCCCAATATTCTTAGCCAATACCTCATACTTAAGATTTGGGCTTTCCCCAAAAAAACAACACTCTTGACGGTGGGATTTCATGCAAATAGAAAGGAAAAACCACACATAGTGTGGTTAGTTTTGGTGGAGATAAACGGTCTCGAACCGTTGGCCTCTTGAATGCCATTCAAGCGCTCTACCAACTGAGCTATACCCCCAAAGGTATTATTAAAAGCTAGTATATTGTATTATATGCCATATTCTTTGTCAACAAATTAGAATTAAGCATAATCCGGTTTTATCAATTATTTCAAAGGGTCATTTTTTATATTCCAAAATTAACTCTTTGAAAGCAGGAAGGGATCTCTTTATCATTTCATAATCCACGCAATATGCTATTCTGGCATAGCCTGGAGCACCGAAACTATCTCCTGGGACAATCAACAATCCTTTTTGCTTTGCCTTATCGCAAAAAACATTAGCATCTTTTTCTGGAGACTTAATAAATAAATAGAAAGCACCATCCGGCCTGATACATTCATATCCCATCTTTGATAATTCTCCATAGAGTAATTTTCTATTCCTGTCATATTCAGCTACATCAGTTTTTGCATCTATACACTTTTCTATAACCTTTTGGAATAAACTTGGGGCGCACACGTAGCCTAATCCCCTCCCTGCCCCACAAATAGATGCATATACATTCTTTTGATCCTCTACTTTTCCAGAGACTGCTACATATCCGATACGCTCCCCAGGAAGGGAAAGTGATTTACTAAATGAGTAGCATATTATTGTATTATCATAATAATTCATTAAAAACGGTACTTTTTTGCCGTCATATACAAGTTCCCTATAGGGTTCATCCGAAATAATGTATATAGGCTTTTTGTATTCTTCCGATTTCTTATTAAGAATTTTAGCAATCGCCTTAACGGTCTCTTCAGAATATACAACACCCGAAGGATTGTTCGGGGAATTGACTATTACCCCTTTCGTCTTAGAAGTTATACTATTTTCAAGTGCACTCAAATTAACGCTAAAATCACTCTCGTTAAAAGGAACCTTTTTAAAAACTCCACCCTGCGATTCAATAAACACTTTGTATTCCGGGAAAAAAGGAGCTAAGACAATAAACTCATCATTTGCTGAATTTAAAGCTTTTAGAACAATGCATAGTCCGGCTGCAGCTCCAACAGTAATATATATATTTTCCGGGCAAAGCTCTGCTCCATATTTTTTATTTAAAGAACATGCAATCGCTACTCTTGTTTCGAGTGCCCCTTGTGCTGAAGTATACCCGTGTAAAGAACTGCTTGTGTTCTCTGTTATTAATTGAATCAAGGTTTCTTTAATTTCATTTGGAGCTGGAACACTAGGATTCCCTAAAGAGAAATCATACACTTTATCCCCGCCCATTTCTTTTGCTCTAATTTTTCCATATTCAAATAGCTCTCTGATTGCAGATCGGCAGTTTCCAAGCTCACACATCTTTTTGTTATACATATATTTCACCTCTTGCCTAATATAAATACTTCCAATTAGAAGAAATAGTGACTAAATATTAGCATTGTGGACTTATTTAGTCAATTGTGCCCCATATCTAACGGTTAAACTTTTTTAATAGTACTTACCATAATATTTGAAGAAAGACCATATCTGTGTTATCCTAACTTCATTAGAAAAATAAGGAAGGATTATATGAAAACATTAGAAGATATGAAAGAATACTTTAAAAAAGACCGTTATGTCCAATTAAGCGGGATTGAAATTATTGAAGTTAACGATAAATACGCGGTATGCAAAGCAGAATTATCCGATAAACATTTAAACACAGCTGACATGGTCCAAGGGGGAATGCTTTTTACCCTATGTGATTTCGCTTTTGCCGTTATTTCAAATTACAATCATCCCGATACAGTTTCCCAAACAGGTTTTATATCCTTTATTAACGCTTGCGTTGGAGCAAAATATATAACTGCTACAGCTAGAGAGATGACACGAACCCGACACAACTGCGTAGGAGAGGTAACCGTGCATGATGATTCCGGAAAAGTAATCTGCATCTCCCAGTTTAATGGTTTTATTCGCTAAACTTTTTCTCCCCCAAAAAACAAAAAACACCCAATCAAGCCTGGGTGTTTTTCTTTTTTAATTTAATAGCTTATTTGTTCTTTTTCTTTATCTGGAAATTCCACAAATCCATGCACATTTCCTCGAGGCCCCTTTTCGCCTCCCATTTAAGCTCTTTCTTTGCTTTATCTGGGGAAGCAAAACATGTTGCAATATCTCCTGCGCGTCTTCCCTCTATTTTATATTCGACCTTATTCCCGCTGGCTTTTTCAAACGCTTTTATCATATCCAGAACACTATATCCGACTCCTGTTCCTAAGTTAATGGCCTCAACTCCATATTTATCAATGTTTTCAAGTGCTGCTATATGTCCTTCAGCAAGATCTACTACGTGGATATAGTCTCTTACCCCAGTTCCATCATGAGTATCATAATCGTTTCCAAAAACCCTTAAATATGGCAATTCCCCAAACGCTACTTTTGCGACATAAGGCATCAGATTGTTTGGAATATCTTTAGGATCTTCTCCTATAAGCCCACTTTTGTGAGCTCCTACCGGATTAAAATATCTAAGGAGCAATATATGCCAGCTATTATCACTTGCATATACATAACGAAGCATCTCTTCTATCATTAGTTTTGTAGATCCGTATGGATTTGTTGTAGATAAGGAACACTCTTCATCGAGAGGCAATCTCTCTGGAGTCCCGTACACCGTTGCGGAGGAAGAAAACACGAATTTCTTAACATTGTGTTTTTGCATTACTTCGAGTAAAGAAAGTGTGGAAATCAAGTTATTTTGATAATACATTATGGGTTTTGCACAACTTTCTCCAACCGCTTTTAGACCAGCAAAATGTATTACTGCATCTATTTTATTCTCAGAAAATATTCTCTCCAAAATTTCTTTATCTCTGACATCACCCTCGTAAAACTTTACTTTTTTTGAGGCTATCTTCTCAACGTTTTCTATAGCCTCAAAGGAGCTGTTGGAAAAATTATCAATTACAACAACATCGTATCCTTTTTCTAAAAGAACCACGTCGGTGTGAGTCGCAATATATCCTGCTCCACCAGTTACTAGTACTTTCATTTAGCACCCCCAGAATATTATTCTCTATTTTTAATTTTATCACTTTTTAGGTATTTAATAAATAAAAAAGCCTAATGGCAGGAATATTAAGCATAAAAAAACATAAAGCCTATCTCAAATTGTCCTTTACTATTTCCTTCATTCTTTCAAATTGCCCTTCCATCTCAGTCACCATTTTCATCTGAGTCCTGGCCCTATCAAGGTTATGATTTTCCCTGTGTATTCTAAAATACACGTCCCCGTTTAGGTGATCGGTCAAAAATCTCATCCCACATTCATAGGTCATTATTATTGCCCCAAAAGCTAAATTCTCCTTTTCGCTTTCAGTAAGTCTTTCGCCAACTTCTTTTAAAAACCCTTTTACATAGGATTCAAATAATTCCAACGAAAACCTTACTTTGTCCAGGTCCTTCTCGTCCTCTGCTCCTGTATTTGCCCCCGACCGTATACTATCCCCGAAGTCATACACGATACTACCGGGCATCACAGTATCGAGATCTATTACGGTAGAAGCTTTCATCTCCTCAATATTAATCAAAACATTGTTAAGTTTTGTATCATTGTGAGTCACTCTTAACGGCATCTGTCCATTTGACAGCATATCGACAATTTTGCCGCAGTATTCTTTTCTCTCCATGAAAAACCTAATCTCATCACCAACTGACTCTCTCCTTCCAGCCTTATTCTCCTCAATTGCTTTAAGGAAATTTTCATATCTAACCCTTGTGTTATGAAAATCTTTTATTGTCTCATGCAACTTGTCTGCATCGAATCCATCCAGCATTTTTTGGAATCGTCCAAAACCTTCAGCAGACAGTCTAAATTCCTCTGGAGTTGCCCTTCTCTCAATGCTAACTGCTCCTTCTATAAAGTTATATAACCTGTAATAATTCCCTTCCTCGTCTTGAAAAAAGTCCTTTCCCTCTCTGGTCTTGATTACCCTCAATGCGTGCTCAACATCTCCGCCATCCTTCTTAATCCTTTCCAAAATGTGTTTAGTAACCCTGACAATATTCTCCATTAATCCTTTCACATCTTTAAAAACATTATGGTTTATTCTCTGTAAGATATACCTAGGGCCACCCTTATTTTCCACAAGATAAGTATCATTAATATGCCCACAACCATATCTACTTACAGCCACAGGCTCACCTTTTATTTGAAAATTC
>MWEH01000123.1 GCA_002070965.1 Firmicutes bacterium ADurb.Bin080 | reverse complement strand
CTCTTGCCCATCATTATCTAAAACAACATTAACTGAACAGGCGTTAACTTCTTCGCTTTGGTCTATAGCAGATAAGAAGCCTTCCTTTCTAAGTTTTTTTACTGCTATTGTTGCAACATCCATTAAACAAGGGTATTTATCTTTTCTATCCTTATACAACTCCTCAAATGTTTTCTTATATCTTTCATAGGACTTTTCGATATTAAGGTTTGAGGATAATATTTGAATGTTTTTAATTTCCGTTAAGAATGTCGTATGCCTGCAGTGATCACTCCAATATGTGTCTATAACCTTCAGTTCCGTATGGGTAGGGTTTCTTTTTAAACCCTTAAAGTAATCTTGGACAAAGATTAAATCCTCAATATTCATAGCAAAAGAAAAATCCTTGTAAAAGGTCTTTAAATCCTTTTCCGAAAGAGAATTGAAGTCTGATAAAACTTCTCTCATTTTTTTCTTATCATATGGAGGTCTCTTGAGAGTTGAGGGAAGTTCGCTTGTCCCCTCCCTACTGTCAACCGGATTAATCAAATACTTTTTTACTTTTAAAAGTTCTTCTTTGCTTAAACCTTGAAAAGCATATACAGTAGCGAATCGTACTAATGGTTTTTCCCCAGCAGTTAATAGCTGGACACATTGAGCAGCGCTATCTGCCCTTTGGTCAAACTGGCCATCTAAATATTCGACAATAACTACTTGTTTATCAAGTATATCGTCAATTGAATCTAATATTATATCTACTGTGGGTTCGGAAAAAATAGATATTTTTGCTTTTTCTAATGTCTCGGGATTAATGTCCTCGATATCATACCTTAATATTCTTCTAACATAATCAAGATTGATACCATAGGTGCTTTTTATGTCTGATTTGATTTTTTCTTTTACGCCATCGTACGAAGGCAGTTTTTCCACATAAATTCTGTTAACCATTTCCTTCCCCATAAAAAATTCTCTTTACAATATATTACTTTTTATAACTATTTAAGTCAATTTATTACCCATATTGAATGATATTCATTTTCCATAGACGAAAAAACCATTCTACACCCAATATGCTTAGATATATAAAAAAGTCCGCAAAAAACGGACTCTTTCTCATAAATATTTAATATCTAGTGTCATTCCTTATCTACCATAAGGACAACGAAATATTTTCCTGTTAGTCCAATTTGTGCAGGGTTTGTATGTGTTACTGAACTGAATCCAGAATAATAGTTTATCGTAGATTCGTGTGCTCCATAAAACACTAACTCTATCGCATATTTACCAGATTCTTGAGAATTTACAAAGTCAGTGAATGCATCCTCAACTTTACCCTGTTCCTCCTGTGTCTGAATATACAGGTTGTCTTCCTCGTCGTAATTGGTAGAGACAAAGTAATCATAACTTCCATTTGCTGAATGATAAACGTAGAATGGATTCTCTTCGTCTGGATCCTCTATGTTCTTATACGCCATCAAGGAATCTGGGATCAAGAAAAACCTATGTGTTAGTACTTCATAATATTCATAAAGCGGATCCTCAGAGGTTGAAATAGAGACGTCATCCCCGGTAAGATCGACCCCATACCACTTATCCATAATCTTCACCTTATTCCATGCATGGCCAACACTTTGGTCTCCTTGAACGGTTGTGCCTGAAACTCTTACTACCTCGATTCCTTCAATCCTACACATCATCATAAATGCCTTAGAAATTCCGTCGCATACAGCTTTTCCATTTTTGAACAAACCTTCCAAGTAAAAACCATCATAAGCAAGAAGTTCATCCGAACTAGTTCCACCCGTACTTAGATTGAGTAATTCGTGGTCGTAAACATTATTAAGCGCTATCCAGTCGTGTATAATTGTCAATTTTTCATATGTATCTGCTCCAGCAGGAATTATTTCTTCCAAAATACTTTTTGCATCGTTATATAGAGTCTTTACCTCTGATTCTTCCAAGAAAACTGGTTTAAAACCACTTTCAAGGGCATATACCAATTGTTCTGAATTATATACAACATATGGATTCATACTATCGATTGCAAACACTCTTGTTTCAGGGTCTATATCCTCAGTATATGAAGAGATAAAACCTTCAAGCTCCAGTGTCCCCGGATTATCTGTTGTCTCTGAAGCCATTCTTCGCGTAACTTTTTCTTCGAACCCTGGCATCAATACCTTTTTGTCGCTATATGTATATGGAACGCTACCTCCATCTAAAAGTGTATTGCTCCTATAGTATCCGGTATTTTGAATTGCACCCGACATCGCCTCAGCTAGGTTATCCGTATCAACATAGAAAGCTATTTCATTGGGCACCGAATAGACTATTAGATAATTCATTAAGGCTTGAAGTTCCACTGCAGAACCAATATTTGAATCAGCAAAATTGCCTAGGAAATCGAAGTAAATATCATCTATCAGAGAAGAATTGCCTGAAGAGAAATTGTTGGAGTGAGGATTCGTGCTTATATTAGCATCGACAACATAAGTACCATGTACATATATGTTGTGAGAAGCGGAGAAGGTCGGACTGTTTACAATCATTAAATCTTCATAACCTCTGTCGATGTATATATTCCCGGTATATCCCGAAAAGGCTGAAGCCCCGATTGAGGTAATGGAAGACGGGATAATTATTTTATCAGCCTCATATCCCGCTGCGTTAAAAGCATCGGTTATCTCTGTTACGGGAATTCCACCAAGTTCATAAGGGATATAAATGATTTCCTCTTCACCTGCGTATCCAGTTATCTTGTAAGAGGTTGCGGGAGACCCCACACCTTCATACTCGAAATCGGTAGTGAAATCACCTTCCTGCCATTGCGCATATAAAGTAGTGCTGGCAGTGTAAGGATAACTAGTGATCAATCCTCTTCTATCAGAAATTTTTGTCCCACCTACAGTATGTGTGTACCACCCATTAAATACATGCCCTGGGTAAGAGGGGACAGCAACTGTAAATGTCTCCCCATAATGGACAGTGTATTCTTCTGTGATTCCACCTGAGTAATTTGGATTAGCACTAAGAGTTGATTCCGCTCCTTGAAATACTGCTGATATCTCTATGTCCTCGGTAAAATCATGAGAATATGGATTAGTTGTTATTATATCTTCTCCAAATTCCCACTGTACAAAAGTGTAATTAGCAGAGGGAGTTGCGGAAAAAGTTAGGCTGTCAAGTTCCCCCAAACCGCCAATAATATAGTATCCTCTCCCAGTATTAACTGACCCCGCTTCTTCATAAGGTTCAATATTAACCTTTACCGCCCAATGAGCATAAACATCAAAGTCATCCTCAGCGCTTTCAAAATCAGCAGGCATTATACCCGATTCATCAGTAATTTGATTAGATGCTGTATAGGATGCTGCATCATACCACCCTACGAATGAATTACCCGTTCTTGTGGGTATCGGAAGAGCAGTTTCTACTCCTTCTGCATATTGAACAGGACTTGTTCCAATCGGGAAAGGATCGCCTCCATTTACATTTAGGGTAATTTCCCCAGATACTGGGGCCCATTTTGCATAAAGGGTCATGTTGGAGGTTATGGTGTAATCATGAGTAGTTAAATACTGACTCCACGATTCATTAAAAGCATTGCTAGTGAACCACCCTAAAAACACAAAGCCATCTCTCTCCGGAGTGGGCAGAGATACACTGTTTTCTCCATTTCCAATTTCCACTGCGCTAAAAACTGTACCACCGTTCGAATTAAGAGTTATAGTATAACTGTCGCGTGCACCTGGAAAACAAGACGTAAAAAGAATCACGCAGAAAAGAGAAAAAATAAATATCTGAAAGACCAAAGACTTCTTCATTGATGTTTCCTGTGGTTTAATATTTATATTTTATGTTATTATTAGGTCCATTTCAATATGTAAAATATTAGTACTTTTTTTTAAAAATCATTGACAAATAGAAAAAATGGGCTGCCAAATGAAAATTATTAGTCCTTTTTCAAGAAAATACCTTATGAAAAAAGCCTGAATCTATCAGGCTTTTAGGGTACTAATTAAGACATTATTTTAGGGATTATTCCCAAGAAAACAAACCATTGTAAAGTTGATAATACTTACCTCTGAGTAACATCAACTTATCGTGATCGCCCCTCTCAATAATCTCCCCATCTTGCAAAACTAAAATTGCATCAGCATTCCTTACAGTCGAGAGCCTATGAGCAATAATGAAAACTGTTTTGCCTTTCATAAGTTGAGCAAGGCCCTTTTGAATGGCTGCTTCCGTTCTTGTGTCAATCGAGCTAGTCGCTTCATCAAGAATTAATACAGGGGGATCTGCTACCGCTGCTCTTGCGATAGATATTAGCTGTCTTTGGCCCTGAGATAGATTTGCCCCATCAGATGTGAGCATTGTATTAAATCCTTCCGGCAAATGGGAAATAAAAGAAGTGGCATTTGCTACTTCCGCAGCTTTCATAACTTCCTCATCCGTTGCATCAAGCTTTCCATATCGGATATTGTCCATAACCGTGCCAGTAAATAAATGAGTGTCTTGAAGAACCATTGCTAAAGAACGTCTCAAATCTGCTTTCTTTATTTTGTTAATGTTGATCCCATCATATCTTATCTTTCCATCAGGAATATCATAAAAACGATTAATCAGATTGGTTATTGTTGTTTTCCCTGCCCCTGTAGCACCAACAAAAGCTATCTGTTGACCGGGTTTAGCATAGAGATCCACATTTTTCAATACCTTTTTATCCTTTACATATTGGAAACTAACATCCTCGAATTGGATATCGCCTTTAAGCTCTTTATATGTTAGAGAGCCGTCTTTGTGTGGGTGCTTCCAAGCCCAGCTGCCAGTTCTGCAATCGCATTCTCTAATTTCTCCATTCTCGTCTCTTTGGATATTTACTAAAGTAACATACCCATCATCAACCTCCACTGGCTCATCCATCATATCAAAAACTCTTTTTGCTCCAGCTAAAGCCATCATAACTGCATTGAACTGTTGGGAAATCATGGCTACGGGTCTGCCGATCTGTCTTGCTAGCTGTAAAAACATTACCAAAGTTGCAATACCTGCCGCCATAGAACCCATCTTCCCAAGAGCGATAAGTGAGGATCCTCCGATTGCAACTATTGCGTAATTCAAATAAGAGAGGTTGCCCAAAAGTGGCATAAGAATTTGAGCATAGGTAGAGCCTTTTGTCCCTATAATACGAAGTTCGTCATTCTTTTTTCCAAATCCTTTAACTACTACGTTTTCATGGCAAAAAACTTTAACTACTTTCTGGCCAGCAATATACTCTTCAACATAACCATTTACATCTGCAGTTTGTTTTTGAATCCCTAAAAAATACTTTCCTGTTTTTCCAGTTACTATTACCACCAAAAAGCCCATAAGTATTAAGTTACCAATAACAATTAACGTCAATATGGGGCTCAAGATCAACATCGAAACAAATACAGACAATACTGTAACTGCACCGTTAATAAGCTCACGGAACCCATTACTTAGGAGTTCTCTGATAGCATCTGTATCATTGGTATACCTTGACATTATCTCCCCATGAATATTCCTGTCGAAATAACTGATAGGAAGCTTTTGCATATGGTCAAACATCTTTACCCTGAGTTGACAAAGCATAGAAGCAGCAATAGTCAATGTCATCCTTGATGCAACAGTAATTGTTAATATACCAATAACATCTATAAAAATGAACCATGCCATCATTTCTGCAAGACCCTTGAAATCTACAACACCATTGGCCGCGTTTTCAAAGATAAAAGTGAGTATTTCCTTAAGATACATCGTTCCAACTGCATAGGAAACTGAGTGAAGGACAATACTAATGAAGACAATAATTACCCTAATTCGAAAACTACCAAGTTCTTTGAATAATCTCTTGAATACCGAAAGGCTCTCTTTGAAATCTAACTTAGCCATGGGTTTTCCACCTCTAGAAGGAGTTCGTATAATCTTTGCCATTAACGTACACCTCCCAGCTGTGAATTATATATCTCTTTATATATATTATTGTTTTGCAAAAGTTCCTTATGGGTTCCAATTCCATTAATTTTCCCATCATCCAGAACAATGATTTTATCAGCATCAATAACCGAAGCTATTCTTTGTGCTATTACAATCAAAGTTGTCTCTTTCATAGAAGCTTTTATTCCTTCTCTTATCTCCGCTTCAGTTGCAGAATCAACTGCACTGGTTGAATCATCGAGAATCAGAACTTTTGGTTTTTTTAATAGGGCTCTAGCAATACATATTCTTTGCTTTTGCCCTCCTGAAACGTTGACCCCCCCCTGGCTGATATCACTTTTATATCCATTTGGAAAACTAACAATAAAATCATGGGCACTAGCAATCTTACATGCTTCTTCTAATTCCTCTTGAGTTGCATTGGGATTCCCCCATCTTAGGTTTTCCTCTATTGTGCCCGAAAAAAGTGTATTATTTTGTAAAACCATTCCAACTGCTTCTCTAAGTGTTTCGATCTTAAATTCCTTTACATTCCTTCCACCTACAAGAACATTTCCTTGGGATGCATCATAAAGTCTGGGGATAAGTTGCACCAAACTACTCTTTCCGCTTCCGGTCCCCCCAACTATTCCTAAGACTTCTCCCTTCTTAACTTCAAATGATATATCGCTGAGAACAGGATTTTCAGCTGCCTCTTTGTATTTAAAAGATACTTTGTCAAAAATGATATTTGAATCTTCCACCTTCACGGATGGGTCAGCGTCTTTATCGGATATATCTGGTGTCTCGTCAATTATCTCACTAATTCTTCGCGCTGAAGCCCTGCTCATGAATAGATTTACAAAAACCATAGCTACCATTACTAGAGCCATCAACAACTGCCCTATGTATGCAATTATACCCGAAATATCTCCTGCAGACATTGTCGCCTGCATTATCTGAATTCCACCTATCCAAACAACCGTAATAGTAATTGCATATGTTACAAAATTCATTAACGGGTTTGCATATACCAATAATTTTTCGGCTTTTATCTGTGCATCTTGTAAGTCAAGAGATGCTTTTCTAAAACTGGCCGATTCATGATTTTCACGAACGAATGTCTTCACGACCCGGATACCGGTAAGATTCTCTTGGACCTTAGTATTTAAGGCATCAAACTTCTTGAATAGTTTTTCAAAAAGTGGCACTACAAATTTCATTGCGAAAATCATCAGCCCCCAAACCAAAGGGACGAGAACAACAAAAGCGATTGCAATTTTTATGTTTATAGTAAAAATCATTACTATGCTTAATATGAGCATCACTGGGGCCCTGAAGGCAATCCTGATAGACATCATGAATGCTTGCTGAACAAAACTAACATCGGTGGTAAACCGAGTAATCAAACTACCAGTTGAAAATTTATCCACGTTTTTAAAGGAAAAATTTTGGACTTTGTTAAACATGTTTTCCCTTAAATTTGCGCCAAATCCCATAGAGGCAACAGCAGCAAATCTTGCGGAAAGTAGCCCCAAGAGGAGAGATAATCCTGCAAGAATAACCATAATGCCCCCATTTATTAGGACTGCATTTATATTACCTTTTGCCACCCCATCATCGATAATATATGTCATAATTTTCGGAATTAATACTTCACAAACAACTTCCAGCACTACAAAAAGAGGGGCCAAAATTGCATATTTTTTATATTGATTTACATTTGAAAAAAGTTTACGCCACATTGATTTCCTCTATCTATTATGTTCGCTAATATATGTCAAAAAAGAACATCATATTAACTCATATTATTACGTACACTATATAATAGACTAATGACTTTTTTAAATCAAGAAAAAGGATATACTAGAATGAACTCAACTTAGAAAATTATTGTTCATTAAAGAAAAAATATCTTCAGTTCACAAAAAATTATAGACACTTCAGGATAGAAAATCTACTCACACTTCTATGATTTCTCAAAATAGATATTATCTACAAACTTATCGACTTTCTCATATATCTTCTTGGTACTTCTCAAAAACGGGTACAGGTGAGTACAGTGAGAATCAGTATTTTCAGAAGCTATATATATTTCGTGAGGTATACTCGCATTTGTAAGAGCTTCTCCCATTATTATTGCTTGATTCCCACAAAAAGCATCTTTTTCCGCTTCGATGAGAAAACTTTCCGGCCAATTTGAGGTAATATTTTTCACGACATTGACCTGTTCATCGGAAAAAGGCAATTTATCCCGAAAGTTCAAATCCTCAAAATGGGTTCCAAATACGCAATTAGTAATGTCCAAAGTAACATCAAAAAGCTGCGGAGTGGTAAAACATTTTAAAAGATCATATGGAGCATAAAAACCCATAAAACCCCTTAGTTTTTCTCCAGTATACTCAGGGAGATTCAAAGATTGCCTTAAAGTATCGTTTGTAACAGCGGCAACTGTGTGAGCGGCATAGTACCCCCCGGCACTGTCCCCGGTAACAACAATCTTATTCAAGTCTAAATCATGTTCTTCCGCAAGCCCATTAACAAAATTTAACGCGTTTATGCAGTCCTCTGTTGCTGATGGAAATGTAAAATTGGGAGCCAAACGGTATCCAACATTAATTACCGCCCATCCTTTGTCAGCAAAATATCTTGCAAATCCGCTCCTGTATTTTTTACCACCACCAACAAATCCACCCCCATGGACATTAAAGATAACAGGATATTTGCCCTTTTTCTTTTCAGGGGATAAATATATGTCCAACATATTTTTACTGTCCCCGAAACGTGTGTCGTACATTATGTTTCTGATAACATATACGCCCGGAAACCTTCGGTAATTTCTTAGAGGATGATTAAAAACATCACTTAATTTAAAAACTGCTCGTGATTGGTGCATAATTTTCTCTCTCTTTTTCTTTTGATAATTATAACATATTACCAAAATTATTCTCAATCCTTAAAAAAAATGTTATTGGTATTATGCGGCGATTTTATCTGGCTTATTTTGAAAGGGATTTACATTGATTTGAATAAAAATACAAATCAAACCAAAACTAAAAAAGAAACGATTCTTAGCATTGAAGTTACCCTATATTAAGCTTTGAATACCCAAACTTATATTGTTTTTTAATAATTTTATTTTCACGACAGGATTAAACACTTCATGTGGTAAAAATGTGGACAATTCTGCATAAATGTGGATAACTGGGCTTTTTTGCCATTATTCCCCTAGGTTTTCCACATAAATATGTAATTTTTCTCTGTTTTATCTCTTGTTTCGGTTGCCCAAACCTATAAATATATTCTAGATTTTTACTTCTTTCTTGATTTTAAAGGATCAAATTGATATACTCACAGTATATTTTCTGGAGGTAGTTTAATGGATACAGGTAAAATTATCGGCTTGTCTATACTTGGAGCTTTCATCCTACTTATTATTTTTATGATTTTTCGTTCCTTGCTAATACGAAGACCTAAGCCTGAACAAACAGATTACTCCCCGAGATTTATTGAGCAAGAAAAGGTTGTAGCTCACATGATTGAGGCAATTCAATTTGAGACAATTACACTTCCAAACAATGAAATTGAGAACAATATTTTTTTAGAATATCATAGCTTTCTAGAAAGAACTTATCCGTTAATTATGCAAAAAGCTGAAAAAACAATAATTAACAGATATTCTGTGATATATAAATACCTTGGTTCTGATGAAAATCTTCTCCCTGTGGCCCTTCTTGCTCATCAAGATGTAGTTCCCGCCCCCGATGAAGGATGGGAATTCCCTCCTTTCTCTGGGCACTTAACAGAGGATGGATATATTTACGGAAGAGGTTCGCAGGATATGAAAAGTCAAATGATCTCAGCTCTCGAAGGATTGGAAATCCTTCTTGCTGAAGGAAAAATTCCGAAACGAACCATCTATTTCTGCTTTGGACATGATGAAGAACTGGGAGGAAGATATGGAGCAAAAAAGATAGTAGAATTCTTCAAAGAAAAGAAAATCAGATTTGAGTATGTACTTGATGAAGGTGGAGCAATAATTGATGGGAAGATAATGGGTATAGATAATAAAATTGCTCTAGTTGGAACCTGTGAAAAGGGATATGCTGATATAACTTTGGAAGCTATTAAGGAAGGTGGTCATGCTTCAACGCCAACTAGGAGAACTGCTGTTGGACTACTCTCAGAAGCAGTATTCAAGCTTGAAAAGAATCAAATGAGACCATATTTTTCTCAACCCGTAAAAGAAATGCTCAGAGATATAGCCCCCTTTATGAACCCCTTCTTTAAGTTTGCTATTGCAAATAGGGACATACTCTCCCCTTTACTTAAAAAGGTACTTACTCTAGCAAGCCCATTCACTAATTGTATAGTAAGAACAACCATTGCCCCCACTCAACTTTTCGGGGCGACCACACCGAACACTCTTCCCTCCAAAGCAAAAGCCAATGTAAACTGCAGGTTAAATACCGGGGAGACAATCGAGAAACTCATATCTCACATCCAGAAAGTCGTAGGTAAAAACATCTCGGTTAAAGCTGACGATAAATCAAAGAATCCCTCTCCTGTAAGCAATACAGATTGCGATGCATTCAGAGCTATTCGGAAAACCGTATACGAAGCTTTTGATGGATTTATTATGGCTCCTTATCCATTTATAGCTACTAGTGACTCTGCTTACTACCATCAAGTATCAGATAATGTATATCGATTCACCCCTCTATTAAAAGAAGAGTCTGACGCTAACCGAATCCACGGAAAAAATGAAAGGATTACTGTTGATATGCTTGTTACAGCGACCAGATTTTTTGTCAGACTATATGAGAATACTTGTTTATAGATTAATATAGTCTTCAATATAAACCCACTAACCGCATGTTTTATTGATGGTTGTTATTCACCGGAATGAGTGCTGGTTTTCAAAATATTGACTTTTGTAATATTTCAGGAATAAGGCCTGTTTTTCGCAATATTGGCTTTTGATTTATTTCATGAATAAGTGCTGTTTTTCAAAATATTGACTTTTGTTTTATTACAGGAGTAAGCGCTGTTTTTCGCAATATCGGCTTTTGATTCATTATTGTAGTCAATAAAAATCCGAAGCACTATATGTTGTGGCAAGAATAATTTAATTTTTTGGCTTTATTTTTACCTACATTTTTCGTATGTACTTAAAAAAACTTGTGTGATATAATAAAATTCCTGCGCCGATTAGATTGGTTTTATAAAATAGTATTCTTTGCGCAGAAAAGCTTTCATTGGTGGGATTGTGATACACGACGAAAATACTAATAATAAGCTACTAGTTCTATTTGTACTAGAAAAACTAGAGATGCCCGTAAGCGAGGATCTCCTTCTTGAAATGTGTTCCATTGACAACAACTGGATCCCTTATTTATATTGCAAACAAGTAATAAATGAAATAATTCAAAGCGGTTTAGCGACAAAAATCTCTTCTCAAAGCTCAAGAACACCCCTGGTTTCCTTAACTTCTGATGGAAGAATCTGCCTTGCTCACTTTTACAATGATATTCCCCTATCCACGCAAGATGAGGTCAAAGAGTTTGTGAAGCAGCACAGAATCAACTACCGTAAAAAACAAGAATTCATTTCTGATTATTTTAAAAATAATGACGGATCCTATACGGTTTCGTTGAAAATCATGGAAGTTACGCAAACCCTTATCGACTTAAAGCTCGTAGTCGCGACTAGAGCAATAGCTACTTCTATTGCCGCTAATTGGAATGAAAAAGCACCCGAAGTTTATCGAATGCTTTACGAACAACTGGTAGAAAATTAATACTCACCTTTTTAAAAACAAAAGATCCGTTTTATCCGGATCTTTTTTTGTTAATTAAGTATCTAGTCAACAAAGAACTCATCATATATGCTTCTTATAGAATTTTCAAAATCTTTGTCTTCTACTCCAACGATTATATTTATTTCAGATGATCCTTGGTCTATCATTCTTACGTTAATGTTGCTTTTTGCAAGGGCTGAAAAGACTCGAGCTGCAGTTCCTTTCCTTTTTGCCATTCCGTGTCCCACGATAGCTATCAGGGAAAGGGAATGTGTAACCTCAATAAAATCTGGATTGACTGCGATTTTAATATCATTAATAACTTTTTCTTCAGGAACTATTTCGAATCCTTTTTCAGATAGAACAACGCTCATGGTATCTATCCCTGTTGGAATATGTTCCACTGAAATTCCACACCTTTCTAGAACAGAAAGAACTCTTCTCACGAAACCTAGTTCGTTATTCATCATAGATTTCTTAAGGTTAATGGTTGTGTTGCCTTTTCTTCCAGCAATTCCAGTTACGGGATAGTCATCCACGTCATCTCTGGCACTTTTTGCTAATATCATAGTTCCAGGATTTTGAGGCTCAAAAGTATTCCTGATATTAATGGGAATATTCTTTGCTTGTACAGGGAAAACACTGTCTGGATGCAACACACTTGCTCCCATATAAGAAAGCTCCCTCAATTCTTCGTAGCTTATTACATCAATGTAAAAGGGATTTTTTACTATTTTCGGGTCTGCAATCATAAATCCATTTACATCCGTCCAGTTCTCATATACTGTCGCATCGATTGCTCCTGCAACAATTGCCCCAGTAAAATCTGAGCCACCTCTGGTAAAAGTTTTTATTTCTCCATCAGGTTTTCTTCCATAAAACCCGGGAATAACTACCCCTTCTGTTCTATCCTTAAGCATTGATATGCGATCTTCTGTTATTTCCGAATCGTAAAATCCATCAATATTAAACTTTACAATTTCTTCCGCATCAATCAATTCATAATTCAAATAATTAGCAACAAGAACGGCCGAAAGATATTCTCCCCTTGAAGCCGCATAATCCTGATTCTCCGATCTATTTATACCCTCTTCCACCTCATCAAGATACTTTTCAATGTCCAGATCAAGTTTCAGTTCATCACGGATACTTAAAAACCTATCTCTGATTTTCGTCATTGTGGAATGGCAATTTCCATCGACTAGTTTTTCCTCGAAGGCCTGATATAGTAAATCTGTTACTTTCTCATCTCCAGAAAAGCGTTTCCCCGGAGCTGAAACTACTACAAATCTTCTCATTGGATCCGACTCTATTATCTGCCGTACTTTTCCAAGCGCAGAAGCAGTCGCCATAGATGTTCCACCAAACTTACATACTTTCATTTATTACCATACCTCGCGCATCGCGCTTTAAAAAGAATATTCATAACATTATTATGAATGGTCGCAAATGTCAAGTGCATTAAATATTTTCTTGCCATTTTATTACTTAAAAATATATTAGTCTTTTTGCTTAAAAATCCATTGAGTTTTTAGCTTTGTCCCAAATAATAATGCTGTTTTCATTTTTCCGTTTTTCATAGCCATATTTTTTTGATTCTAACAAAAAACCGACACATTTCCATGTCGGTTAAAAAATAGTGATAGCTAGTAAAACTATATACTAATTACTTATTTTTCTCATTTCCAAATAGTATCTCTTATGTTGAGGTTCACCAATTGAAAAGGCTTTTTTAGGAAGATTTCCAACATTTACCACAAAATTAACAAGTTCTTCTCTGGGAAATGATGGCATTACTATTCCAATAGTATTACCTCCTGATTCAGCCACTGCTTCCTTAAGATGTCCTTCATTATGAATGTAATCAACTTCGGATTGTGGATTTTCTTTTAAATACTTTTCTATATATTTTTGCACACCCATTATCGTATAACTTGCGATATCAGGAGCCTTAATCTCGTCTTCGTGGTCACTGAATACGATTTTAACATTGCTTTCCCCATTTAGTTCTTTCGACAACCCTGACAAGAAATCAGACGAGGGATTATATACGATTCTATGTATTGGCTTGAAATCTACACCACTGTAAATGTTGATCATTTCTACAAGCATATATCTTGAAGGGTGATTCTCTCTTTCTGTTTCGGACAAGGTAGCTTTAATATTTTCCCATGTCACTTTTGCTGTTGCTACTGAATGGTTTCCATCCCCTATTACCATTAGTACTCCAGCATCAATACCGTATTTTTTCACCTGCTCATTTTGATTCAAGAGGGATAATATTTTCGGGATAATCTTCTCTGATTGAGGGACTTCATATCCTTTAATGTTTCCCCCTCCCATATTTAAATCGAAATCATATAATTTTTTAAATTTATTTCTTTGTCCATATAAAGGTTCGATAATGTCTCTCTCCGGATTATCTATCAATGCAATTGCGTGTGGAGACTCCAAATTAGCTTTCTCTCTTATCTTAATCCTTACAGGTAGTCTTTCGGTAAGAGTATCTTCTGTCGCTCTAATCGGGACTCTGACTCTATGCCAATCATATGCATCTAAATCAATACATATCATTAGTCCAATTCTCTTCTTTCCGTTCTCTACTTCCCTCTCAACAAGAACAAAGTTATTGATTTCTTGAAATAATCCAGCATCAATATATCTTTTCATCTCTTTATTGATGGAAGAAATCCTTTCCTCTTGATCTACCTTATTTAAATAAATCTCTGGAAAAACAACTTTATACGTGCTTGGACTATCTCCAATATACTTTTCAAGTTCAGTCCAATATTTGGGTCGAGCAGTAAATTGGTCACAAGCTATTATTGCCCACTTGGACATATCAATATTCTGTGGTAATAAGATTTTCGGGACTTTAATATAACTCATAATAACCTCCTTAGTAATCAGCATTTATTATCACATAAATAAAAGCTAAAAAACAATAAAAAATCCAAACTTTCGTTTGGATTAAAAACTCAATAATCGGAACAATTATTTATTTTGATATAGAGCGATATCTTGAGGGGCTAGAAATTCTAAGCGTTTCATGAAGAATATCTCTCAAGCGATCGGGAGTAACAAACCTTCTGAGCTCACCCTTCTTTGCAACTGAAATAATTCCGGTTTCCTCGCTGACAATGATCGTTGTCATATCGCTCTCTTCTGTAATCCCTATTCCTGCACGGTGCCTTGTCCCAAGGCTTTTAGATACTGTTTGTGATTGGGATAGGGGTAGAAAGCAACCTGCAGCAAGAACCTTATTTCCCTTAACTATCGCAGCTCCATCATGGAATGGTGCTCTGGTGTTGAAAATTGCCTCAAGAAGAGCCGAAGATACTATAGCCCCCAATTCTACACCAGTTTCAAGTATATGATTAGCAACTGTTGTAGGCGCAATGACTATCAATGCCCCGGTCCTGGTCTTAGACATAGATTGGCAAGCAACTATTATCTCATCCACCGCCTTCCTTAGTTCTTCATCGGAGGCGCTGGTTTCAAAATCTGCATTCTTTTCCCTTGTTTTTGTTAAAGTAAAAAATAATACTTTTAAGTCAGATTGATATACTATTCCAACAGCGACAACCATAAAAATTACAAAGACCTGAGCTAAAGCTCTGGTAGCAGGAATATTAAAATATTCGTCCAGAATAATAATGCCTATGTAACCGGCCATTACAGCTAGATAAATTATCAAAAGGTGAATACTCTTCTTTCGGATAAAAAAGATGATAATAGAAACTATTATCGCGATTACTGCGATAATATCAACAATCCAACTTCCTACATTAGCATACTGTGCCGAAAGCAAAGCGAACTCTCCCAAATCTATTTTCTTAGATTATACACTTTTTATATCCTAAATCAAATAGATTACTTAATTAAATGTATCATTTAGTGCAACTTTAGGCACCCTTAAAGGATATTCCTTTCAAAATTTTAAATAAAATCACCCTTTTGACAAGCTTAAAAATCCGAAAAATATTATTGAAACATTTTTTAGAGCACATAAGTAAAACCACAATCAATAGAAGATTGTTCTAAAATGTTCCTGCTGTAATATAAAACTAATACTCTTTTTCCTAAAGATCATACCCTGTAAAATATCGCAGTTGTCTTTATGTAATATAGAACTAATACCCTTTTTCCTAAAGATCATATCCGCTAAAAATATCGCCGTTGTCTTTTTTGATTTCCTCTTCCGCTTGGATATTTGCGATATAATTAATTTGCTCTTCACGAGCCTTCTTGTAAACGAATAAGTAAAGAAGGATAGAAGAAGCAATAACTAAAACTAGATTGATAGATGAGTAAACTTTTTCAGCCATAGATACTCCCTCATAAAAGAAGAGAGCCGAAGCAAAAGTCAGAGATTTAGATATAATCTGAACTGTTACATAAATATTAAAAAGCATGTAATACAAAGAAAATACTTTGTCCCCTTTTATCACATCTTTCTTAAGAAGAAGATAAACAAAAGTGAATACTATGCAATTTACAACGAAACTTACAATATCAGTGGCATAGGTGAAGGACAAACGAATAACTTCGTTTTGAATAAAGTTAAGCATATTGTAGGACCCTATCAAAAGCTGGGTCAAAATATAGCCCAACCTAATTGTATTTTTGAATAAACTGCTTTGGCCTTGGACTAAGAATCTCCGGCTTGAACTCATGTTATGTATTACTCCTATCACAAGCTCAATTATAGCCCAGCTGATTATTGCCCCAAAAACGAAAGCAACCCACTGAAATGTATCCGCGTTTAAACCAGTCGTAGTATAATCAAGACCTAACTCAGTTAAGTACTCATTAACCACAAAAACTGAAGGGATGCTTGCATAAGCACAAGCCGCTACCACAATAAAATATATAATTATTTGAGGTATTTTATTAAATTTATCTCTGACTAGCTTTAACTTTTCCACTTATTTTCACTCCTTGATGAAATCCTTGTTTTAAAAAATTTGTCTAAAAACTATGTTATTAAAACGCTATTAGTTTGGAAAATAGCGTTTTAAACGCAGTTTCATCGGTCATTTTCCCTGACTTAAAAGAAAAATCGGTATCAACCAACATATCCATGATTTCTTTAAGTCTTACTTTTGTGTATTTTGAAGCAATCATTCTCGATTTTTTTATCGCATACTCTTTTACACCAAGTACTTTTGATAGGTCCAAATCTGACAGAGGAGATAATGCAGAATGAAATATCCTCCTGTAGTGGTTTGTAAGCAACGCTAATAACGCACTATAGTTATACCCTCTTTCTAAAAATCTATCGACTAATTCTTTAGCTCGGTGATTCTTTTTCGATGATAACGCATCCGAAAGTTCAAAAATCGCATCCTCTATGTCATTTGCAACATTTATCTCTACGTCATTTAGTGATATTTTCTTACCATCAACATAACTTATTAGCTTATCAATTTCCATAAGAATTCTTGAAAGATCTGAATTGCAATACCTAATCAATAAGTCAAATGCCGCTTGGTCTATTTGCGTTTCCCCCAAAGCTTTTTTCACTACCCTGTTAATTACCTGCGGGGAGGATCTAACGCACTCAATCACCGTAAAGACTTTCATTAATGAAGCAGAAATTTTACCGTAGTAAATGATTAAAAAATATGTATCCTCATCAATCTCCTGTATAATCTTTGAAAAAGAGGCATCCCCCTTATCTTCAAACTTTTCATCATATGAAAGAACCACTGAAGGAGAAGGAAACATCGAAAAAGTGATTAGCGAATCCCTTAGGCTTGAAGGAGAATCTATTTTATCAAGTTGTTTTAGATTGAAAGACTTATATTCTTCCGGAACCAAGGAACAAAACTCCTTGATAACTTTATCTCTCCAATAAGTGTCCGTACCCTCAAGGATAAAAGCACCCTTATTAAATTTTTTTAAGTCAAATTCCTCAGCTTTCATAGCAAGAATTATACTACACTTTAGGTTTTTTTTCAATTAACCGCGTTTTAATAAGTAATTAAATAAAAAGCCCAAACTATTATTCTTTGTTCCTTAAGATGGTTTCTTTTTTTGTAATTCACAGATGTATTTACACGGATTTAATGGGATAATACTAACTCCATTTTTAATTTTATTATCTAAAAGATAATATGTTATTAATTTTTCAGGCACGTTTTTTAGTCAAACCTTGAAACTTGAGTGTAAAAGATATACTATATAAGTATGATAAGTGATAGGGGGTATTTTTTATGGTTAAGTCCCATTTTTATGATGCAATAATTATTGGAGCAGGAAATGGAGGTCTTGTAGCTGCGGCAGTTGCCGCTAAACAAGGCTTAAAAGTCCTGCTTATTGAGCAACACAATCTTCCCGGAGGCTTTGCATCAAGCTTTGTTAGAGGGAGATTTGAATTTGAGCCCGCCCTGCATGAACTCTGTGATATAGGACCCGCAGATAACCTCGGCAACAGTGGAAAGTTATTTAAAGACCTTGGAACTGAAATTGAGTGGTGTTCGGTTCCAGATGCTTATCGTCTTATTGTTACCGGAAAGGGTGAAGAAATTGATGTGACCATGCCTTTTGGGGAAAAAGAATTCATCGACAAAATGGAAGAATATGTACCTGGAAGCAGAGCTAAGACAGAGGAATTTTTTGCACTATGTAATGAGGTTAATTCTGCTCTTACCTATCTTGCTGAATCAAAAGGTAACCCCAATAAAAAGAAACTGATAAAGGAATTTCCGAACTTTTTAAGAACTGCCACATATTCTTTGGATCGTGTGGAAAAGGCCATGAAACTCCCAGAGGATATAAAGAGAATTCTCAATGCTTATTGGTGTTACTTAGGAATAAGTACTGACAGAATCAATTTCCCTCTGTTTGCAACAATGTTTATTAAATATATGCAAAGAGGAGCTTACGTTGCAAAGAATCGCTCTCATGAGATATCTTCTGCGTTAGAAGAAAGAATTCGGCACTTTGGAGGAGAAATACTTTACAACACAAAAGTAGAGAAAATCCTAGTAAAAGACGGAGAGGTTCAGGGAGTAATAACTGATTCAGGTATCGAGATAGCCTGCAAACACATAATATCAAATGCTTCCCCTCATGTAGTTTATTCCTCAATGATACATCCGGCAGATGATGTTCCGGAGTTTGCAAAGAAATCACTTAACGCAAGAAGAGTGGCACCTTCAGGATTTTGCATTTATCTTGGTCTAAACAAAACAAAAGAAGAACTGGGGCTGAAAGATTATAGTTACTTTGTATATCCAACCATGGATACATCAAAACTTTATGAAAGTATGAAAAGTAGAGTTAACCCTCTTCTTCAAGCTACTGTATGCTTAAACAATGTTATTCCTGACTGTTCTCCCAAAGGAACATGCATAATGTCTTTCACTACCCTTTTTGCTGAAAACAGTTGGGATGATGTTAAGCCAGAGGATTATTTTAGAGAGAAGACCCGTATAGCCCAAAATATGATAGATTATTTTGAGAAAAGTACGGGTATAAAGATCAAGGACTCGATAGAGGAAATTGAAATAGCTACTCCCATTACTTTTGCACATTACACTGGGTCTTTCAGGGGTTCAATATATGGATATGAAACAGATTCTTGGGATTCCGTTCTTCCAAGGATGATGATGATGGAAAGCGATGTTTTAATCAAAGGTCTTAGATTTGCTGGTGGAGCAGCATTCAGAACTCTGGGCTACGGATCCGCTTATCTGAGCGGTGAAACATCTGCACTTCTAACTATTAAGGATATTAAGGAGGGAAAACAGAATGGATAAGAAATTAAATATAAAAATCAAACCCATTGGACTGCTTGATATTATTGCTTTCACAAAAATGGTTAAAAAGCGTACCTCAATAATTAATGCAGCTAATACAAAACCAATTAGCCCTTCAAATGTAAACATTAATGCACTATTACTGCATCCAAAAAAACAAATTATGAAAATCGTTGAGGTTATTGCCGAAACTCCTAAGGTAAAAACATTTGTTTTAAAAATGGTCAACGATACCCTTCCTGCTTTTTTTAGAGCAGGTCAATATGTTAGCTTAAAGCTAAAAATTGGTGACTCCATTTTCACACGGCCCTATTCCCTTTCATCCTCCCCAAATGATTCAAAACGTGGTGTCTACACTATAACGATAAAGGGAGCAGATGATGGCTTTTTCTCAAAATGGGCACTTGACAACTGGAAAGAAGGAGACATCGTCGAAGTATCTTCCCCTGAAGGGAATTTCTATTACGAACCCCTTAGGGATTCAAAATTTGTCACTGGAATTTGTGGAGGAAGTGGCGTAACCCCCTTCCTATCAATGGCAAAGGCGATTGCCGAGGGGAATGAGGATTTCAATTTGACTCTCCTATACGGAAGCTGTAAAGAGTGTGACATTCTTTTCAAAAATGAGTTTGACCGATTAGAAAAAGCGGCAAACGGCAAGATCAAGGTAGTCTATGTGCTGAGCGATGAGAAATTAGCTAACTATGAAAATGGTTTCATTACTGCTGATTTAATCAAGAAGTATTCAAAGAATTCTCCTTATTCAGTGTTCATTTGTGGCCCACAAGTCATGTATAACTTTGTTTCAAAAGAACTATCCACTCTTAATATCCCACATAAATACATAAGAAGAGAATTGTTTGGCGAAGTAAAACGAATTGAAATGGTTAATGGATATCCAGTTGAACACCTCAATAAATTTTATCAACTAAAAGTTAATTACTTTGGAGGAAATACCCAAATAATAGCAAATTCAAATGACAGTATTCTTGTTTCTCTGGAAAAATCCGGGATCAAAGCCCCATCAAAATGCAGAAGTGGTGAGTGTGGCTTCTGCAGAAGTAAATTAGTATCTGGAAATGTATTTATTGTCCCTGATGGAGACGGAAGAAGAGCCGCAGATAAAAAGCTAGGATTTATCCACATTTGTTCTTCTTATCCTATCTCCGATTTAGAGATTGAACTTCCCAAATAATATTATCTTCACATTAGAAATGCCTCTGTCTTCTCATGACAAAGGCATTTTTTTATGCAAGAAATAAACACCGTTTCTTTATTTTATATAAGCATTCCAGTCAGACTACCCATCTTTAAAATCAAGGCTTATGAGTCCCTGTTACACAAAATCAAATCAAGACTTGTTAAACTGATTATACTGCAGTCTTAATTTCCCTACTGGATATAACCTTTAACCCCAATCCCTCTGCTTTTTGAACAGCTCCGGCCAAACCTTTTGGAGATTCTCCTCCACCGCTACAAAGCACGATTTCCACATCAGCTCCCTTTGGTAAAATCTCCAGGATGCTATTGAACGCAGGAGCGGCATATCCCGCCCAAACAGGTGCACAAACAATAACCTTCTCGTAAACGCTTAAATCCGCTTCCGGGAGAACAATTTTCGAGCCTTTTTGCTTTAACGCTGCTGGACATCCGGAAAGGAACGCACTAAACATTCCTCTTTTTTTAGCTTCTTTAATTTCAATTATTTCTGCGCTTATTCCTGATGCAATTTTTTCTGCCTCAGCCTTTGTATGGCCTCTAAATGAATAATAAATTACTACTGTTTTCATAGCTCACCTCCTATATGATTATATGATAACGCAAATTGTATCATTGATTAAAGTATTATATTCTCTTTAGTTATTTCCTTTTTAGCCGAGACCTGAATCATAAAAAAAATTATCGCCCTCATACAATACTTTTAGATACAAAAGACTCTATTTCTCCGCAAAAATCCAAACATTGTTTTTCAATTTCACTTATTAGCTCTTTGGAATTATCAAGGTCTGGACTCTGGACAATTGTCTTTTCTATAATCGAATCAACCCCAGGCCCAACCCTAGAAATTTTATATTGTACTTTCTCTTTATTAAAAAGCTCAACATATTCTGCTTGAATCTTTCTGTTAGAAGCACTTAGCCACAATTCTAATATATTCTTTTCGTGTAAATATACAATAGCGATTTTTAGATTCTTTTTATGAATCTCCATTGGGGTAAAGGCAATATATGTCATGTCCATATATCCAGGATATACTGAACTAACTACGTATGTAGGGTATTTTTTCTTCAGGAAAATCCTCAACCTCGAAAAAAAAGATATTATCCCTCTGTATGCAAACTGAATATCTCCCTTCTTTAAGAGATTTTTATACTCTTCCATTGCTAACTTATACGATCTCATATACCACCTTATTCATCCCAACGATACTTATTGTTGCTTTTAAGTTTTTCGATATCACAGTTAAGACACAGCCCAAAGTGGCAACAAATGAATTCGTCGCATTTAGAACATTTCCACTTGATCTTTTGTTGCTCTAAAAATTCCTCTACACCTTTTTCTCTAATAAAAAGAAGATTCTCGATCATACTCATTCGATATTTTGTATGATAACGCTTGTCTAAGGCTTTAAGCTTTTTGCACGGAAAATCTCCACATTCATAACAAAAGCGTATCAAACCCTCTGAAAGTGGTTTGCATTGTTTTCCCATATATACGCAATTCTTTCCCCTCGGAATACACCCGGGACAATACGCTCTGTGAAAGCCTTGTTTGTTTAAGTCCTTTTCTCTAAATTGATATGCATAACAAAGCCCGCAGTTCATTCCGCACGGGGCAATCAATTCTTCTTTCAACATTATTCCCCTTACTTCACCATTTGATATTATTTTATCATATCTTGATTATTTTTCTTCAATAATCTTTTTAATGAGACAAAACAGGCTTATATTTTACCTCTTTTCGTGTTAAAATATACAGAATGGAGCCAAATACAAGCGCTGAATTTTTTACTAGACGTTAAGTATTATAAATCCAAGAGGGATAATATGAATAATAATCAAAGCTTTTCGGATTGTTCTCAGAGCAAAGGTTCACTCTGGGTAGAACGAATACTAAGAGTTGTGCTTGCTTCTCAAAGGAAAATGTCAGAAGCTGGGGCAAAAAAAAGTTTGCAACACTCAGGAAAAATCAATGAAGGCTACAATTTCCCGTCCCTTTATATAAAGAAGTATAAAATCTCCCAATACAACATTGATGGCTTTCCCGTTGGAGTTTTTAATGCTGAATCAAAATCAAATATTTGCATTTTATATCTTCATGGCGGAGGATATGTAGATCAGCCCCTCCCCTTCCATTATACTTTTCTGAACAAACTATCCAAGGAAACTGGATTACAAATACATCTTCCATTATATCCCAAGTCTCCTAAATATACTTTCAAAGAAACCGTCCCTTTTGTTTTTGAATGCTATAAAAAATTGCTTGAGACCTTCAAAAGTGAAAATATCGTTGTAATGGGTGACAGCGCTGGCGCTTCTATAGCATTAGTTCTTTCCCAGTATATAAAATCAAATGGGTTTCCCCAACCAAAACACACAATTATGTTCTCCCCCTGTTTTGACATTTCCTTATCAATTGAGAATAACCCAAATTTAGATAAGGATCCGATGTTCTATAAAGCACTGCTCAAAACAAATTTCCTTGCATATGCCGGGGAAGAGAAGGAACTTGTTAATCCTTTAGCCAGCCCAGAATTCGGGGATCTTAAGGATCTTGCCCCCATGTCGGTTTTTATAGGAACAAAAGAAACACTATACCCGTATGTACAAAGATTTTTTGAAAAAATTGAAACACTGGGAATAAAAAATGCTTCTTGTTATCCATACTACAACCTTTTGCATGTGTTCCCCTTAATGCCCATCCCCGAAGCAAAGGATGCGAGAGAAAAAGTAATAAAAATAATAACAACTTAAAAACTAAGGAATTGTTGAAAAGATCCAATCAAAGTGTAACCCAAAGTACAGCCCCTGTACTTGCAGATATAATCCTCAGAGTCAGACAGAAAAAACAAAACATAAAAAAGGTGATTAATCATGAAAAAAGTCAAAATTACGGAATTGAACATAAGACCTATTAAAGCAAATGAGATTATGCTCTTAACAGATTTCCTATACGAAGCAATTTTTAAGAAACCTGGAGAAGTCTTTCCAAGAACAATCATCCAAAAACCCGAGATATGGCAGTATGTGGATGAATTTGGGATATACCCTCATGATTATGCCTTTGTTGCCGAAGCTGATGGTATTGTTGTAGGAGCTATATGGGCAAGAAAAATAAAGGGATATGGATACATCGATGATGCTACTCCAGAGCTTGCAATGGCTGTATATCCTGAATACCAAAAACTGGGAATAGGACGTAAACTTCTAGCAGAAATGATCTCTTTTCTTAAAGATAAAGGTTATACTCAAGTTTCTCTATCAGTTCAAAAAGCAAACTATGCTTCAAAAATGTACCTCGAGCTTGGTTTTAAAGTCTATTCAGAAAACGAAGAAGATTACATAATGATAAACACCCTCCAAAGCAACTGGGATTTTGCAATATATTAAAAATCCATAAAAGAATCCTTCATAAATCTTATTCTAGAAAGACTTTTTAAAAATGCCAAAGGAAAACCATTTTGCTCTCTTAACATCATTACTACCATGAATGCCATTTTTTATGCATCGGAGATCTATATATGCCATTAAGCAAGGAACAATTACTCAGGGACCCTAATATTGAGCCCTCAAGTGACGTTATAGCAAAGGCGCTTGGAAAAGCAAATAACGCTTACACAAAGTTTTTAAATGAACTAATGAGCCACGGTATTGATTTAGAATGGCGTTACTACAACGATGGTAAAGCGTGGCTGGCAAAGGTTCTCTACAAGTGGACAGGAGCAAGAGGTGGCCAGAATCAAAAAACAGTTTTTTGGCTATCTATATGGGATGGTTTTTTTAAGGTAAGCATTTTTATCCCTGAGAAAAACCGTGCAGAAGTGTTGAGTCTCCCACTAGAAACCGACGTTAAACAATTAATATCGAATTCAAAACAAATGGGAAAAATGAAATTCTTTCCAGTTATTTTCGACTTGTATTCAGATGAATTTTTTGCAGCGGTTTTTTTGCTTGCTGATTTTCAGAAAAGCATCTGACCATTAGAAGGTACGAAGGAAATAAGTCATAGATTAAAAATGCTTGGTGTTTTGTCAATTATTCAAAGCAACTTGTATTTTATTAAAACCGAATGTAAACCTATCCATCTATTATTATGAAGCCCTATTATTCTTCTTTAGATAAATGACTCAAAAAATATCTATTTCATAAAACAAACTTATTATTGGAGGAACGCAAATGAGCAGTTTTAAAGATCTGAGAATCGTAGACAACTTTTATCAGACATCGTTGTTTTTTCCCATGCCGACTGTGATTATAAGTACCCTGACGGAAGATGGTAAAACCACACTTGGGCCTTACAGTCTTGTGCAACCATACTATGTAGCAGGCAAGGAATATTATGCCATGCTTCTGAACTGCCGCAATTCGTCTAATACTGCACAGAACATTCTCCGCACAGGCAAATGTGCAATTAATTTCATTACGGACAAAAGAAAATACTTTAAAGAAGCAGTTAAACTGAGTTGGCCAGGCGACAAACCAGAGGAAAAAATGCCGAAATGCAATTATCTTTTAGAAGATGGATTGATGTCCTCAGCGTACCCGGAAGAAAAATTCCCACAGGTTCTCAGTGAAGCTTTTCAGGTGATTGAATGCACTTGGATGTCGGAGCTTGATAACGCCTCCGAGTGTAAACCGGGAGAACTGAACGGCTATCCCCCTCCATATCACGACTTTAATGGTATTACTTCACCATTCGGTGCGACTTTCATTCTCCGTATCGATAAAATCTTGATGAAAGAAAAGTATTATAATGCAATTATCAATGGTGTTCGCGCGAAAGATTTCCCGCCCGCTCCTATCGATTACGGTTACCGGGATAGCAAGAATTTTTGGTACACGAGACACCGCAGACCGATTCCGGAGCTACTTCAGGTAAGAAAAACTACTGTTGCTTCTGTCAAATACGCTGCTGACCGTATTGATGATACAATCAAATTCACCGACGAGGCCTGTGAAAAACTCATTGGTGTCCCGAGGGTATTTCTTCCACTCGCTCTGAAAGGCTGTGTAGCTTGTGCAAAAGAAAACTGCGTAGAATTGATTACCGCAGAACACATGATGCAGATTAATGATAAACGGGCAAAAGAAAAAGCCTCTAAACAGAAATAGCGCAAAATACGAAACCACTTAAACACTTAAAAATTAATAATTATGAAATAACCTCTGAAAATTTACAATTTACAGAAAGGGGAATTTCCCATATTCTCCGTAAAAAAGAAAAGGATTGAAATAGTATCAATCCTGACGTGGTGGGATGTGTTAGCACTAACTAAATGATACAATCCGTACCCCTAGCCGATTTCCGTACCTTTGAGGCACTTTCCGTACCCCTGTTTTTAGTGATTTCTGTTCCCAACCTGATACTTTTGCCAAATGATACTATCAAGCAAAGCTACGGTTAAATATGGATAATCAGTTCTTAATTCAGCAACCGCATTTGATAATAAAGCTTGACATTCTGGGTCAGAAATATCTCTTCCACATGCGTCTCGAATGCAATAATGAATATGAACATCTTCGGTATTCAAGACAAGCACACGCCATAGTGCAAAAAAAGGACTCCCAAAATTATGGAAGTCCGCTTTACATTTATCCGGCTTAAATTATTACGTCTGTTTTTTGTATTCGGCCTTACCATTATAACTCAACGTGTCACCACTTGAATTTATCGTGCAAGTCACTGTAAAGCCCCAAGTACCCGAGAAGGTTACCGTTATATTACTGCCGCTTTGAGTCCACGTTCCGCTTCTCCAATTCGTACTGCCGCCGTCGTAATAGTCGGTATAATAAACCGTGCCGTTACTGTCGAATTTGTATGCGGTCAAACCTACCTGCACCCAGCCGTCGCCGCTGTCGCTGCCTATTTGCACGTAAATTCCGTCCGGTGCCGGTGCTCCGCCGAAACCGCTGAAACCGCCGTTTAGCACCACGGGATAAGCAAACATTACCATGCCGATTACTGCAATCGCCAACGCAGGGGCAAATACCGCCACAAACTTTTTACCGGGTTTATGCGTTTTATAGTCAATTCCGTTTTCCTTGCAATGTTTTTTATCAAGTATAACGGCTACGGCAACACCGATGACACCCACGACGGCAAGCACGATACCGCCTATTTTCAAACCGTCATACAGATTATCCTCTTTTTGGTCGTCGGTGAGAACGACTTCCGCTTTGTCCGTGCCGACGTAGATAACGGGGCGCACGCCTCCCGAAGTGAAGTCAATAGGCATCGCATCGTGAATTTCATATCCGCGACTGGAAGCAACATAGCCCCTATAGCCGAAGTAAAATGAACCTTCCACGGCCGGGGAGTTTAACCAATAGTTAGAGAATTTATATTCGTTAAAATCATAGCTTAGTCCCTGTGCTATTGCGTAGTCGGTTGCACCCGTATCCTTTATTTTACTGACGTTTTTGGTAAAATCGTCAGCGCATAAAAGCCCTACAAAGTTGTCTGTATCGACCTCCGAGGTGGTCTTTGCGGCAGGGGTCGTAACCTTCAGAACGGAGCGTTTTGCCGCTGTATCGAAAGCGTTATCGTAGAATGTGCCGTTCAGCCAGCTTCTCATTTCGCTGTACTGCCAGTCGTAAGCAGGCAATTCGGTAGCCGTGCCGTCAATATCAACGGTGATTGTAACGGACCTCCCGGGATATACATCAACACCCTCCGTGTATTGCGTTTGCCAAGCGTGAGTATCGAGAATTTGGTAGGAGATAAGCATCAGCATATCTTCACTTTCGTTTTTGTCGAGGACAATCCATTTGAGCGGTTCGACCTTGAAATATTTAGTTTCGCCGCTTACGGGAGTGCTGTCGTCGCTGTATTTGCCGCCGCCTCCGCTGCCTATTTCTGCAACGCATTTCGCATAACGGTCGCCGTTCACGGTATAGTATCCGTCCGCGCCTTGTGCGACTGAATTCAGTGCGGTAATCGTTGCTTCGTCGGTGCATAAGGTCTGTGGATATTCGCCTATCCAAGCAAAATCGCCTTCAATTGTCAGCGCGCTCTCACTTTCAGCCAAGGCAACAGCATCGGTGCCCCCCAAGGAGGACAACGCCGCAAACTGGCCTATGCACAGCATTACGACTGCAAAACATATCAATATTTTTTTCATTACATTTTTCATATTAGTCAGTTCTCAAAGTAAGTGCAACAGTAAGTGCAACATTCGGGATTTTGTCTCAAAGTAAGTGCAACTTCACAAAAAAGGTTGTTTGGCATAGAATGTATCCATGCAGTTTTGCAAATACCCTAGAGGAGGAATCATGTCAAATGAAAAAAAGAATTACTCTCATCTAACATACAGAGACAGAACCATTATCTCTCATGCACTAAGCAACAAAGCTTCTTTTACCACCATCGCTAAAACTTTAGGAAAAAGCAAAAGCACCATA
>MWEH01000122.1 GCA_002070965.1 Firmicutes bacterium ADurb.Bin080 | reverse complement strand
TATGGTGCTTTTGCTTTTTCCTAAAGTTTTAGCGATGGTGGTAAAAGAAGCTTTGTTGCTTAGTGCATGAGAGATAATGGTTCTGTCTCTGTATGTTAGATGAGAGTAATTCTTTTTTTCATTTGACATGATTCCTCCTCTAGGGTATTTGCAAAACTGCATGGATACATTCTATGCCAAACAACCTTTTTTGTGAAGTTGCACTTACTTTGAGACAAAATCCCGAATGTTGCACTTACTGTTGCACTTACTTTGAGAACTGACTGTAGGAAAATTAAAGAGTACGAACTATCCTTTTGTTTGAATTTTTTTATGTTAGTGGTATAATAAAAAGATTGATTTTTAAAGGAGATGAAAATTGGCTAGAGTCGCTATTGAAAATGAAACTTGTAAAGGATGTGGCATATGCATAAGTGTATGCCCTGTGAAGATAATAAAAATTTCAAATACAAAAACAAATAAAGCAGGATATCTTATTGCAGAAGTGATAGAAGATAAATGTATCGGATGTTGTTCATGTGCGATTATGTGTCCTGATTCAGCAATTTCAATATTTAAGGAGTAGGAGGCAGTACAATGAAGCAACTGATGAAGGGAAATGAAGCTATTGCCGAAGCTGCTGTTAGAGGCGGATGTAGGGCATTTTTCGGGTATCCCATTACTCCTCAGAACGAAATTCCGGAATATATGAGTTTTAGAATGTCCGAGGTAGGAGGTGTTTTTCTACAAGCTGAGAGTGAGATTGCTGCAATTAATATGGTTTATGGCGCAGCAGGTTCTGGGGCCAGGGCGATGACCTCGAGTTCAAGCCCAGGAATTAGTTTAAAACAAGAGGGAATCAGCTATATATGTGGGGCTGATTTGCCCTGTGTGATAGTAAATATGGTCAGAGGAGGCCCAGGGCTTGGAGGAATATTGCCTGCGCAGTCAGATTATTTCCAGGCGGTTAAAGGGGGCGGACACGGTGACTATCATATGCTTGTATATGGACCTAGTACTGTTCAAGAGGCCGTGAATATTATGTACAATGCTTTTGATAAAGCAGATAAATATCGTCTCCCAGTTATGCTTCTTGGGGATGGGATGCTCGGCCAAATTATGGAAGCTGTAGAATTACCCGAGATGAAGGACATTAATTCCTTCCCCAAAAAGAAATGGGCGACAGATGGAAGCGGAATTGGGGCTGAAAGAAGGGTGATCAACTCACTATTTATTGATCCAGATTCTTTAGAGAAACAGAATTATAATCTATTCTCAAAGTATGAGTTGTTAAAAAGAGATGAAACGCAATACGAAGAGTACATGATCGAGGATGCAGAGTATATTTTGGTTGCTTACGGTACTGTGGCAAGAGTGTGTCGCAGCGCAGTAGATATTTTGAGAGGGAGAGGAATTAAGGCCGGGCTTTTTAGACCAATTACATTGTTCCCTTATCCAACAGATAGATTGTTTAAAATAGCCGACAAGGAAGAATTAAAATTTTTTATCTCAGTAGAATTATCTATGGGCCAAATGATTGAAGACCTAAAGTTAGCCGTTAATGGAAAGAAAAAAGTTAATTTTTTTGGTAAGGTAGGCGGAAATGTGATGAGTCCAGAAGATATAGTGGATAATTTAATTTCAAAAATTGAGGAGAACTGATGGAAATATTATATAAAAAATCTAAAATGCTTACAGATACTCCGTTAAGTTATTGCCCTGGATGTACTCATGGTATAGTACACAAACTTATTGCTGAAACGCTTGAGGAAATAGGGGCAGAAGGGAATGTAATTGGAATTGCGCCTGTGGGGTGCTCAGTATTTGCATATAAGTTTTTTAACTGCGATATGCAACAAGTTGCGCATGGACGGGCACCTGCTTGTGCAACTGGGATAAAGAGGTGTAATCCTGATAAAATAGTGTTTGCGTATCAAGGGGATGGAGATATAGCAAGTATTGGAACTGCTGAAATCATTCACGCCGCCGCCAGAGGTGAGAATATAACTGTAGTGTTTATCAACAATGCTATTTACGGGATGACAGGAGGACAGATGGCACCCACGACCTTACCTGGTCAAAAAACAACTACCTCACCTTATGGCAGGATTGTTGGGGTAAACGGGAATCCCATTAGATTAAGTGAGATGATTGCTACACTGGATGGTCCTTGTTTCGTTTCTAGGGTTTCTGTAACAGACCCTGTAAATGTTAGAAAAGCAAAGAAGGCGATTAAAAAGGGCTTTGAAAATCAAGTGAATAAAAAGGGTTTTTCTTTGATAGAAGTATTATCAAATTGTCCAACTAACTGGCACATGTCTCCAGTACAGTCACTAGACTTCGTAAAGAATGAGATGACAAAAACGTTCCCATTAGGTGTGTTTAAAGACTGTTAGGAGGGTTAAAAATGGAAAATAAGGTTATAATCGCAGGTTTTGGTGGACAGGGTGTTTTGAGCTTAGGGCAACTAATAGCCTATGCTTCCATTGAGGAGCAAAAGGAGGTAACATGGCTTCCCAGTTATGGCCCTGAGATGAGAGGAGGAACGAGCAATTGTAGTATCGTTATAAGTGATAAAATAATTGCCAGCCCCATTGTTGACCGGGCAGATTGCGTGATAGTGATGAATAGACCGAGCCTTGAAAAGTTTTCTCCAAAAGTAAAAGATGGGGGGATATTAATTATTAATAGCTCACTTATCCCAGACTCTTATGAGAGATCAGACATCTGTGTTATAAAGATAAAAGCCAATGATTTTGCTGAAGAAACAGGGAGTATAAAAAATGCAAACCTAGTTATGTTAGGAGCTTTTGTTGGCAAAAGTGGCGTTTTTTCGGTGGAAACGATTTCAAAAGTAATTGATGAAAAGTTTAGTGGAAAGCCAAAATTGATTCCTGGAATTAAAGAAGCATTTAAGATTGGATATGAGATTGGGCAAAAATACTGAAACATTGACATGGATTATCAATGTTAATTATGTGGCCTCTAGATTATTAATAAGAAAGTTTGATATAAGGGGATAATATGAGAAGATCCGGAGTTTTATTACCGTTATCTGCTCAAATGGGTGAATTTGGGATAGGTGATATGGGCCAAAACTCTCGCTTTTTTTTGGATTTTATAAAACAAATGGGCTTTTCCATTTGGCAAGTTCTTCCAGTTACAGCAATAGGTAATGGGAATTCTCCCTATAGTGGTTTTTCCGCATTTGCAGGGAACCCCTTACTTATTGACTTATATTCTCTTGAGGGGCTGTTATCTTTTGAAGAAATCGCATCGGCTAAAATAGACTCTCCATATAAAGTGGATTACATTAAATCTAAGGAAAACAAAACAAGATTACTAAAATTAGCTTTTTCCCGTTGTAATGAAGAATATAAAGAAAGGATTAATGCTTTTGTCTTAGAGAATTCAATTTGGGTGAGAGATTATGCCCTCTATTCCGCGATAAAAGAGGATATAGGGAATGAATGGTATGAATGGGATAATCCAATTAAACTAAGGGATTTTAAAACAATAGAGCATCTAAAGATACTTTTAAACGAAGCTATTCAATATTTTTATTTTGAGCAATATGTGTTTTTTTCACAATGGTTAAATTTGAAAAAATATGCTAATTCTATAGGAATAAAAATATTAGGAGATATGCCAATATATATATCTTATGATTCTGTCGATCTCTGGGTAAATAATAAAGATTTTTTGTTGGATGAAAATCTAAAGCCTAAATTTAAATCTGGAGTTCCACCGGATTATTTTTCTACGGAAGGACAGTTTTGGGGTAACCCGTTATATGATTATAAAAAAATGGAATCTAATGCATTCAAATGGTTAGTATCTAGAATTCAACATAATTTAAGCCTTTATGATATTTTAAGAATAGATCATTTTAGAGGATTATATGAATATTGGTCAGTTCCTTCTAACGCAACTTCGGCAAAAGAGGGAAAATGGGAGAAAGGGCCAGGTCACGCTCTTTGGGATAACTTTAATACAGACTCTCTTAAAGATAGAATAGTGGCAGAAGATCTTGGGATAATTGATGAAAAAGTTTCCCAATTTAGAAAAGAATTAGGTTTTCCAGGAATGAGAGTAGTGCAGTTTGGTTTTGATGGGGATAAGAATAATCTTCATCTTCCACATAACTATGAAAGCGATACATATGCCTATACTTCAACTCATGACAATCCACCAACTCTTGCTTGGCTATATAGTCTTTCTGCTGAAGAAAGGTCGCGCGTGTTGGATTATTTTGGTTTTTTTGAGACTGACTGGGGATCGGGGGGAAGACAAGCTCGAAGTACCAAACAAATAGCTAGGGTTTTATTATCCTCCACAGCAGAAAATGTAATTATCCCATTGCAAGATTTGTGTTCCTATGGAGCAGACACAAGGATTAACATTCCCGGGGAACCATTAGGGAATTGGGAGTACAGATGTACTCTCTCATCATATGAGGATATAGATGTTGGATTTTTTGCGCATTTGAACAATATTTACGGAAGGGTTTAGAATGGCCTTAATTTATTTAAAAGTTAATCCATCGAACACTGATGAACTAATATCAGATGCCTATTCTTTGTACAACGATCTTTTTAATCCGGGGGATAAACCTGCTTCTTCAATAAAGATTTTTAGGGAAGGAGGAAAACCGGAAATTGAGGGGTTTCAGGGCTATATCAGTGTATCTCACTCAAACAATATTTATGCCTGTATAATAGATGATAGTCCGGTTGGAATTGATGTTGAAATACATAGGGATCTTGATTTTACAAAAATTTCTAAAAGGTTTTTTCCACAAATCATCAGTAATTCATTAGATTTTTATAAACATTGGTGCAGAGCTGAGGCAATAGCAAAAAGCAGAAATATTCCCCTCATTTATACCTTGAATATGAATCTAGAAAAAGAAGCAAAAGTAATTGATGTTTTTGAAAATATGACAATATGTTATGAAAGTTGCTCAATTCCAATTCTTTATTATAAACCGTAGTAGCAATGATACCCTCTTCAAATTGACTTTTTTGTTGACGATATGTATAATTGTGAACATATTTGGTTTATACGTGTGGTGAAATGCGCAAGTTATTGCTAATAATAATATTTATCATTTTTTTGGTTTCAGCTGCAATTTTTTCTGGATGCAAACCCAGTGAGAATACAGAGACATTTGATGTAGATATTAACTTGACTGCGATTGAAAAACCAACCACTCTTCCTGAATATTCTTTAGAGATAGAATGGTTTGATTCTAATGGGGATACAACCTCCTTTGTGAAAAATAAACCTGTTATGATTCTTTTTAATGGCTATTCTGAGTATAGCCGGAAAGAGAGCTTAACCCTTCCAGAAGATATGTATGGTCCCTCAAGCACTGTTGTTAGCAGCGCAATATCTTCAAGCTTAAAAAGGAATCTAAGCTATTATTGGAAAAAACTTGTCCCTCAGTTTAATGTGGGCGTTTTTCATTATGAAAACTTTGCCGATGATGATTTAGATAATTTGAATTCAAAGATTTACCAGTCTTCTGCATGTTCATACAAAATCGGTGATGAGGTTATTTCTCCTGTAGATTTCAACTTAACTGAGGCATTTTTCTTTGCTTGGAAGAAAATTATTGATCAAAATCTACTTACTGGTAGTGATGGTATGAGTATATTAGAGGTAAGATTTATTGGGAACTCAGTTGGTTCCAATTTAGCGATTTCTTGCGCTGATTATTTGTTTGCCGCTTCCGAGCAAGGTCTAATATCTTCATCGTATGTTCCAAATAGACTAACACTTACGAACCCTTGGTTTTCAAATGATGAAGATTCTTCTACTACCGTAGATTTTCGAAAGGATGTAAGAATTGAAACTGCGTTAAAGTATAACGAAAAGCGTATTGGTGAACTGTCAGAAAACGGCGTTGTATTTGAAATAATAGAGGGAGACCCCAATTATTACAAGAGTTATTCGAATAAATACGATGGATGTACTGAATTAGTTTTCGGGGAAAGCACTAAACTTGTTTGGGAAAAAGGGGAAGACACTGACTTATATGATTCTATAAAGAGTAAGTCTGCATACTTGACCTTTACTGAGACTTTTAGTAATCAGTATTCAGATGCATACAAAAAATATGACAGGGCGGTTTTAGACTGGTATCTATATTCTGCGGGGGGAAGTGATAGTAGCAGTATTACTACTTTACGTGCAGGGTTTAAACCCGTTTATGATTCTTGGGGACATCCTTCTGTGACTCACAACAGTTATACAGAGAGCACCACAAACGGATATTCCATGAAATATGGTATCAGCGCTTGGACTCCGACCATATACATTAGAGCAGTACGGGGAATAGAATACAGCATGAAAATTTATAATTCCGCAGGCTCAACAGATAATGTTATGACAAAATTTCAGTCTGAAGCAAGACAGATGTCAAATATGACTATGGAAAACGGTTTTTTTGTTTGTGGGTATATATATCAATCTGATATTTCTAGTTCATTTGTGGATCTTCGTCCTGGCAAGGGACTCTCAGGCTATACCTTTAGTATAGTAGCAACCCCCGACGAAGAATATTCAACAACCGAACAGATATTTACTATCACAACAGAAAAGGATGGTTTCTATAAGTGTTTACTCAATGAAGATTTATATGCATGCAATATTAAGATTAATTTAGTTGCTCCTTCCCCAAATCATCAGTTCTATCCAGAGGATGATATAAAAACTGGTAATGTATGGGAGTTGTCGGATGAGAACTCAATAGGTCGAAATGGTATATCTGCAAGCATGTACGGGACTGAAAATAGCAATTTTTATATTATGATTAGAAACTGTGGTTTCCTCATACAAGAATAATTTTTTCGTTTTCATGATGTAAATTTTTCATCAGTCGTTTGTCTAGGCTTGAACAGTCGTGCATGATTTTTATTTTTTTAATTAATCAAGACCTTTTTACTATATTTTTAGGTTTTCAAGAGATATTGAAACCTGCATGTTTACTTGGTATAATACCTGACTTTAGAGGTTGGTGTTAAAAAATGGTGCTAACTCCATAATAAACCAAAGGGATGTTGATAATTC
>MWEH01000121.1 GCA_002070965.1 Firmicutes bacterium ADurb.Bin080 | reverse complement strand
GATAGGCATTGTTACTAGAATTACAGAAGGTCGTATTTATCCTTACAGTAATGAAGCTTCCACGGTACAGAATGCGCTAAGAGAGGAAATAGCAAAAAGTGGAGTAAAAGTTATTTTAGATAAAGAAGTCACTTCAATAACTGATAGATTTTTGATAAATAATAAGTATATTTGCGACAAAATTGTTCTTGCATCAGGAAGCCCCGCGACTATCGGCCAGGATAGCACTTTACTGTTTGAAAGGTTTGGCCATAAAAAAAGACCGATGAAACCTGCTCTTGTCCCCTTAATTTCGGACAGATACAATCTTAAAGGATTGAAAGGAGTAAGGGTTATTGCTTTAGCAAAATTATTTTCAGGAGGACATAAGATAGCTGAATATCTCGATGAAGTTATGTTTAAAGATTATGGAATTTCCGGAACGGCCATTTTTAATCTATCAGTAATACTCGCAAGAAGGCAGAGTATGGAAGATTCTTACGTAGAACTGGATTTAATGCCGGAATATTCTTTAGAAAGTGTTGCTGAAATGGTGAGTTCTTTAAATGGTATAAATGGATTATTTCACAAAGAATTATGTAATAATATTTATAGAAATGCAGTTTTTAAGGATCCAATTGCTATTGCAAAAGAGATAAAACAATACAGAATTAATGATGTAAGATTGGGCCCATTTAATTTAGCACAAATTGCGTCGGGCGGTCTTGATACGGACAGCTTTGATCCAATCACCCTCGAAAGTAAGCTTTGTAAGGGTATTTTCGCAGCAGGGGAAGTACTGGATGTAGATGGGGAGTGCGGAGGCTATAATTTGATGTGGGCTTTTGCTTCAGGTTTAGCCGTTGGAAATGCTCTATAAACACATAATAAGATAGTTTCGCTTACTCTAAAGCCTTATTTACCAGCAGTTTTGAGAGGAAAGGAAGATATTAGTATCGCAAAGGGAGAAAAATGCGAAATAATGTAAAAAAAATATCTATAACAGCTATTTTCACTGCAATGATCCTAGTTGCTACTGCATATATTAAATTACCTTTAGCTATGGGATATGTGCATGCGGGGGATATCTTCATAATAATATCCTGTTTTTTCTTACCCATGTATTTGGCAATTCCTTGTGTTGCAGTTTCAAGCATGCTTGCTGATTTGCTTGCAGGATATGTTCCATATATGCTTGTCACATTGTTCGCAAAAGGTGTACTTGCGGTTTTTTGTAGATTAGGGTTGTATGAAAAACAACCTAAATTGTGGAAAATGATCCTATTCCCTACTATAGGCTCCTTTGTGATGGTGAGCTTCTATTTTGTGTTTGAGGGATTTTATTATGGTTGGGCTGCCGCGATTGCAAATCTTCCAGCACAATTTATTCAGCCTGCAATTGCGCTACCAATAGCAATTATTGGGATTTTTGCTTTTTCAAAGATTCAATACTTATTGAATTTTCGAGCACTTATGGCAAGAAATCCAGCAAAAAGAAAAATGGATTATCCAGTGATTGATGAGAAACAGGATGATAAAAAGGATTTAGACTGATAACAAATACAAAAGAGAGCACATATAAGAATAACTTGCTATTTTATGGCTTTCAGTTTATCATTTCCTAAGTAATTAATAACCCACGGAGGGGTTTATGGAAAATAATGATGGAATAAAAGTTTCTAAATACTACGCCAAAGAGTTGTTTAACCGAGCCAAATTGGGCGTAGCGGAATCTATCATTGAAATGCCAAAATATGATCCCAATTACTCTTTCTTAATCAAGGCAGAAGGAAAAAAATATTTTTTGAGGGTCTTTTCTTTATCTGAAAGAAAGATGGCTTATGAAAAATTTTTGTATAATAATGAAGTGGATATTTACAAATTACTTTCCGAGACTGAAGGGATAAGAACTCCTAAGGTATTGTTTTCAGAAAAGGATCCAGAAGGGAACTATACTCATTATATTTCTGAAGGATATGATATACCTTATCAGAAAGCTGCTATTCCTACGATAAAAGACAGAAGAAAACTAATGTTCCAAGCCGGCGCAGACCTGGCAAAATCGCATTTAATCTCAGGATCAGGGTTTGGTTATGAAAAAATGGGCCTGGAAAGCAAGTGGGGAACTGCTTTTAAAAAAATTGTGGATAAAATAATCGCCGATGCTCTTTTAAAAAACATCGAAGTTGATTCTGTTAGAATATATAAAATAATTGAGCGTGCAATGCCAATACTTAATAAGGTCGAGAGCCATCTAGTACACTTAAGTTTAAATAAAATGAAGATTTTTGTAAGCAAAAATTTTGTTAATTTCCAAGGCCTTGCTGGATGGGAGAGTTCTATTTGGGGAGACATAGCTGGAGATTTTGTATCATTTGGGGGACCATTCCCTTTGCAATCTAGCAAATATTTTCTAAGGGGATATAGAACAATTAATCCTGTTGAGATGGATGAGGAATTTAGAATTAGGGTCAACATTATGAAGATGTATAAATCTTTATTAATGTTGGTTGAGCCAGTGTATGGGATCCAGGATTCTTCTCCTAAATACAACGCATTCAGAAGTAAGGCAAGAAAAATATTAACTAAGTCCTTAGATGATTTAGAAGACCCATTTCCCTCAAAAGATTAATTTTTTATTCTATTTTTTTGAAAAGAAGCCCTTTTTCCTTTTTTCGGGATCCTTAAATTCGTTATTTACTGTTAACGGCAATTCACTTTTATTAGGCGCTACCCATAAAACGCCATTCAAAAGTAACTTTTTAAATGAAGAAATAGTATAACAAGAGGATAGTTCAGAGCCTCCGTAAAAATATAATATCTTACCTTTACCTCGATAATATGCACAACCACTTCGAAGTATATCAGAGTTTGAATATCCATTGATAAGAATTAAAGAATCAGGAGTTGGAATATCAAAAGGTTCACACATTATTTTATCATCCGAGAATGAGATTGGAAATTTAATATTATTACAAATAGGATTTCCTGGTAGTATAGAATATATTTTTGAAGTTACACTGGCAGAAACTTTTGTAATGTTGCATGAAGAACCCATAAGTTTTTTGAAGGGTTTGGAGTTGCAGCCCCCATAGAGAAAAACTGCTCCCATACCTTCAAGTATTCGGGAGTAGACCTTGTCGGCAACATCAGATAGTATTTGATCGTTCCAGATATCTGACCACCATATCAATACATCGGTTTCATTAAGGATTGAGTCAGTTAGCCCATGAGAGGGTGTTTCTTGTGTGGCTATTGTAACTGTAAATTCGGGCTTGTCTGCAAATAAAGTTTTTATTTCCGAATGAATCCCATTTGGATAAATTTTTAAAGCTTTTCCTTTCTTTTGATCGGGGTGAAACTCATTAAAGATAGTAATTCTCATTTATTCGTCCTCCTGCAAAGTCTGAACGCACAATATTTTCCTAAAACAATTTAGTTAGTTGAAAAATCAATTGTAGATAAATCGTTACGGTCTAATCTCCATAAAAAAATGTTTTATATTGACTTTCAGCTTAGAATAATATTAACACAATTCAGAAGGTAAAACAAAAACTATGAAATAGGATTCAGAATGAAAAGTAATCGTATATATCCAAAATACTTTTCAAAAAGCAAATCTCCAAGTGTTATCGATCTTTTTCAAAATAGTGTCTAGACTAGAATACATTTTTGGAGCACACTTTCTGTAGGATTACAATACATTTGTTACACAATTGCATAAAGAGGAAAGGTAGTTAGAGAAGGAAGTAATTAGGAGGAAGGAAGAAGTAGAAAGGGACAGGCCTCCCCTAGGGGAGGGGCAAAAAAAAGTGATGAGTTGCACTCAACTTGTGTATACTTAGTG
>MWEH01000120.1 GCA_002070965.1 Firmicutes bacterium ADurb.Bin080 | reverse complement strand
TGGCAAATTCCGATTTGCCAATAATGTCGGAGACCTTTGAAAAAAAATATGCCTGACGGCATTTGCCGAATCGGAGTTCGGCTACCCATAGCATTTGCCAAAAAAGACGAAGTCCTTTAAAAAAAGTATGCCTGACGGTATTTGCCGAATCGGAATTCGGCACCCAGGTTTTTCGTTACCGCTGGCTTTGCGGTAAAGAAATAAAGCGTGAGAGGTAGGTTGACGAGGATGTCAACCTTCCGATTTTTTCGCCGATTTGAAAACCGTCGTTAGTATATGTCGGGGCTGTCTCACAACCTTCAAAAAGTTCATATTTTGGTGTTTTTGGATATACATAAATGTCTCCTCAAGGGGAGCTTGTTCATTAAAATCGCTTATATTAACTGTCTAAAAACTAACTTTTAGTTTCGGGACAGCCCCTTTTTCACCTGTGATGAGTTATTATATTATCCTGGCACCTTGTTCGCCGGTTTGAAAACCGTCGTTAATATGTGTCGTTCCTACGGAACTTTTTCACCTGTGATGAGTTATTATATTATCCTGGCACCTTGTTCGCCGGTTTGAAAACCGTCGTTAGTATATGTCGTTCCTACGGAACTTTTTTAAATTGTATCCCGTTTCTCACTACATAACAAAATTAAAACTTTAGCCATTTACACTGCATATCTAAATAAACAACACTAGGTTATAACTTTTCCACAGCGTTTTTTTTATGGGAATGCCTGAATTTTTTAGTTTTTTCTTAATCCTTATATAGCAAACTAATAACGCAGCACTTGACAGAAGGGCGAGATTATTTTTTTTGGTTTGTTTTATAATAAAAAGAGTGCGAAAGTGGCGGAATTGGCAGACGCGCTGGACTTAGGATCCAGTGAGGATAACTCATAGGGGTTCAAGTCCCCTCTTTCGCACCAGATTTTTTAAGCTAAAAAACACAGGAGAAAAAGAGTGCAAGTAGAAATCAATCAAGTAAATGCGGTAACCAAGGAAATTAATCTTAATATTCCTTCTGCAGAAGTTGATGTGGCATACGCAAAATATCTGAAAAAAGCGGCAAAGGATATTAGTGTTCCAGGTTTTCGGAAGGGTAAAGCTCCGCTTAATGCCGTGGAGAGGATGTATGCAGACAAAATCAAGAACTATTTTATTGAAGATTATACAGTTGAGGTCTTTAGGAAAGTTGTTGAGGAAAATAATATAAAATATCTATCTATGCCTGATGTAAAAGACATCCAATGGGAAAAAGGCAGTGATATGACAATCCAGATTGAGATTGAACACGAACCGGTTCTGGAATTCAAACAGATAGAAGGTTTAACCGTTCCTTATAAACCGAAAGATTTAGAAGCAGAAGTGGATAATTTCATTATAGAATTACAAAAATCAAATTGCCGGGTGATTGATGTAGAAACAGCAGGGGAACAAGATACAGTAGAAGTAGAGATTTCATTTCAGCATAATAATGAAAATTATACCAGGACAGGCATCTTATATTCCGGGATAGATAAAGAACAGGGTATGCTACCGGAACTATTAGACCTGAAAATTGGTGACACAGCCCAAGTTAAATTAACCGGAATTGATATTGTGGAAGCCATTGATGATGATAAACTTCCGCTGGATAATGAAGCAGAATATGATTGCCACATAATGGTGAATAGTATTTCCAGACCAGATTATCCGGAACTTGATGATGAATTTGCCAAAGATATGGAATTTGATTCTATGGAAGATATGAAAGCAAAAATCAGAGATGATCTAAGATTGAAAAATGAACATACAAATATAAATATAGAAATCGATGCCCTTATAACTAAGCTTTTTATAGAAAACCAGTTTCCGTTACCCGTTAAAACTATAAAACATCTTGTGGAAGATCAAATTAAGGATATTAAAAATGATAAAGTCCAGGAATATTATTATCAGTATTACTACATAGCTTATTCTTCTATCTTAGTAAAAAATTATATTACCGATAATCTATTACGGCTTATGCCTATTGAGCTTACTGACGAAATGATAGAAGAATACATAACCCATTTAGCCATTTTAAAGAATATGGGCTCGGAAGCGTATAAAGAAAATTATATGAGTGATATTTCTTCTGAGGATATTGCTACTGATGCTAAAGAATATTTTATCTTAAGACAAATCGCACAAACCTGTGAGTTTGTGATTGAGGAAGAAACCGAAGAAGAAAACAATATTGAACCCGAGATGGAAAAAAGTGAGGAGGAACAATGAGTTTTGTCCCAATAGTTATAGAACAAGTAGGTAGATCTGAACGTGCCTACGACATTTATTCCCGATTACTAAAAGACAGAATTGTCTTCGTTGGCGGAGTAATTGAAGATAATTTGGCAAATACGGTGGTAGCGCAATTACTTCATTTGGAAGGTGAAGACCCTGAGCGAGATATTTATATGTATATTAATAGTCCCGGGGGGGTTATCTCTGCCGGACTTGCTATCTATGATACAATGCAATATATTAAGCCCAGCGTGAGTACGATCTGTATTGGCCAGGCAGCAAGTATGGCAGCTGTGTTACTGGCAGCTGGTGCTCCCGGAAAAAGAACTGCCCTGCCTAATAGCAGAATTATGATTCATCAGCCCATGGGAGGAGCTCAGGGACAGGCAACCGATATAGAAATTCAGGCAAAGGAAATTCTCTATTTGCGGGGTAGAATGAATGAAATTTTGCATAATCACAGCGGTCAAAGCATAGAAAAAATTCTGGAAGACACGGAACGGAACTATTTTATGAGCGCGGAAGAGGCAAAAGAATACGGAATTATAGATGAGGTTATTTCCGTGCGAAAATAGCTTGACGAAATTTAAGCCGTGTAAGAAAAGAATAATAGAGCATAAAATACAGTTAACGAAAAAACAAGAAACAGAATAAAAGGAGGAATCCTTGGATAAATACAGAACTTTAACCTGTTCCTTTTGCGGAAGAGGCGAGCATGAAGTTAAGAATCTAATCAGAGGAATTGCTGGTAACATTTGTGATGAATGTATTGTGATGTGCCACAATATAATTGATTCCAGTAAAGAGGAAATTCATCCGGAAGAATTTGAAGCACCGGTTCCCAGCAAAATAAAGGCATATTTAGACCAATATGTAATAGGCCAGGATAGCGCTAAAGAAATCATCTCCGTAGCTGTTTATAATCACTACAAGCGCATTTACAAACAGAAATATGACGATGATGTTGATTTGGAAAAAAGCAATATC
>MWEH01000119.1 GCA_002070965.1 Firmicutes bacterium ADurb.Bin080 | reverse complement strand
CCTAGGTTAGGGCTTTATAATTGAAAATTTAGAAAAATCGCTCTAAACAAACTGGTGTTAACTTCTAAAGACGGGGTTTTCAAGAGATATTGAAACCTGCATGTTTACTTGGTATAATATAAATGGTCTAGGAAACGTTGGGTTAAGCTGAATTGAAACCCCAATTAATACACAGGGCATACGAAGTCCTTCCATTCAGTTATGTCAGGCCTCCCGAGGGTACTCGATGTCAGAGGAAGACAGAGTGTCTGGAATAGTTAGCCCACCTGCTTCGTGCGGGTTTGCGTATTGCTTGATTTTAACGAATCTTAGCTAGGGGCATATTGAAAAATATGCTCCTTCTTTTTATTCAGTCTCTTTTTTTATTTGATATAATTCCTACAATAATGTAAACTAACAATGGAAAAATACAAATTTGATTATTCAAGGAGGATTACAATGGAGTACACAAATGAAGTGGAAAAAATGTTTTGCGTAACAAAAGGATGCAACCACGGACCGGCTCCAATACCTGAAGAGGGAAAGTGGGTCCAGGCGAAGGAAATAAAGGATATCAGCGGGTTAACTCACGGAGTTGGTTGGTGCGCCCCTCAACAAGGAGCCTGTAAATTAACTTTAAACATAAAGAACGGTGTAATAGAAGAAGCTTTGGTCGAAACCCTAGGATGTACTGGGATGACTCACTCTGCTGCAATGGCTGCAGAAATTCTTACTGGAAAGACCATACTGGAAGCGCTGAACACTGATTTAGTTTGTGATGCAATTAATACTGCGATGAGGGAATTATTTTTGCAAATAGTATATGGAAGAAGCCAGTCAGCTTTCTCTGAAGGTGGTCTTCACATTGGAGCTGGGCTTGAAGATCTTGGAAAAGGATTGAGAAGTCAAGTTGCCACTATGTATTCTACTTCAAAAAAGGGAGTAAGGTATCTAGAGATGGCAGAAGGTTATGTTACGAGACTTGGATTAGATAGCAATAACGAAGTAATTGGCTATGAGTTTGTAAAACTAGGGCCAATGATGGAACAAATTACAATAAAAGGAATATCTCCAGAAGCAGCATTAAAGAGTTGTACTGGTAAATATGGTCGGTTTGATGAAGCAGTAACTATCATCAATCCAAGAGTCCAATAAGGGAGGTTTTCAATGAGTATAAGTTTTGAAGGATTTGAAAGAAGAATAGCAAAAATATCTGCGTTTTTAGAAGGAGCAGGGATTTCCGGACTAGAGGAAGCAAAAAATATTTGCCTACAAAAAGGTATTGATGTAGAAAAAATAGTAAAGGGAATACAACCAATCGCCTTTGAAAATGCGGTTTGGGCATATACTGTTGGCTGTGCGTATGCAATTAAAAATGGTATTCATAAGGCTTCTGCCGCGGCCGAGGCAATTGGATTGGGCCTGCAGGCTTTTTGTATCCCTGGTTCAGTAGCTGACGTTAGAAAAGTCGGAATTGGACATGGGAATTTAGCTGCGATGCTTTTAAGAGAAGAAACTCAATGTTTTGCTTTTGTTGCTGGACACGAGAGTTTTGCCGCTGCAGAGGGAGCAATAGGAATTGCAAAGTCAGCTAATAAAGTACGAAAGAATCCGCTAAGAGTAATTCTTAATGGTCTTGGAAAAGACGCGGCTTATATAATTAGCAGAATAAATGGTTTTACTTATGTTCAAACAAAATATGATCAATGCACTGATGAACTTACAATAGTAAGGGAAGTTGCTTTTAGTGAAGGTGAGAAAGCTAAGGTCAGATGTTATGGGGCAGATGATGTGAACGAAGGTGTTGCGATTATGATAAAAGAGGGTGCCGATGTAGGAATTACAGGAAATAGTACAAACCCAACAAGATTTCAACACCCAGTCAGTGGAACTTATAAAAAATGGGCAATTGAAAATGGAAAGAAATACTTTTCTGTTGCAAGTGGTGGTGGAACGGGTAGAACCTTACACCCTGATAACATGGCGGCAGGGCCTGCTTCCTACGGTTTAACAGACACTATGGGAAGAATGCATGGTGATGCTCAATTTGCTGGGTCTAGTTCTGTCCCTGCACACGTTGAAATGATGGGATTAATAGGAATGGGTAATAATCCTATGGTCGGAGCCACAGTTGCAGTTGCAGTTGCGGTTGAAGAACATTCAAAATAACTTTTAGAGAATTGTGGATTTTTATATCCACAATAATGCTAATGTAGCACAGTCGGTAGTGCGGTTCACTCGTAATGAACAGGTCGCTGGTTCGATTCCAGTCATTAGCTCCAAAAACACCCCAGTTAATAGGGGTGTTTTTAATGAAAAGTGATACGTTTTTTTAAAAAAAGTAGGGTGAAATAGTAAGTTATAAGTATTTAGCGTAAAATATCGATATTTATTCTCCCATCTTTTATTTCGATATTTCGATCTGCTTTTTCAGCAATTCTTCTGTCGTGTGTGATAATTATAAAGGTCGTGCCAAACGATTCATTTACTTTTCTAAGCAGGGTATATATTTTTTCAGTTGTATCCGAATCTAAATTACCAGTAGGCTCATCTGCAAGTATTATTGCTGGATTATTGATTAATGCGCGGGCTATTGCGGTTCTTTGTTGCTGCCCACCTGACATTTTAGTAGCAAGATTATTTTTTACTTTTGTAAGACCTACTAATTCTATTAGCTCATTTGCTCTTTCGACTATTTCTTTCGAAGGTTTTGAGTTTTTCATCAAGTATGGTATCAAAATATTTTCAAAAGCAGTGAACTCTGGTAAAAGATAGTGAAACTGAAAAATAAAGCCTAATGTTTGATTTCTTAAGTCGGCCAACTCAGCTCTTTTCATAGAATCAGTGCGGATATTATTAATATGTACTTCACCTGAGGTGGGTTTATCAAGAGTGCCAATTATATTTAGCAGAGTACTCTTCCCGCTTCCTGATTCTCCAATAATAGAATTAAAACTACCTTTTTCGATATTGAGATTTACATCATATAGAACTTGTGTTTTAAATTCTCCATTGCCATAAATTTTGTTTATATTTTTTAGTTCAAGTATATTATCCATTTCTAATCACCTCAATAGGATTTAGGTTTTTCGATTTAGCTGCAGGCAAAAGGGAAGCAAGAGTTGATGCAGTAATTGCTATTGCGCCGGAAAGAGCAATAAATCCTGGGTCTAATTTCATTGGGATAAGGGGTGTACCGTCAGGATTTAGAGCAAAAGTGGTAAAGGCAACGATAAGCAAAATTCCTAGCAGTAGACCAACTATCGCTCCCATCAAGCCTAGCAAGAAGCCCTGAGTAAGGAAAATTATACTCGACATGCCATCTTTTATTCCCATAGCCTTGAGTATGCCTATTTGTTTTTGACGTTGAATTACGGAAATAATTAGCACGCTAGCGATGCTCAATACTACTGAAATTACTACAAACACTTGGATCATTAAACTTGAAATTGTTTGCCCATTTAATCCCGAAAGCAAACTCTCGTTTTGTGCCTTCCAATCCACTGCTCTTAGCAAGGAGGCGGGAGGTAGAGCTGCAGTTACTTCGGGCAATATCGTGTCAGAAGCAAACACATCAAGTAATTGGATTTCAATTGTAGAGGCTATCGTACCGGTATCAAATAAGTCTTGAACAGTATTAATATCGGAAACTACCCAGGTTTTATTTAAAGAAGATACTTTTAAATCGAAAATTCCTGTTATAGTTACTGTTTCTGTTTTATATGAATCTCTTGTAGCAATAGATATTTCAAATTGATTCCCTACAGTATAGCCAAGGGTTTCGGAAAATTCTTTTCCAACGATTACCTCGTTAGGCAGGGAAGGCATATTCATGGTTGATTTATCGATGAAAGAATCACTAAACTTATAAATCGTGTCAGCTTTATCAAGTGTCAGTCCTCGAACAAGAATGTATTCTGAAGAGTCGTTTTGACCTTCAGCTCCCTCAACGACAATAAAGGCTGTCTTATCTAGCGAAGCAGATGCTACCTTGATTCCGTCGATGGCAGAAACGGTTTGTATAATGTCTGCATAGTTATCAATATTTTTATCCGTTTCAGCAGAAGAGATTGTGATATGTGAAGTACTGCCTACTGTTTTATCGACTAAGCTCGCTTGTAATCCTTGTATTAAAAGTCCAATAAAAAGCTGAACAGAAACCCCAATGGCTATTCCAAGAGTAATTAAAATAGTTTGACCTTTTGAAGATTTGAGGAATCTTAATGCAATTTTAAACGGAAGTAGCATATTATTTATCCTCCTTCATTGTGTTCCCGAGGTTCCAGATGTCCTCAAATGTGTGGAGGAGAATGTCCGCTCCGATTGATGATACTGCAGAAGGATTATTGTTGAATGCCTGGCCTCCAACTGCAATTAACACACTGTTTCCAGCCTTTTCTTTGATTGCAGTGATGGTTTTCTTGGCAGATACTAAATTATAGTAATTTGTAATGCTAAGTGCAAAAATATCGATTTTTTTATAATTCAAAGCATTAATAAACTCTTCCTTTGGGGTGCTTGCTCCAACATAGATACTCTCAAATCCAGCCAAAGAGAAAAAATCAGAAATCATCCGTGCTCCGATTTCGTGATATTCACCATCAGGGCAAATGACAGCAACAGTCTTTCCATTTGTAGACTTAATATCATTTCTTATTTTTACAATAAATGGATACGCGTTTTCAAGGATAGTTCTTACAATAGAGCTTCTAATATGCTCTTTCCATATACAAATATTTCGATCGGCTATGCTACATCCTATCTCATTAAGTGCTCGTGCTAATATTTTCGTATAAACATTTACGATATCATTTGGTGATGATGCATTTTGAAACAGAGACATTATAAAAGATACACAATTTTCTTTATCTTCTTTATCCAATAGGGTTGAAAATTTTTCATAAAAAATATCCATACTAACCTCCTCCTTTACCTACAGATAGATATTATGTTTAATAAAAGATTATGTCAATGCTATTTTTCAATAATGCCTCTCTATTGTGACTTTGATACATTAGAAACTTATTATCATTATATGGTAAATTTTCGGTATTTACATGATATTTTACATGTGATAAAGTATTTAAGAGAGATGGAGGATATATGGAGATTTCACAAAAAGTAAAGCTATTAAAGATTCTTGAAATATTAACTTTTAACACTGATGAGGATCATCCTTTAACTACCAAAGAGATTTTAATAAAATTAAATGATATGGGAATCAAATGTGACCGTAAAACGCTTTATAATGATATTGAGGTTTTAAACGCTAATGGATACGAGATACTTGTCGAGAGAAAGAACTACAATGAGTATAAAATTGTTGACAGGACATTCGAAGTCCCGGAAATTAGAATATTAATTGATGCAGTTACTTCAGCCAACTTTATTTCTCAAAAAAAGACCGATTTGTTAATTAAAAAAATGGGCTTGTTGGTTGGCTCTCCCAAACATAGTGAATTAAAAAGTTCATATAACTGGGTTAATCACTCAAAAACAACTAACGAATGTGTATATTACTCTATTGATTATATTGACAGAGCGATTCACGATAACAAGAAGGTTTCTTTCCAATATTTTGATATTGACATTTCTGGGAAAAGAGTTTTTAGAAAATCTGGGGAAAGATATTTTTTGAATCCGTTGGCTTTGGTTGTTAATGAAAGCAAATATTATTTAATTGGATTTTCTGATAAGTATAAAGATACATCAATATTTAGAGTTGATAAAATGGATAGAGTGGAAATCGAGTCTGAAGACAGAACAGATATTTCTTGTCTAAAAGATTATGATCTTGAGAAAATGATGACTGAAACAATTAGAATGTTTACCGGAGATAAGAAGAAGGTTCATCTTATTTGTGAAAATTCTCCCGATATAATTGTGCAACTCAAAGATCAATTTGGAGACTCGATTTCCATGTTTGAAATGCCTAACAACAAGTTCTCAGCCCATTTTGAAGCAAGAATTAGTCCAACGTTTTACAGTTGGGTTTTTACCTATCAGGATAAAATAAAAATTGTTGCTCCTGCTGAAGTGGTGGAAGAGTACAAGAAGCAGTTAAATAAATCCCTATCACAGTATTAATTTTTAATCATAGAAAATTTTTCTATTGGAAGGATTTTTTCTGAAAAACAATGAATTTTTGTAATTTTCTCAAAATATTTTGATAAAAAAAGTTGCATATAGCAACTAATAGTATTGTGGTGGAGATAAGGGGATTCGAACCCCTGGCCTATGCATTGCGAACGCATCGCTCTACCAACTGAGCCATATCCCCAAATGTATTTGACAGGAAGAATTATATCAAAAGGGATTGTTGAAAGTCAATTAACATAGACTTAATTTCAATTGCGTTGTATCTTAAAATGAATATATAATTTAAGAAAAGGTGGGAGGATAAATATGAAACTATTATATACAGGAAAGACCAAAAATGTTTACAGCTTAGAGAATGGTAACAATCTTTTGGAGTTTAAGGATGATGTAACTGGAAAAGACGGAAAATTTGATCCAGGTGAAAACTCAATCGGGTTAAAGATTGAGGGGATAGGCAAGGCAAACCTTAAAACTTCTGTTTTATTCTTCGAAAAACTTAAACAAGAGGGAATAAAAACCCACTACATTAGTGCCGATTTTGAAAAAGGAACTATGGAGGTATTGCCTGCAAAGGTATTTGGAAAAGGTCTTGAAGTAATTTGCAGATTAAAAGCGACCGGAAGTTTCATAAAGAGGTATGGTGATTATATCCAAAATGGTACAACGTTAAAAGACGGGTATGTTGAAACAACTCTAAAAGATGATAAAAGAGGTGATCCATTAATTACTGCAGAGGGTCTTGAAGCCCTGGAGATAATGGACTCAAGACAGTTTAAAAGTATGAAAAAACAGACATTGAAAATCACAAAGATAGTATCCGAGGTTTTAGAGTCTAAGGGTATGGATTTATGGGATATTAAGTTTGAATTTGGATATAGTGGAAAGAAAGTAATTCTAATCGATGAGATTTCTAGTGGGAATATGAGAGTATATAAGGATGGGCAAATCCTGGACCCTGTAACATTAACCTCTCTTATTAACGGCTAATTTTGTGACATAAGATACAGAAAACGATGAAATTTGTTATTCAAAGGGTAAACCATGCCAAACTATTTGTTGATGGGAAACTGATTTCCTCAATTGGAAAAGGAATTTGTGTATATCTGGGCATTTCTAAAGACGACACTTCGGAAGATATATTAAAGTACGCAAAAAAAATTGTTGCCTTAAGAATATTTGAAAACAACGATGGAAAAATTGGATTATCTATTAAAGACATTAGTGGAGAAATTTTATTAATATCACAATTTACCCTTTTGGCTGATTCCTGGAAAGGGAATAGACCAGATTTTTCTTTTGCGGCAACGGCGGCCAATGCTTTAGTTTTATATCAGGGTTTCGCCGATGCAATTAAAGCCCAAGGTGTACCGATTTGTCTTGGGTCTTTCGGAGCTCATATGACCATTGAACAAGATAATGATGGCCCGTTCACTTTAATCCTTTAACACTGTATTTCATAAGCTTTTTCAAGTAACATAGCAAAATAACAGTACTATTTTTCGTACTAACAACGCTTTTTTTAGAACAAGAAAAATTTTTAGTAATTGTAAAGCATTTTCTAATTTTGTTATTTATCACGCATTGACACTTTGATAAGTGAGTGTTAGAATAAGAAAAATTGTCTAGGAGGGTTATATGGCAAAAGACTTTTTAAGCTGTTTTAAGAAAGATGGTAGTTATCATTATTCCCCAAAAGAAATAGTACTTGCTTTTCAGCATATGTTTGCTATGTTAGGTGCAACAATTCTTGTCCCAATATTGACAAATATGAGTATTTCCATGGGTTTGATTGCCGCAGGGTTGGGAACAATTGCTTTTTATTTTATTACTCAAAAGAAAGTCCCTGTGTTTCTCGGAAGCTCATTTGCTTTTCTTCCCGCTTTAATTTCAATAGTAGGGAGCGGGAAGGTTAAGTATTCTGTCGAATGGCAAGACGCTATGGCAGTTGCCTCTCTTTGTTTGATTCTTGCGGGAGCAGTTTATATCGGTTTTTCTTTTATAATAAAAAAAGTGGGAGTTGAAAAGGTCAAGAAACTATTTCCTCCAGTTGTAATAGGGCCGGTAATTATCATAATCGGTATGATTTTAGCCCCAAAAATGTTCTGGAATAATATTATCATCAACTATGAACTGTTTGGAGGAAAGGCATGGCAACAATGGACAACAGCAGGTGTTACAGCGTTGTCAATAATCCTGACAAGTGCTTTTGCTAAACCAAAAAGCTTTTTAAAGGTTATCCCAGTGCTTATAGGTTTTGTTGTCGGGTATATTTATGCCGCGATTATCGGGCTTGTTTCGTACAAAAATGCTTTTAGTGTTGACAGGATTATAATTTTTCAAAACATTGGAAAAGAATTGTCTTTTTACAAAGGTTACGCAAATATGACGGGCGCTTCCTTTTTGAACGGCTTTTTAGCAATCGTGCCTATAGCTATTGTCACTTTCATGGAACATCTTGGGGATATTTCTGCAAACAGTGTTATTTGTCGTAAAGACTTCATGGTAGATCCTGGTCTCCATAGGACAGTTATGGGGGATGGTGTCGGAACTATGATTGCTGGTTTGATTGGAGGACCTTCTAACACGACATATGGAGAGAACACAGCTGTTTTAGCTATAACTCAAAACTATTCCCCAAAAAATATCTTTTTGGCTGCCATATTAGCTGTATTTTTTGGAATATTTTCTATTTTTGGAGACTTTCTTGCAACTATTCCTAGTGCAGTAATCGGTGGAGCATCCATAGTTCTTTTTGGTATGATTTCTGCTTCGGGGCTTCGTGCATTAGTTGATGGTAAGGTTGACTTTACCAACAGCAGAAATATGATAATTGTGTCAGTTGTATTATCAATTGGTCTTGGGCTTGGAGCAATGAGTTTGGCTGGAGATATCACGGGTAATAATAATTTAAAGATAATGATAGGAAAAATTGAAATATCACCTCTTGCTCTTTCCACACTTGCGGGAATTTTACTCAATCTGATTTTCCCCGAAAAGAGAAAAGGAGAAAAATCTGAAAACAAAGAGGATTCTTTGGAAGACAAGAAAAAGGGTGTTATCATCGAGGAAACAAAAGCTTCTTTAGATACTGATTCAGAAGTTCTAGATAATAGTGATGGTAGTGAGAAATCTGTAATTGAATAAGGAAAGTAAGGAGAAATAATGGAATTTGGACCAAATGTTACAGTATTTAATCATCCTTTAATTCAACATAAAATAGCTATTTTGCGGGACAAGAATACAAACACTAAGATGTTTAGGGAACTAGTAGCAGAGATTACAGCTTTAATGACGTTTGAATGTTTAAAAGATGTTCCTACCAGGGTCGTTACGGTCGAGACTCCATTAGAAACATGCCCACAAACTATGGTCTTAGAAAATTCGGTAGCAGTTATTCCGATATTAAGAGCGGGATTAGGTATGGTGAACGGAGTGCATATGTTATTTCCAACTGCACACGTTGGGCATATAGGCCTGTATCGTGATGAAAAGACTTTAGAGCCCCACGAATATTATTGTAAATTACCAGACGGAATCGAAGATAAATTATGTATTTTGCTTGATCCAATGTTGGCAACAGGAGGTTCCGTAAATGCTGCAATATCTCTACTAAAAAATAGAGGTTGTTTAAATATCAGATTGATGTCAATAATTGCAGCCCCCGAAGGAATCAAAAATGTTGTTAAAGAACATCCGGAAATTAAGGTTTTTGTGGCTACTTGTGACAGACAATTAAATGAAAACGGATATATCTTACCTGGATTAGGTGATGCAGGGGATCGGCTCTTTGGTACTAAATAGTTTGTAATAATTTAAAAAGGAAGGACTTTCAAGGAAGGTCCTTTTTTTGTTTATTCTAAGTTGCCTTATAATGTTCAAATAGATATAATTGAATACAAAGAGAGTTATTTATGATAAAAGAGCGCAAAAAAAAGGTTATTAGTGAATTACTCATATACCTCCTACTGGGGGCAATTAGTGTTTTACGATCTATTGCAACCTATTCGTTTATTGTTCCCAATGCCTTCGCTCCTGGAGGAATTGGAGGTATCGCATCTATAACTTACAATATAGTGGCGATATATAATTTGAATCTCGCAGATACAGTATTTAATCCCGCGGTAATTGTTCTCCTTTTGAATGTACCTTTACTAATCGCAGCGTTTTTACTGTTAAACAAACAATTTGTTCTTCGGACAATATATTGTGTTTTTTTATATGCAGGATTTATGGGATTGTTTTCAATCGTAGAATTTCCGATGTTTCAAGGAACTGGAATTGAAAGTGGAGTAGTAATTCTTGCCTCTTTGGCAGGAGGTGTTCTTAGCGGTGTATCGTTGGGAATAAATTTATTGACTAATAGTTCCGCAGGCGGGACCGATATCATAGCTAGACTTACTTCAAGGAAACTCCCACAATTCAATGTTAATTGGCTGATTTTTTTGTTTGACAGTGTAGTCGTACTGTTTTCAGGAATTGTTGGGTTTCTCAGAGAAGATTCAACCACAGATGCAAATAAAATTTTTATAAATGTAATGACTCCCATTCTTTATTCTTTTATCACTTTGTTTCTTACTTCTCAGGTTGCTGATTTTATCTCAAACGGCACTCAATCAAGTTTAGTTTTTAACATTATTACAAACAAATACCAAGACATGGGAAAAGCCATAATATCCGAGCTGAAAAGAGGTGCTACTGTTTTGAAGGGGCAAGGGATGTATACTAATGGGGAAAGAATTTTATTGATATGTGTAGTGAAAAGAAGACAATCTCAAGAACTAAAGAGATTAGTAAAACGAGTTGATCCAGAGGCTTTTATGTATGTAACGAAGGCCGCTGAAGTAAACGGCTATGGATTTCACGTTGCCACAGAAATCCCAGTAAAAATTAGTCACAATAAGATGAAATAGTGAATAAGAAAAGGAAGAAATGCAAAATTTACAAATATTGGGTTATGTACTAAAGAAAATAGAGTTTGAGGTTAATGATTCTGCAAAAACATCAAAGGCGTTTAATATCCACCCGAATGTTCGGTTTGATATGGCTTTAAAAGGAGATTTGTGCAGACTCTCTATAAAAGTAAGCATAAGTAAAACTGAGCAGTTAGATACCCCATTTAATCTTGACGTGACTTTGGTAGGGGATTTTAAAATCATTAGGCCCATAAATATTCAAGAAATGACAAAAGAGGCGTCAGAGACTCTTTATCCATATGCTCGTAGTTCAATTTCGTCTCTTACCACAAATGCTAATATACCTCCTTACTATTTACCTTTCTTAGATTTTGATAAAATTACTAATTCTGTATCAAATAGTACCGATCAGATTAAAATTCGTCCATTGGATGAGGAGATATAATAAATATATGAAGATCGGGATTATCAGCGATGTTCATTCAAATCTAGAGGCTTTAAACAGCGCTTTGCTGGAACTCAAAGATTGTGATGAGATTATGTGTTTAGGAGATGTTTGCCATTTCGGGGCTGACACAAATGCTTGTTTTGATACGCTTCTTAACCTTAAAAATTTTTCGATGGTTAAGGGTAATCATGATGCATATTCAAATAAGCTTTTTTTAGGTAATTATGAAGCAAAAAATGAATTGGAGTCATATACTGAATATATGTTTAATAGAACAAATTCAGAATATCAAGCTTATATTAGGAATCTTCCTTACGTTGTTTCTAGAAATATTAATGGGACTCGAATAGCTTTTACTCACTTTAAATGGGTTACTTCAAATGAAACTGCCGCCGTTCCCGATTTGCCAATAAAAACCCAGGATTTGAAAAATATTTTCTCTGAAATTGAAGCTGAAATTGTTTTTTTTGGGCACACACATTATTCTCAGGATAATAAGTCACACAAAAATTCTGACGGGGGTATAATAAGATATATTAACTTTGGACCCCTCGGGACTCCGCACGTTTCTCCGGCTATGGCAAGATGTGGGGCTCTCGAAATAAATGATAAAGGGGATGTGAGGGTAGAAATGAAAGCAATCACATATGATAAATCTCTTGCTGTTTCGAAGATCTCAAAACTAGATCATCCGTTTATACCATTTATTTTGGGAAAGTTTTTTGGTAATTAAAAAAAGACGGAAATTGTTCCCGTCTTTTTTTCTTTTTAATCATTGATTGAATTGGATTATTTTAATCTCTCTTTTAAGTTCGCGAGTTGTTTGTAGAGCTGTTTTGGAAGAGTATCTCCAAACTTAGTCGTGTAGAAATTCTCAATTTCCTTTGCTTCTTCTGTCCACACTGATTTATCACTATCTAATATGGAAATTAGTTTTTCCTTTGAGAAGTCCAGGCCTTCAAGATTAATATCTTCAGCTTTTGGCATGAATCCGATAGGGGAATCGACAGCATCAATAGCATCTTCACACCGTCTCAAAATCCAATCTAAAACTCTCATGTTATCCCCGAATCCAGGCCAAATAAAATCGCCGGAATTATCAAGCCTGAACCAATTAACATTGAATATTCTTGGAGGATGGGATAATTTAGCGCCAATATTCAACCAATGCGCAAAATAATCAGCCATATTATAACCACAGAAAGGAAGCATTGCCATTGGATCATGTCTAACTACACCCACAGCGCCTGAAGCGGCTGCAGTTGTCTCTGAAGCCATAATTGAACCAATAAATACACCATGTTCCCAGTTATGAGCTTCGTACACAAGAGGTGCGGCCTTGGCTCTTCTGCCTCCGAATATTATTGCTGATACAGGTACTCCTTGGGGATTTTCGAACTCACTTGATATACAGGGGCAATTAATTGCCGGGGAAGTAAATCTGCTGTTGGGGTTCGCGCCCTTTATCAGTTTTCCTTCTGAATCGGTGAGACCGCCATACCATTTATTCCCAATCCAGTCTTCTGCATCTTTGGGTGGATTTTTATCTAATCCTTCCCACCATACTGTTCTCGTTTGAGGGATATAAACAACGTTTGTAAAAATAGTATCTTTTTGTGTTGAAATCAAAGCATTTGGATTTGACTTCATATTTGTTCCTGGGGCAACACCAAAGAATCCATTTTCGGGATTTATTGCGTATAATCTTCCATCTTTTCCAGGACGTAACCAAGCGATATCATCCCCAACTGTAAATACTTTATATCCTTTTTTTGTATATGTCTCAGGTGGAATTAACATTGCAAGATTCGTTTTCCCGCAAGCAGAAGGGAATGCTGCACAAATGTATTTAACTTCTCCATCAGGTTTTTGTACCCCAAGAATAAGCATATGTTCCGCCATCCAACCTTGTTTCCAAGCTTGATAAGAAGCTATTCTCAAAGCAAAGCATTTCTTTCCAAGGAGAACATTTCCACCATATCCACTGTTTAATGAATAAATCAAATTATCTTCGGGAAAATGGCATATATACCTGTTTTCCAAATCTAATTTTACTTTGCTATGAATACCTTTTACGAATTCTCCAGTTTTTTCAATACCAGCTAAAACATCAAGGCTTACTCTAGTCATAATTAGCATATTTAGAACAACATAAATGCTGTCAGTTAGTTCAATACCATATTTAGCAAAAGGAGAACCTATTTTTCCCATCGAGTAAGGAATAATATACATAGTTCTTCCTTTCATTCCACCCGTTGCAATCCCATCTAACATTTTATAAGCAGATTCGGGATCCATCCAATTATTTGTTGGCCCTGCATTTTTTTGTTCTTTTGAACAGATAAATGTTCTGTGTTCGACTCTTGCGACATCGTTAACAGCAGTCCTGTGATAAACGCATCCGGGCAGTAATTTTTCATTAAGCTTAATGATTTCTCCAGTGGAAGCAGCCTCCTCAGTAAGAGCAGCCTTTTGTTCTTTTGTTCCATCTATCCATACAATTCTATCTGGGGTCAATATCTTCGAGTATTTATCGATAAAATCAAGAATTTCTTTGTTGTTTGTGATGCTATTAGTCATATTTTAGAACCTCCTAAATTAATATAGTAATATTAACACAGTGATAAAAGATAAATCAAACATTATCCCCTTGTTAGAGACATAGTTATAGTTTGACTTAACAATGATATTGATAATATAATTACTAAACTAGTGCAAAAATTTTTAGTTTATTAGGAGAAAATGTAAATGAAAAATCCCTTTATCACTCTGGAAAAAGCTTTAGAAATTAAAGCAAAATATTCAACCCCTTTCCACATATATGATGAGAGTGGAATAGAAAACAATATAGGTAATCTTAAAAAAGCGTTTTCATGGAATAAAGGCTTTAAAGAATATTTTGCTGTAAAGGCTACACCAAATCCTGCGATCTTAAAAATAATGAAAAAGGCAGGTTTTGGGTTGGACTGTTCCTCACTCACAGAGTTGATGATGGCGGAAAGATTAGGTTTTTTCGGAGAAGATATAATGTTTTCGTCCAATGAAACTGCTGCTGAGGAATATATTTATGCAAAAAAACTTGGGGCAATTATTAATTTGGATGATATAACACATATTGACTTTTTAGAAAAACATGCAGGTATACCAGACAAGATTTCTTTAAGATATAATCCTGGCGGAGAGTTTAAAATTGGGACCCAAATTATGGGCAATCCTGCCGATGCAAAATATGGCTTGACAACAGAGCAAATGTACGAGGCAATTGAAATCTTGCAAAAAAAAGGAGTTCGTTCTTTTGGTATACATGCATTCCTCGCAAGCAATACTAAAGGTAATTCATATTATCCTGAACTCGCGGGGTTATTGTTTAAACTTATCCAAGATTTAAAGGAAAAAACAGGAGCTAAATTCGATTTTGTAAATCTTAGTGGAGGGATAGGAATCCCATATAAGCCTGAGGAAGAAGAAGTTGATATTATTGAAGTAGGAAATGGAGTCCAAAAAGTTTACAACGAAGTATTCAATTCAAAAGAAACAGGTGGGTTAAGCATTTATACTGAGTTGGGTCGATTCATGCTTGCACCGTATGGTGGGTTAGTAACTGAAGTTTTACACTTTAAGCATACTTATAAAGAATATGTTGGGGTTGATGCTTGTGCTGCTCACTTAATGAGGCCTGCAATTTATGGCGCTTATCATCATATTACTGTTTTAGGAAAAGAAAACAATCCTATAAAATTCAAATACGATGTAGTAGGTTCATTATGTGAAAATAGTGATAAGTTTGCTATAGATAGATTTTTGCCGAAAATTGAATATGGGGATATTTTGTTTATTCACGATACAGGTGCGCATGGACATTCTATGGGGTATAACTACAACGGAAAACTGAGAAGTTCGGAAATAATGCTTAAGCAGGATGGGACATTTTCTCTGATTAGACGCGCAGAAACAAGCGATGATTATTTCGCAACATTAGATATATATCCGGAATTTTCCAAAAAATAATATAATATAATGAGATTCTTATTTGCCATATGTTTTAATAATACGAAATTATCATATGGTGGTTAAATGGTTCCCATTAAAATATTTCTTTATTATGCGCGGGCATACGCAATTGTTCACTTAACTTACATTGGATATACACCATAAGTATGTTATATTTTCTTTATAAGGAAGAAGTATTATTTCGGAGAAAAATGAATAAGAAACCTTTAATAAATCAAAATTTTCTTGTTTATATTATCTTTCTTTTTTTTACTGTTAGTATTTTTTTGTCCATAACATTTTTTTCTTTTTCAAACTTAAATCACAGCATAAATGAAGAATTTGCTCATGCGGAAGAAACCGAAACCGTATATATTTCGGATGAATTGGCATTTGAGAGCTTTTTGTCAGATTGTAGCCTCCACAATTTATTTTCCAGAGGAGAGAATGCTATTCAATCGGTTACTTCTAGCAAAAAGTATATTCTGACTACAGATATTTATTTGCGAAGAAAAAACTTCGAATCTTCTGCAGAAAAAAAATGGAATGCAGAGTATTTTGATGGCGAATTCGATGGAAGGGGTCACTCCATTGTTAACTTTGAATTAGACAATGAAAAAGCAGGGGTATATTCTGCGACGGCCAATATGTTTGGGTATGGTTTTTTTTCTTTGATTGGAGAAAATGGTGTTGTTAGAAATTTGAACTTTGTTTCAGCGAACGTTGATTTTTCAGATAAGGAAGCTGCAATAGTTGCTGGCACAAATGCTGGGTCTATAGTAAATGTAAAAGCAGAAGGATATGTGCAGGGTAGAACCTGGGCTGCAGGCATATGTGTATATAATTTTGGTAAGATTTACAATACACTTTCTCTCGCTTCGGTGAACCTTATCCCTGGAGAATACTATACTGGCACATCAGGATATATATGTGCAATAAACAGTGAAGATATATATGAAGAAAAGAAAGCGAACCTTGTGAATGATTCTGTGACATATGTTCGGTACTATGAACTCAATAGCAATCAGTTTTATGATAAGATCGATGATGTTACCGATAGTGTGATAGGGGATGATGTCCTTGAAGAGAGTTATGAATATATCCAAAATGAAGAATATATAACCGGGCCTGCACATTTATCGTACATATATGATTGTAATATTTCTGATTATTACGGAACAATTTGGTATTTAGAAGACTATAAAGCTTTATATGAAAACGATCCTAATACTTCACCTTATGAAGTTAGCATGATCAATGACATTAATCTTTTTAACGTAGAAATAGATATCACTAATGATTTAGAGCAATTGAGTTATGTAGAAGTTTTGAAAGGAGAGGATTCAGAAACTTTTCCCTATGCTTCTTTTAACAGAAACAGTCACAATTTTTATAACCGCGATATTGTTTCGGTTGAGTATGATTATTCTTACATCAATGGTGGATTAACCACTCCAGATGAATCTATATCGTTAGTAGGAACCGGAACAAAAGATTATCCCTATGTTATCGCTACGTTATCCGATCTTTTAAAATGTGGCTCGATGGAAGCCGCAGACCAAGTCACTTTCGATTATTATATGTTGCTTAACGACATTTCCTTACTGGAATACAATATTCAGAATCCTCTAATAGAAAACTTTTATGGAGAATTCGATGGCAACGGTTATTCAATCTCGGGAATTTTTAGGAATATTTTTTATTCAATAAATGAAGGATCGACGGTTAAAAATTTAAGATTATCCGGGAAAGCGACCAATAACACTGCCTTATTATGTTCTCAAAATCTTGGAATTATTTCAGGAGTAGAGGTAGATTTTGTTGCCGGTAGCGATTATGTTTCGGGAATTGTCAGTTTGAATAATGGAACAATCAGTAGATGTTCGGTAAGATCTTATAATTTAGGAGACTTTGAAGCAGGCAGTTTTGCGTGGGAGATGGAGCAGAATTCGATAATTTCTTATTCAAGAAGCTTATGTTTGAACCCAGATTTAGAAAATCTTTTACCTTTCATAGGCACGTCAGGATTATATTCTGAATCCCAAATCTCCAACTGTACGAATGTAAATAATAATTGGAACTCAGGAACAGCAATTTTTGAAAAGAACTGTTGGGTAGAGTTGGGTGTTATTAAAAGCACTGAAACACAGATTTACGATTTAATAGACAATAGCAACTTAACTCCAGGTACTTTATCTCACACAAAGGGATGGCAGTTTGCCTCGGGTATGGGCTATGCCTTTAAACAGGGATTTAGCGAGGATATTCCAGAGATGGTTTTTCCTTCAGACAATAGACTATACAAGATTAATTCATTTTTTGAAGATTCATACTCAGGATCATCAATAAATATGGTTTATGGGAGTAAACCAGTTTATTCGCTAAGTAACGGGAACTTATCTTTAATATCAGAACTGGATCCTATTTGGGCGGAACTTGAAGTTATTAATGGGAGTGATGATGGGGATGGGTTTAAAATAGGAATGTTAGATGATCAGACCTATTATATTGCTGTTGATTCCACTTCTTATATTACGAAGGAGGCCATAGAATGGATTTTGTTGTATGGTTTGAATTCGGCAAATATATTAGCTTTAAATCCTATTGAAATGTCATGGCATAGAGAAGGAATTAATTGGGAGGAAGACTATTTATCTGCACCTGGGGAATATAATATTACTTTTTACAGCGATTTAGTTGATATAAGTGCGCAATTAAGTATTTCTTCTGAAAATATTGGGATAGCATCCTTGTCTTTTTCTCGAAAAGATTATTCAATTAACGTTAATTCAATTCTGTTTAATCCATTGTACATAGGTATCCCTGACTCGGCTTTAATTATTACAAGTGTTTTTCTTGTAAATGAAGGGGGAAGGACTCCTTGCCCGACTCTTTTTATAAATGTAATAGGGAATTACGTTTTTCGGGCTGAGATTTTAGGAAATGAAAATTTAAGTGGATATTCAAAAGAGTATTCTTTTATTTTAGAGAAAGGGAATCTCGATATAATTAAAGCCGATATTATTAGCTCCGTATCTGGATTTGAGAAGGAAAACGCTCCAACCTTTAATGGAGGAGTCGTAGATTTTCAATCATCGTTATCTATTACTTCCATAAAGCCTGGTTATACTATATCGATATTAGCCACTAAACTTACAAAATTTGATAACAGTGAAGAAAATAATCCTGCATCTTTTGTCGAGGCAGGTAAGTATTCTGTGATAATAAAAGTAAATGCTACAAATTATAATGAAAAAAGTATATTTGCAGAATTATTTATTAGGCCAAAAGATATAACTATGAATATTTCACTGGAAGAAAGTTCAATTATCTTTTGCAGCCCCATCCCGTCGATATCCTATTCTTTACAGGGGGAGATATATAATTATCCTGTAAATGGTAAAACATATAGTACAAATTATTCAATTGGATCTTCAATCGGTACTTATTTTATATCTCCTGCTGTGTCCTTAGATGCACAAAATACAAATTATAATATAATCCTTGGAGATTCCATAAGCATTACGGTTAATAAGGCTAGTCTAGATATATCCAATGTGGGATTTAACGACCTGAATGTAGATTACGATGGGAATAGTCATCAAATAAGTTTAGACAAAACTAAAATTTATCCAGTAACAGGGGACTCATCAAATCCATCAATTACCTGCACATATAAGTATTTATTGAATGATTCAATAATTCCATTCGGTTTTTCTAATGTAGGTAGCTACTATCTTTCAGCAGAAATCTCTGGAGGGCAAAACTATAATGTTTCTACTATCAATGCAACATTAACAATTAGCAGAAGAGAGATTCAGTTATTTGCATTAAACAAAGCAATTTCTTTCGGAGATTCAAAACCTGAGTTTAGTTTCAGTATCAATCCAATTATCGGGACTATTTCATCCAGTTTTGTTGTGGCTGAACTACTATCAGAGGCAAACGATATAGTTGTTGATTGCAGTATGTATAATCCACAGTCGACAATTGGATGGCCGGACAAATTAGTTAATCCGGACTATTACGAATTGCCAATTTTATTGACTTATTCAAAGGTAGAATACACAAACTACGAAATTGTAAACAATCCTCAAAAAGATGGATTATTAAGAGTTAACAAGATAAGTTATTCGGGAGAGTTAAACTCCAATGAAATAACATACACCGGAACGTTTGTCTCTCTAAGCTTTAAAGATGGCTTATTCCCTCAATCTATTTATTATTACGAGGTAAAAGGAGGGACAGAATACTATTTAGATACAGCCCCCATAAATGTCAGTGTATACGGCGATGACACTCGTCCTAACAGCAGTATTTATAGATATAAAGCGAATTTCTTGGGCAATTATAAATATAAATCTAGTAACGCTCAAGGCGATTTTGATATTATACAGGCGAATTTGGCGATTTCCGGGTTATATTTATATGCAAATGATAATCGTTCATTAAGTCCGTTGTCATCACACGAAACAAAGCAATATAGCGGGCAAGCATACTATTTTAGGCCAGATATTGAAGAACTACCACTACTCTCAGACACTTTCCAAATAACTATTATTAGTGGTGAGGACACCTATATTGATGTACCTTTCTCTGTTCGAAACGTCGGATATTATTCGGGTATCTCCATGGAAATAAAATGCCAGGGGAGAAAAAATTTTGCTGATTATATTAGCCCCTATAGTATAGATTTTGAGGTTACTCCAATGCAGGGAACTCCGATTGCAGAGGAAATATCTAATAGCTACAATGGTCTTGAAATTCAGCCAGCTATCCCAATGGGAGAGTCTTTTTTGCAGGGCGAGGATGTGTATTATCCCTATTTCTTCGGGTATCAAGTCAAAAAGTATTTTGCATTAGATTATACTCAACAAATCTATACAGAGATTGTAGATGCGGATTTTGATGTTATCAAGTGGCCTGGGAAATATATTATTGATGTATGGTCAAATGATCCAAATTACAAAGTTGGGCCAAATAATAGAGAAGAAGTCACTTATATTTTAAATTCTGCCCTTATAAATATGGATCTGAACACTTTTCCCGAGACTCAAGGGAAGGTTTTTCAGGAGACATATTTGAATTTGAGACATAATTATCTTAAACCTTTTGAAGTTAATCTTTCCTTAGGAGAGGGAATTGATCCTACGATAATACCAGTTGAATTCATTATCAATGCGCCTGATGGTTTTATCGAGCCGGGTGAATACGATATAGTAGGTGCAGAAGATATTCTTCACAACATTAACGATAGTCTATTTATTAATTGTATAAGGTTTAATGTTGAAGCAAATTCTGGTAAAGGAAAAGTAATAGTAGATAAGAGGGAGGTTTTCTTTGATTGGACAAAAATTCTTCCTTCCAATCTAAGTTATACCGGGCAAATTATTACCTATTCAACTCAATTGCAGTATGAACAAGGTCTAGGAAGTATATTGCAAGTAGCTCCAAAAGAAGGAGATAACATAAATGTTCTCTCACAACTCCCTGCAAATATTACGAAAATTAGTATAAATACACAAGATTCCAGAGAAATATTACATTCGGGTAGCTATACTTTGCATGCTGAGTGTTTAATGTCTAATCGATACATTCTTAGAGAGGGTTTATCCTCTTACACTGTTTTGGTTAATCCAATAGAAATTGAATATTCTGTAAAAAACATTTCAATTTTTTCCGGAGATGAGATACCTGCTGAAATTGATAGCTTGTTTATTTTCTCAACGGAAGAAGAATTCAGAGATATCTTTGAGAGCGAATACTCTCTTATTGATGCAACTGTTCATTCTCAATATGACCCGCTGGTTCAAACTGAAGGTTATATCGAATTAGATCCATCTTTTTCGATAAACAATGGTGGTAACGACTACGTTTTCTTTTATAGCGGAGAAAGCTCCCCTAAGCTATCTGTAATATTGAAACAATTTCCAGCGGTATTATTTGAATCGACAACTTTTGAATACTCAGAAAATCCGATATCACTTGTATTAGGTGGAAATATTCCAGAAGGTTCATCGATTTCTTATTCCTCCAACCCCGTTGAGGCTGGAACATATACGATTTATGCTACTATAAGTAAGACACACTATCAAGAGTTAACAATTACTGAAGAAATAAATATTTTAAAGGCTACTCCAGCTATTGAGATAACTTCTCCACCTCCAAGGATTCTTTATAGAAATTCATATATTTTTACCAGCGAATCAATTAGCGCTAGAGCAATATTTAACGATACCGAATTAAATGGTAATTTTGCGTTTAGCGAAGGACAGAAATTGAAATATGGATTAAACCAGTATTTGATAGAATTTTTCCCGGAGAATGATAATTATAACAGCGTTCAGGCATATTACAACATTGAATCCTACATAGAAGAAGGAGATATCACAATTTCGGGATTACCGTCCGAAATAATTTCTTCTCCAAACTCTACCATAGAAGTTAAAGACGAAACTTTCACTATTTCTCTTGATTCAATAGAGAATTTACCCGATGAAGTATACCTTTATATCAATGGGATTTACGTTTACGGGGGAGCTTATTCCTTTTTTGAGACCTCTGATAATGTACTTGTTGAAGTTAGAACTTCTTATGGTACAATTTATTCAACAAATATTAATGTATTATTCGCTGAGGAAAACACTACTAATCCAGAGAATCCTGAAGAGAACGTTGATAACAACACACCTTCATCTATTAATGGGGCGAATCCTCTAAAGCCTGGAGAAATCGTGGGTATAGCTGTGGGTTCGTCAGTGGGAGCGATAGGGATTGGGTTTCTGATATTTTTTATAATAAAAAGGAAAAATAAAAACCTATGATAAGATCAATTGAAAAACATAAAATGTTACATGCATTCAGGCCAAAAAAAATCTTTTTGATCCTAGTTTTATCATGCATTATTGCTTTAGGGGTCTTTCTTACAAGTTGTACCCCGACAACGACAACTAATAATAATACTCCTCCAGAAATGACAAAAATTTCTGTTTATCGTTCAGTGCAAGGAGATTATGCGGGAAGCGTTATGCCGGTCTGCCTTGTTTTAGATAGCGATAACACTTGTGAAAAAATTGACATTATTGTTGAATTTAATAATCCGGATAAGCGTACGATTTCGCAAATGACAATTAATGATGAGGTGTTCAAAAATTCTGTTTTTGCGGAAGATACTACTGCGGAAAGAATAATAATTAAGGATTATACAATTAATCAAACTGAAGGTGAATTTCAATTGAAAGTCGAAAAAATCTACTATCAATTACCCAACGAACAAAAGCTGGTTCAAAAAATGTCATCGAACACAGTTGATATATTGATTGCTCCGATATTTAATCTAACCTTGGATATTTCTCTAGGAAGGGAGCACGAAGGGTATGACCAAATACTTGTAAGGGAAAATAAGTATCAAGATAGGGTAAATTTATTTTTGGATATTTACATGCAAGAGACAACTGATTTACCCGCCGAAACTCTAGAAGAGGGGTATACGTTTGGGAAAGAAGGATATACATTTGGGGGGTGGTTTGATCAACCCAATGGACAAGGAAAACAATATAGGAATACAGATTATTTCATAGATAACAAAGATTTAACCTTATTCGCTTTTTATGAGCTTACGTGCTCATATTCAATTGTAGATGGGGAAAACCCTTATGCGGTAGTAACAGGCCTTACAGATAGTGGGTTAACTAATAGTAGGGTTGAAATCTTTGGTGAATATGAGGGAGTACAAGTAAAAGAAATAGGAGCTAATGCTTTTAAAAACATGGCTGGAGAAAAAAATGTTATTCTCCCTGATAGCGTTATTAAGATTAACAGCAGGGCTTTTGACTCGGCTAATTCTGTTACGATTAACCTTAATAATGTAGAAGAGATTGGGGAATATGCATTTTCTTCATGTAAAACCCTAAACATAGGTAATATTCCAAACACTGTTAAACATATCGGAGAAGGGGCTTTTATAGGGTGCACTTGGAAAACAAAAATTTTTAATCCTGCATCAGAAACGGGTCTGTTTTTTGAAGAAAGTGATAGTCTCGTAATACCTTCTACTCTTTTGTCAATAGGTAACAGTGCTTTTAAAAATAGTAAGTTTAAGTCAATTTACTTCTGGGAAAATTCTAAGCTGGAATCCTATGGCGAAGAGGTTTTTGCAAACAATAGCTCTCTAACTACAGTATGGACATCGGCCGCGTTTCAGGGTACAACTGGCAATGTTGTCGTATCAAACAACAATGGTCTAAAGGAAATAGGATACAAATGGTTTTATGAGTGTACTTCTTTGATTTTGGATACGACTAATCCATCTACTAGTAAACTATCGCAGGGGCTAGAAGGTATAGGAGAACAAGCATTTGCGTCGGGAGGACTTGGCACACAATCAGGGTTGACAAAAGTGGTTTCTGTGATCTTCCCCAATTCGTTAAAAAGGATAGATAAACTAGCTTTTTATAACACTAAAATGCAATACATTACTTTTTCGGAAGATAGTGCTTTTGAAACTCTTGGGGAGAGGGCCTTTCAAAATACTAGACTTTCAACTGTTACGTTTTATAGTTTAAAAACCTTTGGCCCAGCCCCTTTTATGGGAACACCCATAGAATATTTAAAATTTGCCTTGAAAAGTGACGCGGATTTAGTTACATATATGCCACATTCACAACTTTCAATAGATAATACGGGACTTAGCATAGGAAATGGATTCTCAAGGTTTGCGAAAATTTATGTTCCGGGAACCAAGGTTGCGGAATATAACGATTATCAGACCAGCGGGTGGTGGAAAGATAAAAACGGAAATACGGATGATTGGCAACCCATTTTAGCAATTGAAAGTATTCATGTAATACAAGGAACCGGAGGACAACAGATATCTTATGATGTTACTTCAGAAGATGAAATAAGAATTACTAATATATTTAGAAGCTCTTCGGGAAATATGCAAAATATTGAAATACAGGAAACATATGATGGAAAAACTGTAACCGAAATTGGATCTTATGTTTCATGCGATGATACACTTGCATCAATAAAACTTCCCCATACGGTTAAGACTATTAAAGACAGTGCGTTTAGGGGAGCATCTAATCTATATAATGTAATATGGAGAGGAATAGGCAATGAAGAATTAGACATTGATGAGGCAAAATCGCAAATTTTACTTGAAACAATTGAGCAATATGCCTTTTCAAATACTGCTCTTCTAGAGTTTAGAAGTAATGATAGGTTAAAGTATATTGGAGTCAAAGCATTCGCTTCCTGTAAGCAAATGAGGACAATAGAAATTATTAATGGCCCTATTAATGATGGAAATGCCCAAATGGAAATAGAACCTATGGCATTTAGTAATTGTGGACAAGATATAGGGGCTTCTTATCCAATGATAGACTTAACGATTAATTCTAAGGTAATATTAAGAATGGGTGGGAAAACCGGTTTAGGTATTTGGCAACCCGTTTTTTCAGGAGCTAAAATTATAGATATTTATATCTTCGTTACAGTGTCTAATCCGACAGGTTATGTTATGCCGGTTCATTACTATTCATTCGGAAATTCTTTTTCTTATGGTACTCCAACTGTATATTTCAACGCTCCAAATGGTTATGAATTGTTTTTACCAGATAGTGGAACTAATCAATACTTCAATTTTGGCTATTGCCCCTGGGACACCGAGACAAATAGATTTTTAAAAACAGATGAAGAAAAACATATAGTTGTGGAGTTGGACAATTAAGTAGATTCAATTCTGTTATCCTGAAGAATTGTAGAAGCAAAACTAAATGAAAAAAGCTCTAAAAAAAGACCCCAGTGAAACCTGAACTGGGTGCTGTCAAGTGGACAGATTAAGAAATAAAAAATAAAATTAAGTATGGCTTCGGTATTGAACCGGG
>MWEH01000118.1 GCA_002070965.1 Firmicutes bacterium ADurb.Bin080 | reverse complement strand
GGAATATATTACATATACAAATCAGCAAGTGATAGAAATACATTATCTGCATATTTTAGCGAAGCCAGATTAGTCGAGGTTATAACTGCTTACGCAGAAGAAAAGATAAGGAAATACAGGTATTTTGAAAAGATCCCTGAGAGGGAATACGGGGGAGAGGAAGTATTTGTAGGGATTGGTGCTAAGGAATTGATCCTTAGTAGAGTATTTCCAATTGAGGGACTGATTACCAAAGTTGATGGGGTGGAAATAGAGGAAGAGTACAGTAATTCGGAGAGTCATACCGTAACATATGAGGATATATATGGAAACAGCTATTCTCAGAAAATAAGGATTATTTCCGCAAGCCCCAAAATATTTTTAAAGATGGGAGAAGTACCCGTTAATCAAGAAGGTTTATCCGGTTTTGTTGAAGGTTTTTCAAGTTTAAGTCCTTATTGCTTTGGAACTCCCGTTACTATTGCGATTAGTGAGGAAAACGGGGGAGAGGGATATTTCTTTTTGAGGGATGAAGAGGGAAATTTGCTTGAAGAGTCAGAAAAGGATGGAAGAATCACCATCGGGGCATCGGGGATATACAGAATATCTGCATTAAACAGGTTCGGTAACGCTGAAGACATAGAGGTAAGAGTATCTCTTTCGAGCCCGGGTGTTGAATTTGTTAAAGATCAGGAAGGGAAAAAACTGCATATTACAGTAAGGGCAAGCGAAGACTCTTTTGCAGACATTAAAGAGATCGAGATTTTTAAGTCTTTGGATGGAGTCAGTTATATCCCCGTTTTGTTTGATGATTATGGCAACAAGGTTGAGTCAACACGAACAGCATATGCTTTCAGATCCAGTGGGACATACAGGGTTAGTATTTTAGACAGTTTCAGAAATGGGAAAGATATAGTCAATAAAGAGATTTCATACGTAAAACCATATCCGGAAGGGGTTCTTAGTGGTGTATCTGAAGGACAGATTACTAACGGTAGCGTGACATTCTCCTGGACTGATGAAGCAGAGGCAAATATACAAAGAAGTGGTTTTGTAAAGGAAAGATATGAAAAAGGGAGGGAGATTGAAGGGGATGGAGAATACACCATATTTTTGTCTGATTTTGACAACAATATTACCGAGTATTCCTTCCAAATTAAGACCACTCCCCCGGCATTATCTATCACGGGAGTAGAAAACGGAGGAATTACAAATTCTCCTGTGGTTATCAGCGCTCTTGATCAAGTGAGTTGTATGGCTTTAAGAAATGGAGAAGCCTTTAGCTATACCCCAGGAGAAAGTCTAGATATCCCAGGGATGTATGAATTACACTTCGTGGACTTAGCAGGAAACGAGTCTACATATACGTTTGAGATTTCAGAAAAAGAGAAAAGCAATATTTATATATATTTCATAATTGCGTTTGGAGTGGGTGCCGTTTTTATTGCGATTATCATAATCCGAAGAAGAACGGGATTTAGAAGGACGGGAAGAAGTAAACGATAAAAGCCTTGGGAATCATAAGAAGAACTGGATTTAGAAGCAAGGGAAGAAGTAAACGATAAAAGCCTGGGGATTCATAAGAAGAACCGGATTTAGAAGAAAGGCAAGTAGTAAATGGTATAAATCTTAGGGTCATAAGAAGAACGGGATTTAGAAGCAAGGAAAAAATTTATAGAGGTGATGTATGAAAAGAATAATAGGAGCAGTAGATCTTTCCCCGGTGATTCAGCCGGTGTTGGAAATTATAAACGCAATATTGTGGCCGGCTATTGCCATAGTAGGGGCAATAGGGCCGATATACTGCATAATTCTCGGAATAAAGCTGGCTAAGGCCGATGAGCAAAATTCCAGAGAGAAGGCAAAGAAAGACCTTATTGGTGCAATAGTCGGATTTTTGGTTATTTTTGTCCTTATAGTTGCCATGAAAATAGCGATGCCCATTTTGGAAACTTGGGTGGGAAGAAGGATATAGATCCGTAAAATGAGTCCGGTTAGCAAAGAAATAGATTCGTAAAGAGAAATAAGAAGGGAAAAGAGGCCCAGGGTTAAAGGAAGATAATGACGGAAGAGTTTTACAAGATTGTATACAAATTAATGGTTGGAATATTTTCCGTTATTGATTTTCTTAGGGAGGCCGTGAGTGTATTGTCCGGAGCAAAAGAAGACATAGTGTTGGATTTTCTATTAGGGAAGGAAGTTAGCACAGGGTTTTTAATAGTACTACTGGTATCATTCGCATTATTGTTTGTTTTTACTATTGCTGCGGTAATTAAGAACGAAGGGCAAACAGAGGAAAGAAAAAGCAAAAGCCAGATACTCGGGAGTTCAATCAAGAGCTTTGTAGGATTTCTGGTTATACCCTTTCTGCTTATATCCGGAATACTTCTAAGTAATACCGTGATGCATTCAGTAAGTCAGGGGATGAAAGGAAATATTGTAGAAGAAAACTTTTCTATCGGAGGAGAACTACTAGTTACTGTAGGAAAAGAGGCATATATACGCGACTATTCTTCAGAGGAAAATATTGAAACCATGATTAAGACCGGGGAAATAGATTATAAAGATATTGATGTAATTATGGGTATATACGAACTTAAGGATATCAACTATTTTGTAGGGATTATTGGTGGAACTGTGATGCTGGTGATGCTCTTTTTAGGAGCGCTGGTATTTGTTCAAAGAATATTTGATCTCATTTTATTATACCTAATCTCCCCACTTCCAGTTTCCGCAATCCCCCTTGACAACGGAGAAAGGTTTCGTATATGGAGGGATCTTACTATCGGAAAAACACTAAGTGCATACGGTATAGTTTTGTCCTTGAATATATTCTTTCTAATCGTTCCTGGGTCAAAGTATATAAGTTTTGGGAATGAGAAGTTAGACGGGATGCTGAAACTGTTATTCATGATTGGTGGAACGTTTGCGGTGACAAAAGCCAATGTCCTTTTTGCCGAACTGGCAGGGAAAAATTCGGGAAGAAGTGAGATGCACGGGGTAATTTCTAATATGAGAACGGCAGCTAGCATAGGAAGAATGGGAGCAGGAGTAACCCTTACTTCAATTGGCACAATACTTGGGGGAAGCAGTTTCATAAAAGGTCGAAAAAGCTCGGGGAATACTATTGCACTTGGAAGAATCCTTGGGGAAAAGGGAAGAGAAATAAAGACGAGTGGAACAGGAGTAAAAGCATTTTACTCGGGAAGCATTGGGATAATGAAAGATATAATCGGGAGAGGAGTTCTAGGTGCAGCAAAAGATATAAATGCAAAGATAAAGACAGAGAGGAAGAAGAGAGTCTAGTGCCCAGGTAATGAATATGAAAAGGGATTAAATTTCGCCGCTGAGAAGAAGAATTCCGCCGCTGAGATATGATGTTTCTCCGCTGAGAAGGGGCAATAAAGGGTTAGTCTTAATAGCAAGAATAGTTTAAGGGGATTTCTAGCGGCGGAAAGGAAGAAAACTAAGCCACATATGTTTCACTTTTGAGGGTGTACCGCTGGGAGAGGGTATTTTTGCGGGATATTGAATAGAAAAGGATAAAAGTGGTCGTCCTAGCGGCGAGAAGGGAAAATAAGATTTGAGATATATACCAAGAAACAGCAAAGTAAAAATCAGAATATACAAATCATTTACCATAATGGACATTTTGGTTATGGGAGTGGGGTTATTATTTCTTGCCATAACTCTGTCTTCGGGCCTAAAGGGGAAATGGGTACTTGCTGGGCTATTGACTTTAGTGGTTGGAGTGCTGATGATCCCCTTCTCAGAGGAAAGAATATATACAAAGCTGGGAACAGTAATAAAATTCCTGATTAAACCCAAGAAGTATGGTGGGAAGGGAGAACGGGAAATAGGCGACCTTATAGCATATGAAACGGTTGAGGAAGAATACATTAAAAATAAGGATGGATCATATGCATTTGGGTTGGAGATTAATCCGGTGAATCTCTTTTTAATGGATGAGTATCAGATAAGAGGATATACAGACAGGATATTTGCGGGTGTAGTTAAGGCCTTAGGAGAAGACATTCAGTTGTTGGTAATAAAAACAGAAGAGCAGATGTCTTTTGCGGAAAGAATAAAAGAAGAAAATATTAGGCTCGAAAAAATAAAAGACAGGATAGGAAGAAACCCGGGGTTCAAAGAACAAGGTGAAACAATTACAGAAATAATCGAGGACAGAAGAAGTGTTCTGGAAGAAGTAGCTTTAAGCGGGAAGATAAAAACCGATAGATTCTACCTCATGTTTTTAGGCGAGAATGAAAGTAATTTAAGGAAAATACGTGATTACGCCAGGGATAGGTTTTCGGAAAAAAAGATAAAAACAAAGGACATTAAAGGCGAAAAGTTAAATGGACTTGCGAATATGTATGGGGCGCTTAAAGAGGTTGAATTCAAAGGATCAGGGATGGTTGTTGGAGATAAGACATATTCGTTCAGGGAGATAGTGGGGTTTCCAGAAGAGGTCGAAGAGGGATGGGCATATAGTATATTTTCAATTCCGGGAACTAGTGCATTTATGAGGATTACTCAGGTAGGTAAAGAAGAAGCTAGAAAAAATATCGACCGAAGTATACTCGAGGTTAGAGAAAAAACATTTTCTGGAAGGGCAAGTGAACAGACCGCTTCAGAGATACACGAAGAGGGGCTAAGACAACTGTTATATGAAATAGAGGATGGGAAAGAGTGCGTAGCAGAAGTTGATATCAT
>MWEH01000117.1 GCA_002070965.1 Firmicutes bacterium ADurb.Bin080 | reverse complement strand
TTTTACGCACCAAACAATATGATATTGAATGGAATATACATAACCCCTACCACGATATATTTCTGCCATATTTTTAAACTCCTTATTTGTAGTTTAACGTATGTATTGATACTTATCAAACAGTTCGTGGATTTTTAGTGTGTTTTTAATTGACATATGCAATTTATCGTTGGCAATTCATCCCATGACTAAAGTCACAGGTGTTCTTGCTATATTGAATAAAAATTTGATAGTTGATTGGCAGGGTATTCGCCCTTGCTATGAATATCTATAATGTCTTCTTTCATAACATCATCTCGTAGAGAAACTCACACAAACGAGAGTAGGCGTAAGCATTCATCCCTTCACCTAAATCTCCGATATGAATATCTGGTTTGTTGGTCCCGTGAAAATCGCTTCCCCCACTCATCATAAGCTTGTATTTTTTGGCGATAGTTTCAAACTCTCTCTTATCCCTTTCGGAATGCTCTCCATAATACACTTCTAGAGCGTCTAACCCCATCTCCTTTAATTCCCCAACTATTTTATCAATTCTATCAAAGCCGTATTTAAAATCTTTCATGATTATGAGTGGATGAGCTAAAGAGGAAAACCCTACTGCGCCGCTTATAGCCTTAATTGCTTCTTCGGCCTCAACTTTTAAATCAAATGCCTTAAAATCATTTAAATATTTTTCTATTACCTCTTTAACTGATTTACCATAGCCCATGCGAATAAGAATATTTGCAAAGTTTGGCTTTCCAACATTACTCTTTGATGCCCTGAGTATATCCATGTCTTCCTCGGGGATAATTATCTTATGTTCTTCTCTTAAATATTCCGCTAGTCTTTCAGTTTTTTCTTTACGAAAGTTTCTGCTCTTATCTGCCAAGTCGTTGAGTGTTTTGTTCTCCAAGCAAAAAGCATACCCCAACATATGAAGGTCTATTTCCTTATGTTTGCAAGAAAACTCCACTCCTTTAAAAAATGATATGCCTCTGGGAATTTCAATTCTGTCTAAAATTTTAGATCCATCTAAAGTATCATGGTCAGTAACTGAAAAGTCCTTTACACCCCTTTCTTTTACTAGATTAATAATCTCTTCCGGAGCAAATGAGCCATCGCTGAAGTTAGAGTGAATGTGCAAATCTATATCAGAATTAATTTTTCTTTCGTTTCCCATCCAATTCCTCCTACGAGAGACAGAGCCATGCTAGTACAAAAATATTGTAACACATTGCCTCTTTTGTTTATAGGTCAAATAGCCTCTTGAAGAAATGAAAAGCTCATGGTTCTCTCTTGTCCCAATAATATAACTTCCTTATTTAACCACTATTGATTTAATATTAATTATGGTGTAAATTTATAGCACACTATAAAAAACGGAGGGAAAAATGCCTTTTTCAATTATAAAAAACTTAAAAAATGTCTCTAATATTAAAAACTATGTCTATATGGCAAATAAATCTACCATGTTAAATAACCCATCCCTTCCATTTCAGATATTGTCATACCAAAGCGTAAAATCCTTCCTTGAAAAATTTGATGCTTCTAGTCTTTACTCGGAGCTACTTCTCCCCCAAGGGTCTCTTTTCAAAAGGTTTATTGTCTGCGAATTTCCAAATCAAGATTTGGACACTAGAGCGGGCAGAGATCATATTAAGTCTATCCTCTTCTCTGCCCTAAAATTTACCATCAATACCAAGGCAAGAAACATTGTTCTTCAGATTGACAGCCCGGTTATCAGCTGTTCTGCAGTGAGCTACAAAAGAGTCCTGGAAATGTTAAAGAGTTTCTTATGGACTCACAATATGAATATATATCTGTACATCCCCGACTTACCAAGTGGCTTGATGGACCTTTCGGAAAAAAGGGCCCTTGACAGATTGATATACCCTTCCGACTACCCTTCTTTATCCATGTCCAACGATGACCAATCTATCTTACTTGGTTGTTATGAAGAGGAAAAAAGGGATTATACGATGTATTCTATGTCCTATGAGTTAATAAGCAGAAAAGAACGTCCTCTCCCAAGGAAAGAAATATCCATTCTTGGAAACATTCTGGATACAGACACATCTTTTTCAGAGACTCTGATGGCCATTATTAGTTCAAAAGGTCTCAAAGACTCAATGGTATACAACAAGGCAAATATAGACAGAAGACATTTTTCGAAAATCCGGACCGGGGAGATCAAGGTTCCGAAGAAACAAACTGTTTTAGCTCTCGCTATTGCCCTTGAACTTAATATAACCGAGACAAGCAATCTTCTTGAAAAAGCTGGGTATTCCCTTTCCCGGAGCCTTCTAAGTGATGTAATAATCCGTTACTATATAGAAAACGAAAATTACGATATTTACGACATAAATTGCGCCCTTTTTGAATACGATCAGCCCTTACTAGGTTCTTTGTCCGATTAAAAAACCTCTCCGCGATTTTTTCATTTTCTTCCAGAATAATGACCTTTATTCATATTGATAAATGTCCCTTTTCAAGCGACCTTTTATCTTTTTTAGACTGGTATACTTGGAGTATCAAATATTCCAGGAGGAAAAACAATGAAAAAAGATCTTACAGAATTAGTATTTATACTAGACAGAAGTGGCTCAATGGGAGGCCTTGAAAGTGATACCATTGGTGGTTTCAATTCACTTCTCAAAAAGCAAAAAGAGGTGGAGGGCGAATGCTTGCTGACAACAGTTCTTTTTGACAATCGGTATGAACTGTTGCATGACAGGATAGATATCAGAGGAACCGCGGAAATAACTAGAGAACAATACTTTACAAGAGGTTCTACGGCCTTACTCGATGCGGTTGGTTTAACAATTAAAAAGATATCTACTGCGCAAAAAAATACTTCAGATGACTTTCGCCCAGAAAAAACTTTATGCGTAATTATTACAGATGGTATGGAAAACAGCAGCAGGGAATATAGAGGACATGAAATAAAAGAGATGATTGAAAGAAAAAAGAAAGAGGACGGATGGGAGTTTGTTTTCCTGGGCGCAAACATAGATGCCTTTGAAACTGCCGAGCACATGGGAATTTCCCGTGATTATTCTGCAAACTATCATGCTAATAGCCGTGGAGTATCCATGAACTATTGCAAAATGGCGGATGGAATATCGGAAATGAGAAAAGGCAATAGTCAGGGCATTGGAATGATGTGCGAGTATATCAATGAAAATTATGAAAAAGAGAAGAAGAATAAGAAGAAGAATCTTCCTGACGACCTCTCAGACAAAAACAAAAAATAACTTTATTCATATGTTCTCCTTAAGGAAAAGGCTGCCGAATGGCAGTCTTTTCTTGTATATGTATATATTTTTACTTCTTGTTTCCATATTATAGGATTACAATACATTTATTACACTTTTGCTAAAAAAATAAGAACTTGGTTAGGTGGTTTCCACCCATTCACGAATTGTTCTTTCAGCGCAACACACTTCCCTTGCTAGGGAAGTTCCTACGTTTTCTCCCGCTAACTATTTGCTTGCTGCTTTTCCCTTCTCATTTTTGCTGAACATTCTTCTCCTGTATATCAAAATACCTCCAAAGCTTTTACTTTTCCAAGTGTCTACTTTGGAGGGAGCATATCATTTTGAGCAGTTTTTTACATTATCGCATATTATACTGCTTGCTTTTCAATTTTTTCTTCATTTTGGTTATATATCTCGTTTACTTTATTCCACTGTTGGATTTGCTTGTATAAACCTATGATTGGTCCTATTCCTATAAATATTCCCAAAAGATCCCACATTATCCAACCGCCTCCTGAAAGTATTTCTCTGGAGTTATGGTTGTGCAAAAAATCACAGTGCCTTTCACAAACCTTGTAATTCCAAACTATAGCATAAATTCCTAATGTAATTATGGTTAATAATATAAAAACCACTCCCTCAAAGCATCACATGATACCCATCAAAAAGCTCTATCCCAACACATAAGTATTATAAAAAATACTCCCTCAAAACATCATCTGATACCCATCAGAAAAATATCTTTTCGAGTCCTCCGTTTCATCCCGATAATCTCTTAACTTATAACTGTCAGCCTTATCATTTCCAATAATTTAATTAGTAATCTTGACAAAATTCTACAGCACAAATATAAATAAACATAGCGTTAATTATCCTATTATTGGTATCCTTTCTAAATACATTAGTATCCTAAACTCAATAAATAATTCAAAGGCTATTCTACGATTCTAGCAATTATTAGTATCCTTTTGAAAAATTAAAATCATTTCTCTCTCCGCGGTTTGGCACAAAGTGCCCTTCACCCCGCGAGCGGGAGGGATTGCAAGCCCTGCTTGCTGATTATTTGCCTTTCTCTATCCTTTTCCGCTTCGCTCCTAGTCTAGAGAAATTGTCAAAGCGGGGACGAGGCCGCAGCTATCGTCATCGACGAGGTAGATCCAGTTGACATTGCCGTCGCTACTGATACTGCACGCGAAGTTAGGGTCGCCATCGTAAGGCGAACGCAACCACCAGCGGTCGTTTCCTGAGTAACTATCACCCGTGGAGGTATAATCACCAGTACCAGTTGCTCTTGAATAATCGCTAGTAACTTTATATCTATCAGTATCGTTGATAAACCCGTAAGCCGTGTTCTTTACCTCTCTGTAACTCGGGAGGAATATCTTGTCAAAGGTGTTTTCGCAGGCGTATGGGTTAGGATCATCTCCTGTACTATGCACGCTATTATCCACTTCTGTTGTTTGTATTAGTGACTTTTGAAGTTCACTAAAGGCTATGTTGTAGAACTGGTCGTTAAGCCAGGCTCTTACTTCGCTTTCTGCGTAGTTATTAGCATAGACCCCTTCTATGGCTCCACTATAATATCTATTATATCTCTCATTAGCTATTATGCTCTCACATAGTATCAATGCTTTTCCATCGCTTTCGCTAAGTATTCTCCACTTAATTGGCTCAACCTTGAAATAGTAAGTGCTAGAACTGATTACTGTTGTGCTGTCGCTGAATGTATATCCGCTGTCAAACGGAGTTGCAACTACTTTTGCATAACGCTCATTGTCATAGCTGCTGGTATAGTAGCCCTTTGAGTCAGGGGTAGTTCCCATAGTAGCTACGGCTTTGCTCGTTGCTATTGTTTGAGGGTATTCTCCAAACCAGATATATGGGCCATCCCTCCTGATTTCAATCTGGCCGCGATTAACCATCTTTTCAGAATAGGTGACAAGATTGTTTATTGTAATTAAATCGTCGTATCTCATATTTCGTGTTCTCCCAAATTAATAAAACTATTATATACTTCCAGCTAATTTAATTCAATATCAATTGATTATCTATATTGTTATACGGATTGTTTAGATAAAACATGCCTAGTCTCTCAAATCAAAGGTTCAGTACAATTCTCTTTTGCAAATTATATAGATACCTTAGTTCCCTCACGAGCTTTTCATTAAATTGTTATCGTCAATGCGTTTTTTCTTCCATTCAAATCACCCATAGTTCATTCAAGCCGTTATTAGCTCTTTTTTATATCAACTTCAATAATTTGAGGCTTTTTCCCACTATTTGAGGTAATAGCAAGTATTATTAAATGAAGCATGTCAGTATGTTTCTAAAACATGGGACTTATCAAACTGATTTTAATAGTTGTAATAGCAAGTATTGTGAAATAAAGCACGTCAAATATGCTTATATAAAAAAAATAGTTCTTACTGGCAGTAATTCATATAAATAGAATGTACAGAAGGTATATTCTAAGTAATATATAATTCTTTAGTTACTTTTTAAAAATACCGTCTTATCTAGAGGAATAACATAATCAGTTCTGTCGTTATTATGTGGGGGATAATCGGTTGCTAAAACATTCCCCCCTGCGGCGATCACCAAAGGAACTGCTGTTTCTGAATAATACTCATACATATCAATCCTTGTTCGTATAAACAGATTTTCTGCCAAAGCTTGCTGGAATAATTCGGATACATCATACTTTGCCGTGCCCTTCTTTTCTGCCTTCAAAAGTTCTTTTTTATCCATCTCGAAGGTTTCATCTATCCAGGTCACAGCTCTATGGATTTCATATCCTTCGTATTTGTCTGCAAGTAGCATCTTCATAGCTGGGAACATTTTTTGTGTTTTCATTGAAGGATCTAAATCAATATATTGGTATACCCTGTCGGTTATTTCAAAAACCATAATTTTATCTTTCATTTCAAGAAGGGTAGGCCAAGCATCGGCAGCTGCGGCTTCCGAAAGGTTATCATATGTGTCACCTAACATATCTGCAGGAGTATATAGTTTGTCACCGAAAGTATCTAATAAAAGTTCATCGAATCTTTCCATCACCCCAGGATCAGTCATATTAACGGAATCCTTGTTTTTTAGCACCCATCCTTTAGGTTCAATCATAATGGTTATGGGAAGATGCCCCACATTACAGCTTGACCAAATGGCAATCTCTTCTAAAGCTAAAGCCATATTATACCCCGTTGTTGCAATATCTCCATATGTCTTATGCATACATAAAAACCCAGTCTCCGTGGGATATACATCAAGTTCTAAAGAAAATATTCCTTTATCAAGTTGGTCATATAGTGGGTCAAAATAGTATCCGTAATTGCTGTAATTTAAAAGTTCAAAAGCATACATCAAGGGCCCGGGCTTATCCTTGTAACTATTATGTGTTGCCAAAAATTGAACATCATTGTATTTAACCCCATCTAGGTATGCCTGATTTAAATCAAAATCACAATACCCGCTAAAATCCCTTTGGGCATAATTCCATAAAAGTCGGGGCCTAAGTTCTTCCAAGTGGTTTTCCTGCCACTGCTCGTACTCTAAAATTTTAACTTTGCTGCCAGCGACAATTCCAATTGCCCAGGCAGAAACCGCTACTCCTATAGAAAAGCACACAATCAGAGTAATGGCTATACCCTTTTTAAAAAGTCTTTTCTTTTTCCTATCCATTAATATTTCCCCCATTCCAAGTTTCTACTTGGAAAATAATTACATAATACCCAAGCCTTAGGACGACTTATTTCCTGTTGAAAGCAAGAAATTTACTTAAAGAGATTATATAATTCCGAACTGTTCCTTATTAAAGGCAACACATTTACTTAAAGAGATTATATGGCTCCCAATTGTATCTTGTTAAAAGCAAGAAATTTACTTAAAGAGATTATATAATTCCCAACTGTTCCTTATTAAAGGCAACATATTTACTTAAAGAGATTATATGGCTCCCAATTGTATCTTGTTAAAAGCAAGAAATTTACTTAAAGAGATTATATAATTCCCAACTGTTCCTTATTAAAGGCAACATATTTACTTAAAGAGATTATATGGCTCCCAATTGTATCTTGTTAAAAGCAAGAAATTTACTTAAAGAGATTATATAATTCCCAACTGTTCCTTATTAAAGGCAACATATTTACTTAAAGAGATTATATGGCTCCCAATTGTATCTTGTTAAAAGCAACAAATTTACTTAAAGAGATTAAATAATTCCCAAAGGAACCAAAATCACTAAGAGCAAAATATTAATGCTTGCAAGTGAGCCAATGAATATCTTCTGGAACTTTGGCTTTGCATCCGGAACAAGAAAAGCAGCGAGGAAGAAAGGAATGTATGTAGTAACAAATACCGGAATAGCTCCCCACCAGGGATATACCCAAATGAAGGCAGGAGAGGCTGCTAAGAATATCTCGATTACACTGAATAATAGGGCATTAGCTATTGCAAATACAATCCTGTTATTAATCCCGAAGATTTTCTTCTTGGGATCATCGGGAAGGAGTTTACTCATTATGAGTCCAGCTACCGAGAACATCATAGAAAGTTCCCAACTTACTCCTATCAGCAAAATGAATGATGTGCTTTCGGGAGATACTGTCCAAAGAGCATAACCTGTCCCCGCCTGAATGCAAGCGTTCATAATTTCTTGAACTTCTCATCACTAAAGTGTTGAGATTCCTACTTCATAGACTTCGTATTCTCCATCTCCATAGGCGTAACT
>MWEH01000116.1 GCA_002070965.1 Firmicutes bacterium ADurb.Bin080 | reverse complement strand
ACTATTCACGGAAGAGATGATAATGCAGCTATGAACATATTAAATGAGGGGCTTAGATTATTGAGTACTTAAAAAAGAATACTACTGTAGGGACTACAGGAAGTTACGCCTATGGAGATGGAGAATACGAAGTCTATGAAGTAGGAATCTCAACACTTTAGTGATGAGAAGTTCAAAGGAATTCTCTAAGTATTGGAGTTGATCTGGCTGATATAGATTTAGTAGTTATATCGCATGGACACGATGATCATGGGGGTGGTTTGAAAAAATTTTTGGAAATCAATAAAAAAGCAAGGATATATATTAAAGAGACTGCTTTTGAGCCCCATTTCTCCCTGAGAAAGGAAGGAAACCTGGTTGACATTGGTTTGGACAATTCGTTAAGAACTAATGAAAGACTAATATTTACTTCGGATAGGCAGTATATTGATGAAAATATTGAGATATTTTCGAACGTGAAAGAAAGAGAATATTTTTCTGAGGCCAATTCAAAAATGAAAATGGAAGATTCTGAAGGAAGGGTTGTAGACGATTGTTTTGACCATGAGCAAAATCTTGTAGTAAGTGAACAAGGGAAAAATGTATTATTTTGTGGGTGTGCTCACTGTGGCATAATCAACATACTTAACAAGTATCATTATGAGAAATGGGAAGACCCAGCATTCGTTTTCGGCGGGTTCCATTTATCTAGTTCAAATGGAAATAATAGCGAATCTATGGACAAAGTCGAAAAAATAGCATATAAACTTAAAGAGTATTGTTCTGTCTTTTTTACCTGTCATTGTACCGGAAAAAAAGCCTTTGATGAGTTGAAATCGGTGTTAAAAGATAAAATTCACTATGTATCAACGGGGAATGTAATAGACTTGAGTTTCGATTAATAAGTATTTCAAAATAATACAAAAAAGGATAAAATTTTTTAGATAGGAGATTTATATGACAAAAGAATGTGACCACGACTGTTCAAGTTGCAGCGAGAGCTGTTCAGAGAGAGACCCTAAGAGTATGCATGAAAAACTGAATAATCTTAGCAAGGTTAAAAAAGTATTTGCAGTTATGAGCGGAAAGGGTGGGGTCGGCAAATCAGCTGTTACTTCAATGTTAGCGGTTTTAGCAAATAGAATGGGCTTTAAAACTGCAATTATGGATGCTGATATAACTGGACCATCAATACCCAGAGCATTTGGGATAAAAACAAAGGCAGATGCCAGCGATTTGGGAATATTTCCCATTAAGAGTGGTTTTGGTATAAACATAATGTCTATTAATCTGCTTTTGGAAAATGAAACAGACCCGGTTATATGGAGGGGCCCAATACTTGCAGGAGCCATTAAGCAGTTTTGGACAGATGTAATTTGGGATGAGGTTGATGTGATGTTTATTGATATGCCTCCAGGAACGGGAGATGTGCCTTTGACTGTATTTCAATCCCTTCCAATAGATGGGATCATTGTTGTCACCTCGCCTCAAGAGCTGGTGGCTATGATAGTTTCAAAAGCAGTTAAAATGGCAAAAGAACTAAAAGTTCCTGTTTTGGGTTTAGTAGAGAATATGAGTTATGTAAAATGCCCGAAATGCGGAGAGATTATTAAGATATTTGGAGAGAGCAAAACGGAAGAGGTTGCACAATCATTCGGTTTAGAAGTATTAGCAAAGATACCCGTTGACCCCAAGATTTCAGCGGCTTCTGATGGGGGCACCATTGAGTTTTTTGATGGAAGCTTTTTAGATGATTTAGCTAAAAAAATAGAAGGAATAATAATTGCGTAATTGGAGAGTCTTTGATGGAAAGTAGTATTGATTATAAAGAAAAAGCAATGGATTATTTCAAACAGGGATATAATTGCGCCCAGTCAGTTGTCGCTGCTTTTTCTGATAAAACTGGTTTGGACTTTACTACTTCTTTGAAAATATCTTCCTCTTTTGGGGGTGGAATGGGTAGGCTAAGAGAAGCCTGTGGAGCTGTAACTGGGATGTTTATGGTAGTCGGACTAATTTATGGATATGATAATCCCACAGATAAGATAACGAAAACCGAGCATTACAGGCTAATTCAATATTTAGCGGCAAGATTTAGGGAAGAAACGGGTTCAATCGTTTGCAGAGATTTATTGGGCCTTACAAATAAAATAGATAGCCCAGTTCCTGATGATAGAACAGAAGCATATTACAAAAAAAGACCCTGTCTTGAATTAGTAGGGCTTGCTGCAGAAATTCTTGCAACAAAGATACTAGAAGATAAAAGAAATAAGTAGGAGGAACAGAATGAATAAGATTGCAGTAGCATGTGATGGAAAAAATGTAACCGAACACTTTGGACATTGCGAAAGTTTTTTAATTTTTGAAACAGATAAAGGGGCTATAATTGCTGAAAAAAATATTGCAAATCCTGGGCACAAGCCAGGATTTCTTCCCAATTTTCTGCATGACTTAGGAGTAAATACAATTATTTCAGGAGGAATGGGTGGAGGAGCTGTTGATATTTTTAATTCTCATAATATTGAGGTAGTGGTTGGCAATTTAGGTGGAGCAAAAGAGGTTGTTGAGAAGTACCTGGCTGGTAAATTACAGTCAACCGGATCAGTTTGTCATGAACATCAGCATAAAGACGAATGTTAATTTTTGAGGGTTTATTCTGGTAACTAGCAGCCAACCGGATCAGTTTGTCATGAACATCAGCATAAAGACGAGTGTTAATTTTTTGGAGGTTTTATTATGGAAAAAAGAGAAGCAAATCAAAAGTCTTGTTTAAGACCGATGCCCCCAATCATTGTTTCTTGCCGAGATAAAGAGGGTAGAGACAATGCGCTTGTGGTTGGATATGCCGCCAACTGTAGTTTTGACCCACCGATGGTTATCGTGGGAGTTAGAGAGGAGAGATTCTCTCATCATATGATTGAGGAGACCGGAGTTTTCATCGCCAATATTGCAAGCAAACATAATAAAGAGATTTACGATTATCTGGGAACAACTAGCGGAAGAAAGGAAGATAAGTTCAAGAAGATGAGTATTAACTCAAGGACTGGCGATAAGGTAAATGCGCCCTTGCTTCTTGATTGCCCGGTGAATATTGAATGCCGGGTAGTAAATATAGTTAAGTCGGGATCTCACGATTTATTTATTGGGGTAGTTGAGAAGGTCCATGCTGACAAAGATTTGGTTGATGAAAAAGGAAATATCAATTATCAGAAGATAGATTATATGGACTAAGTTAGAATATTTGATTAATCACACGAAAAAGCAGGTTATTGACCTGCTTTTTGTTATATATGACTAGCGTATCGAGTTAATTCTCATTACTTCATCATACTTTCCGAGAACAAGAATATGATCTTCTTGCTTAAATATATAATCGGGGCTGGGGACAGGGTTTAATTGCCCTCCCGACTTAATTGCCAGTATATTTGTTTCAAACTTTCTTCGTATATCTAAATCTTTAATGGTTTGTCCGTACCATTTGGATGGGACAGATATTTCAATAATGTCATAGCCGTTAGCAAGTTCAAATAAATCAAAAATTCGTTCAGAGTTACACCGAATTGCAAGTTTATGTGCCATATCTTTTTCGGGATATACTATTTGATCCGCGCCGTTTTTCAACAAGAACTTCGCCTCTATATCCCTTTCTGCCTTAGCAATAACCATTTTCGCGCCCATTTCATGAAGAGAATAGGTTATTTCAAGAGATGTTTGGAAGTCATTATCGATTGTGACAAAACAGATATCAAAATTATTTATCCCGAGACTTTCAAGAACATCCTTCTTAGTACAATTCCCAATAACTGAATCAGTATATTCATCTGCTAACTCATTGATTATTCCCTCATCATTATCAACAATCATTACATCATTTCCGAGGTTTTTCATTTCTTTTGCAAGAAGTTGACCGAAGTTACTCATTCCTATTACTAAAACAGATTTCATTTTTTCTCCTTATTCTGTAAAGCGTCATCTATGTTTTTTGTTAAAACAAATATTATATCTTCTTATTGCATTATCCGATTAGAATCCTGTCCGTTGGTTTTTTAATCGCAGAGTTATTTTTTGTATCCGAGAAAGCAAGGACAAAGGTTATTATTCCCACCCTGCCAATATAAATTAAAAGCATTATTAAAAGCTTAGATGTTATGGACAAAACGGGTGTGATGCCTGTTGAGAGCCCAACAGTCCCTATTGCAGAAATAACCTCAAACAAAATACTCTTTAAAGAGAAAGGCTCTATTGCAACTATGATTAAGGTAAATATTACCGTAGTTAAAAGATAGAGAGAAAATAGGGTAAACGCTTTTAATAATTGAGATTGTTCAATACTCCTTTTTCCTATGCTTATCTCTCCTTTGTTCCGGGAAAGAGCAAAAACACCCAAGAGTAATACAACAAAAGTGGTCACTTTTAGGCCACCAGCAGTGGATCCTGAGCTTCCTCCGATAAACATTAGTATCATAGTTAATAGGGAACTACTTTCAGATAAACTGGCAGTATCTATTGTGTTAAATCCAGCCGTTCTTGGAGTAATTGCTTGAAAAAGGGAGGCAAGAAAAGCCTCTCCGGCAGACATATTTTTCATGATATGATCTTTTTCAAACAAGAAGAAAAGAAGGGAGGAAATGCCAATTAATAGTACACTTGCGATCAAGGCAACTCTAGTATGAAGCTGGAATTTTTTCCAGTTAAATTTATTATCAGAGATATCTGCCCATACAATAAATCCAATACCCCCCCAGAATATTAAGGTGGAAAGAGTTAAGACTACTATAGGATCTCCTGTGTAATTTGTGAAAGAAGAGAATTGTCCCTGGAATCCCATTATGTCAAACCCAGCATTGCAGAAGGCTGAAATCGAATGAAAAACAGAGTAATAAAGACCCTTCCAAAATCCCATATCTCTGCAAAAGGGAATCATTAATAGAGCTGTTCCAGCACCCTCAAAAATCAAGGTGCCAATTAAAACCTTTTGGATTAACCTTACAACCCCCGTTCTTCCGTTTGAGCCCGCACTTTGGGCTATTATTTTTCTTTCATATAGACCTATATGTTTTTTTAACATCATGGCAAAAAGAGTAATTATGCTCATAAACCCTATTCCGCCTATTTGTATCATAAGAAGAATTATTGCCTGTCCAAATCCCGACCAGTGGGTAAATGTATCATATACAACTAACCCCGTTACGCATGTAGCCGAAGTTGCGGTAAATAATGAGTTTAAATAAGGGGTCCAAATATGCTCCTTGGAGGAAAAAGGTAGGGAGAGTAAAAAGCTCCCTAATAAAATTACTAAAGCGTATCCTATTGCTATTATTTGCCAAACAGATAGCTTTCTAAGGAATTTATTCATTTAATCCTTCAGCCAGTAGTTCTAAATAAACAGGCTATCTAAAAAGAATAAATCTTTTTGTATTACAATATTATAGAGGATTTACTATTTTTAGTAAAGAAAAGAAGAACCCGTATTGGGAGAGGAGGGTTTCTAAAGAGGTTATACTAGAATTTTTAAAACAGCTTACCTGCCCTGAAACATCCCTTTAAAGGTGTAGCGACCTCTTTTTTGGGTGACTTTTCCATATTGTATGGCTTTTACAGGGCAGTGGTGAATGCATGCCATACACTGGTTGCAATTGTCTCCCCAGATAGGTTTCCCATTGAAAAGCACAATATTGTTGAGAGGGCAAAGCTTCTCGCATAACCCACAGGAGGTGCAGGAAGATTCCACAGTATAACCTTTAGCAGTGTTATAAACTTTTTTAAAGAAGGGATTGATTATGTAGGACTTAATAAAGGGGATCGAGCCTAGAGGCACATCAGTAATTGATTTTTTTGAATTAATGGCATCAAAGATGGCCGGAAATTTTGCTTCGGCTGCTTCCACTTTTTTTAGGGCTTCTTCATATGTATTAACATCCCACATTTTTATGTAATTGTCGGGCATAGTAAGAGACCAACAGGAATTAAGTTTTATCGTTTTATTAAAAAACCTCATGGTATAAGCGGCTTCTGCCCCGCAAGTGCAGACAGCATATACGTAAGTCCCCTCGGGGATTAACAGTCTTTTTACGAATGAAGTTACAATTTCTGGAGCTCTCCAGGCATAAATAGGGAAAACTATGCCGAGTTTGTCCCCGATTTTTATATCTTCTATTCTTGTTAGATTCTTTGTAAGGGTAGCTATATTTTGTGCCGTATCATTCGTCCCCTTGGCGATGCTTTCAGCTACATACTGAGAATTACCTGTACCGGAAAAATAAAAGATCATATCTAATCCTCCAGCTTTATTTTTGATAAAATATCTTGCCAAAGATCATCGTCGGCAATTGCCATCGTAACAGTTCTTTTTGCGAGTCTATTCAGTTCAGCCTTCCGTTTGTTGGATATTAGTAGTTCAGTTGCCAAATATCTGGCTCTTCTTTCTATTAGTTTTGCTCCTGCCTCGATTGATTCCTTAACATTTTCAAAGGTAAATATGTTTTCTGGTTTAGTCTCTTGAATAAAGTATTGAAGAGTTGCTTTAAAGGCGAGTTTCCCATACCCGGAAATACAATCTTTATCCGAGGTTATGCAGAGTATATCCTCACCTTTATACATAAAAACCGGTCCGCTGATTACAAGGGAGTTCTCTGGGATGTCCAACAACTCTACTAAGTCGTGACTTCCAGTTTCAGGGGTGGGGACTGGGGGAATATATACGTCTTCACCCGGAAGATTCATGTCAATAGCGTAATACATGTCCCCATACTTGAAGGGTACATCAATATTTGTAATTGCCTTAACGCGTTCAGGGGTCCCGAGGATTATAATGGTTTCGGCCTTCGCAACTTTAAACTTTTCAAACATTTCAATTGCATGAAGATTAAACTGCGCTTTTAATTCGGTTGTAATTGGGGGGCATGAGGGAAGAACTATATTTTCTAAAATCATCCCATCATCAGTCAAACCAATTTCCGTTTCTTTCTCTCCGAATATGACATAAGAAGCAGGATGTTCAGGCTTAATATCTTTGGGTTTTTCCCTTAATTCACAATCTATTTCAACGGGTTCTACCACTTCTTTGTCGCAAGCTAGTCTGATTCCCTCGGATAATTCATGCTCAGAAAGAAACCTTTTGTCAAGAGAAGTAGGAGAAAACTCTGAAGCAGTAATTTTACATCTTCCGCAAAGTCCCTTCCCGCCACACGGGAAAAGATATCCCATGTTTTCAAGAATATTTTTCAGGCTACCTGTCTCTGTGATTTTAATAATCATTCCTACTCCTCAAGGTTATTCCTTTAATTTTGAGGTTTTTAATCTTAATCTCCTAGGAGATCACTTCTCTTTAAATGATTATCCGGCCTATTATCAGCCGGATAAGTACTTTGTTTAGCGTTTTGCTCTATGAAGGATCGTATTCAAGGAGGAAGTTCGGAATCTCCGGACTTTCTGAATCCTTCTTAACCATTTTAAAGGTAAATTCGGGCTCATTAGTTGTTTCTATAAGTTGAGTAAAGTCATCGTTGTTGTCTGCATCCGCATATACGTGATTAGTTACTCCTGTAAAGCCAATATAACCCCCTCTTTCGGTTACTATTCTAATATCGTTTCCTACCAGGACTCTAGATAAATCTCCTGCGCCATCAAGATATCCCATATGGAAGGAAATCGCCCTATCAAAAGTGTTAACCGGGGGATCCGCAACTACATCATCTCCAATTATTATATCAATATCTCCAACGGGGAAGAAAACGGTTGCATGATCAGCTTCAATGCCCTCCCCATGTAAGTTATCAAGAGTATTTTGGGAAATTTTCCAAACATTATTTGTAAGCACCGAGTCAATAGTTGCGCTTACTTGGGTAATATATCCTCCGGGTAGTAATGTTTGTAAATTTACATATTGGAAGGGAGGATTGTTTAAAGGAGACAAGCTTACCCATCCAGGAAGAACACCATCATATATTACAACCCAATGTACCATTTGAGTGGGGAGCATGCTTGCTGCATAGGCATTAACCACATCTTCAACTGTTGAATTATACACAGTATTTCTTGTGGCAACCCCAGGTGTCGTAATATCAAATAAGCCGACTGCAGAAAGAGTGTAAAGGGATGTGTCGGCAACGGCGGCGCTTAGTACGGTGGGAATGTCTTGGATCATTGTATCATCGGGTACAAGGCTAAGAACCCCCTCTGAGGCGCTATCAAATATATCTCCAACTGTTAAAAGGCCGACTTCTGTGCTAAGTTCTCCAATAGAAGTATCCTTTAGAGCTTGAAGAATTGGTTCATCATCTTCAGTTATTTCTATAAAATCCCCTAAAGAAAGACCATTAATTACTTCGGTCATGTGTTCGGTATCTCCAAGAGACTCTAGGGAGTCATTTGCAATCGCTTGCAAGACAGCATGGGATTCCTCGGTTATATCGATGGCATCAGAAAGGGTCATAGTATTAATAGCTATGTCAAGTTCAGCAAGCTTTTTATCCGACAAGTATATCAATATTTTGCTTGATTGATCTGGGCCTTCTTCTACATTTACATCGACCAGTTCACCAACTGTCATGTCGTTAAGAATTGTACCGAAATCTGAACTAAGTTCCACTAAAGGAGTTGTTCCTAAAGACTGAAGGAGTTGTGGGCTAGCGACTAATTCAGGATTTTCCAGTACATCTGCATCGTATACCACATCTATAAAAGCATCTAGATTCTTTTGCTCTAAAGTGGGGAAGGCATCGGCTATCGGAGAATCCAAAAAGTCTGGATCTTCAAATACGGGCATTGAAGCGAGAGATACATCGAATTTTTCTTGCATAACTCTAACTGTTAAATTATTGGTAATTGTACTGCCAAGATTTCCAAAAGTGGAGGTTTGTAATATCGCTTGGTCGATTCCTATAACATCAGAAAGACCTTTTGAAACAAAATCCGTTCCGAGAAAGTTTTCAACCTCAGAAACCTCCGCATTTCCTATGTCGGTTACAAGGGAGATTACCGAGGTAACATAAGTCCCCAGGCTCATTGCTTTAATATCGTCTCCAAAATTAACTGGAAGCTCTCCTACGTACTGATTTGCTAAATCTGTTACTTGGCCTATAGAACCTTCTTTAGTCCAAACCATGTAGCCGCCAAGAGCGACTCCGCCAACGGTTAAGGCAACGCCAAGGACAATACCGAAAAAAAGTGTGGAAATAAATTTGAGTATCTTCATTTTAAAGTCCGCCTATCATAAATCATTTCTCGCGAACTGTCGCAAGATGGGGTTATATCGGGATAATTGACCTAATACTATCCAAGTTCAGATTTTGCTGAATGAAAGTATAGAGGAAGTTGTTGTCCATTACAAATTTGACAACTGAGGTTTGTTCAATATAAGTGTTAACCGGGGCCATGAAGGCCAGAGGTGCAGCAAATTGAACTACCGTAATGGCGACTAAAGCCACTACGCATCCGAGAAGCAACCCCATAATTGCTCCTAAAGTTTTATCTGCAAAGTGCATAACATAAAGCTCTTTTGCGAGTTTATCAAGCACCTTGAATAATATGACGAATGCAATTTTATAGAGAATGCCCAGGACTACAAACATAATCGAGATGAGTATGTATTGAGTTAGTGTTTCCGTCAACACATCAATTAGATATATGGACGCTCCTTCATCCTCCACGTCTATTTTGGATTCAACAGTTGGTTTAATTATCTTAGCAAGCCCCACGAATTTTAGAGGAGAATCATCAAAGATAGTGGAGAAATCCTTCTTTTGATTGTTTATTTCAAAAATAAGCTCGTCTTCTCCATTTTCATCTAAGTCGTAATAATAAATGTTAGCATAAGCATTTGGAACTTTATCTGCCAGGGAGGTTTCAAGTGTTCCAGCAAGCTGGTTGTCCCATTCTGTAGCAGTAATGACTAAATTTGTTAGAGGAGTAACTGTCACGACAGTTAAAATCAAGATTATTATTGCGGCAACAAACCCTTTAATCGTCTTGACAAACCCTCTCTTGATCCCCAACAAAAGACAAAGAGCTATTATCACAATAATCGCTACATCTATGATTATGCCTATCATTTTTTCCTCCGAAACTCAGGGAACAATCCCCTCATTATGCGTGAAATAATTGTATCACGCGCACATATATAAATCAAGAACTTATATTATCTAGGGTTATTCTTTAAAAGGCGGGCAAAAGAATGCAAATACTTAGCCATCAAAACGCTAGATTTAACAAAGATCTATATTTCGGGAAATAAAAAAGCAGGGAAGAAATCCCTGCTAATGGAAATTTAGTGAATGGTTTTTATCCGAAAACAGCGAGAAGAATTCCAGCTGCTACAGCCGACCCAATAACTCCTGCTACGTTTGGACCCATTGCATGCATTATCAGGTAATTCTTAGGGTTAGCGCGGAGTCCTTCTATGTGGGAGACTCTTGCAGCCATTGGAACGGCTGAAACTCCTGCAGAACCAATAAGAGGATTTATCTTTCCCTTTGTAATTACACACATCAATTTACCCATTAGAGTCCCACCGGCAGTGGACAACATGAAAGCGGCAAGCCCGAGGAAGACTATCTTCAAAGTGTTCCAGGTTAAGAAAGTTGCATAATATGTAGTTGCGCCTACAGATAAACCAAGGAAAATAGTTACTATGTTAATTAAAGCATTTTGAACGGTATCTGAAAGTCTTTCGGTAACCCCACATTCCTTCAGCAAATTTCCAAACATTAAGCTTCCGAGAAGAGGCGTAACGGAGGGAAGGATTAAGCAAATGAAAATTGAGGATACAATCGGGAAAAGAATCTTTTCTTTCTTTGACACTTCTCTTGTAGCTTCCATCTTTATCATTCTTTCTTTTTTCGAGGTCAGAGCTCTCATGATTGGAGGTTGTATCAATGGTATTAATGCCATATATGAATATGCAGCGACCACAATGGGCCCGAGTAATTCGGGAGCAAGGGTTTTTGTTAGCCAAATAGCGGTAGGGCCATCAGCTCCACCGATTATTCCAATAGAGGCTGCTTGAGGCCCCGTAAATCCAAGAGCGATTGCAAGAACGAACGCGCTATATATTCCTACTTGGGCAGCTGCGCCTAAAAGAAGAGATTTTGGATTAGATAACATGGGACCAAAGTCACTCATTGCCCCAACTCCAAAGAAGATGATGCAGGGATACACTCCCGTTTTTACTCCAATGTAGAGCATATCTAGAAGTCCTCCCTTAGTAAAGACTTCTTGGTAATTAACTGTTGAATTTCCCCAAAGAGCAGGCGTGAATATCGCAGAGGAGTTTGGATCTTGGGGGAGGTTGGAAAGAAGCATTCCAAATGCTATACCAACAAGCAGAAGGGGTTCAAACTTTTTAGCAATAGCCATAAAAAGAAGAACACAAGCAAGGCCTATCATTACAAATTGTTGCCAAGAGGCAGTTGCCCATCCCGAAGTATAAACTAGATTTTTGAAGATATCGCCTATCATTTTTTACTCCTTATGAGATGGTGAAAAGAGAATCTCCCGTCTGAACGGAAGCACCCTTTGATACCATTATTGCGCTAAGATTGCCGCTTTCAGGAGCAAGTATTTCATTTTCCATTTTCATGGCTTCGAGGATTAATATAACCTCGCCCTTTTTGACATCCTTCCCAGCAGTTGCAAGAATCTTTAATACGGTTCCGGGTATCGGAGCTTTTACTGTTTCACCTGAAGTTTGGGATCCAGAAGTTTCCTTTTGGGCTTGCTTTTCCGTAGATTTTACCGAAGGTGCTTCGGATACAGTATGCTTTGGAGAGGGTGCTATTGCAGCATATTCAGCGGCAATTATTGCTTCACCATGTTCTACTTCGACTTCGTATGTTTTGCCATTTAATGTAACCTTATATTTCATTTTGCCCACCTCCGTCTTCGGTTTGTTTAATTGATATAAATTTTAGTTCGTTAAGCGGAATTCCCGTTTTGTCTGCTACGATTGCCATAATCATTGCTGCATCCCGTTCTTCCACATTATATAGTTTAATTTCCCCTGCTGAGCCAGGAGCAAGTTCTTTTTTTACTTCTGAAATGGTTGGTTCGCTCTCTGTAAAAGGCTGAGCTTTAGCTTTTTTGAGTTTCACTTTTTCCATTTCTTTTAGAACGAAAGCAACCAAATAAATTAGACCCATTATTGAGCCTAATACAACCATAATGATGGCCATTGCGACCCCGGAGACTCCTAGAGCTTCACCTATTGTAATATCTACATTTGTTACAAGAAACATAAGTTCCTCCTAATAAAAACTAAAAATATTCCTGTAAAGGTTAATCGATCGGTTCGATAGTATACTTAGTTTTTCTCTCTTCCTTTTCTTTCCTTTGTTCAAAGAAACGTTCAGCAACTGATGGGAAAGATATATATGAAAGTACATCTTCATCCGAGCGTGCGATACCTTTAAGTTGTTCTTTAGTTTTTTCAAACATTGGTTCCAAGGTCTCTGCGAATCTGGCTGTCCCGGTCTTTTCCTCTCCCAAAACTTTCTTTAGCAGAAAGTCTGCGATAGGAGCAGGAGGGGTACCGTACTCGCCTTTACAATAAGCAATCGCTTCCTTTCCTAGGCTCTTGTATCTTTCTCCTTGAAGAACATTGTTTGTTGCTTGAACTCCGACCATTTGGCTCATTGGAGTAACAAGGGGGGGATATCCGAAATCTTCTCTAACCTTAGGCGTTTCTGCCAAAACCTCATCCAGTCTATGAATAGAGTTTTGAGCCTTCAATTGAGAAATAAGGTTTGAAAGCATGCCCCCTGGGATTTTGTAGTTAAGGGCTTGTGTATCGGTTGCCATAACTAATGGATCTAATAAACCGGTAGAAATGCTTTTATCTCTTATTGGCTTAAAGAAAGAATTCACTTCTGTCAAGATATCATCATTGAGATTTACTTCGTAACCGAGTTGCTTCAAAGCATAACTTAATGTCTCAGTAGCAGGTTGCGAGGTACCACCTGAGAAGCAGGAAGTTGCTGTATCAATTACATCGGCACCTGCTTCAACAGCCTTAAGACAGGTCATATATGCAAGGCCAGTAGTGCAATGAGTATGCAAAATAACAGGAAGATCTACCGAATCTTTTATAGCGGATACAAGATCAGAAGCTTCTCCCGGACCCATGACTCCCGCCATATCCTTAATACATATGGACTGTGCGCCCATTTTTTTCATTTCCTTGGACATCTCGGCAAATCTCTTGATTGTGTGAACAGGACTGGTAGTAAAACAAATGGCAGCTGAAGGATGAGCCCCACGCTTAATAGTTTCTTCCATAGCTATTTCGATGTTTCTAAGATCGTTTAAGGCATCGAAGATTCTGAAAATATCCATTCCATGCTCAACAGCTTTTTCAACGAATTTTCTTACAACATCATCGGGATAATGTTTGTATCCGAGAAGATTTTGCCCGCGCAGAAGCATTTGAAGCTTTGTATTAGGCATATTCTTTTTGATATTACTTAGTTTCTCCCAGGGGTCTTCGTTCATATACCTTAGAGAACTGTCGAAGGTTGCGCCTCCCCAGCATTCAACCGAATAATATCCGGCTTTATCCATGGTTTTTAAAATGCCCTCAAACTCGCTGAATGGCAGTCTGGTTGCGATTAACGATTGGTTCGCATCTCTTAAAATTGTTTCTGTAAAAAGTACTTTTTTCATTGTTCCTCCAAAAAAGCCACATTGTAGAGAATATAACATAAAAAACTATGATATTCAACATTTAAAGGTAGGAGACTCTTATATTCTATAGTTAATAGCTATATAAAAAAATCATAGTTTGATTGCTATCTTTGAATAGTATTTAGGAAGAATCATTTGAAGAGTTGTTTTTTAAAACACTTTGGACTCAAATGAATTAAACATAAAAAATGTGTGGCTTTCACCACACAAAAAACACCCTTTTTTAGGGTAATGACTTAGATTAAAGGAAACCCGGCAGGTTTTGCCGGGTTTCAGGTTTTAAGTTATAGAGCTTCGATTAGCGCGAGGACTCTTCTGAGCGCCAACGGCGAGGATATCCTAACCATTGCCGGAACCTTTTCGTAAGCGGACTTAGCGGAAAGATCTTTAATCCAGGTCTTGTCGGGATGAGCTTTCGGGTCGAGGGCGAGGTGAACGCGAAGACTTGTTGCAATAATGCTTACTCTTGCGATCTGGTCTCTTCCACGATTGTAAGTTGCATACTTCTTACTTACTCTCTCATTGACCTTTTTCTTTGCGAGAAGGGCTGCCTTAATTTGCTCTAAGGCTTCTTTTGCCTCGGGCTTCAGACCTGCTACTTTCTCTTCAAAAGTACGACTTGTTCCTTGAATGTTGAGTTCTGCCATTTTTAAATTTCCTCCTATTAATGACAATATATATTTCCCAGTTCTAACCGGGTAATATTTGTATTAGTCGATCCAGAGCACTTTGTCTTGGGTGATTGTAGTAAATAGGTCAAGCACCCATACTATAAATGAGCCAGGGAAAATCATAAGGATACCTAGGATAACACCCAGCCAATTTTTCTTGTCTGCACTGCGACAAATTCTATAAATATTCCAGACGATATCTAATGCCGGTAAAGCTAGAATAATCTTTGCAATTTTCGGCAAACCTTCCATTGTAGAAATAAATTCTTTCATAGACTACCTCCACCAATTTTCTTAACTATATCATGCAAGCGTACCCTTGTCAATATTTCAAAAAAAATCACACTTATATCGTGTATTTTTAATATAAAAATGTATGGTTACTAGGCGTTTTATATTATATTTTATGCATTATACTTGCATAATATACATTTCCATGAATAAAACGTGAAAATATTTATATCATAAATTGGTAAAAACAGGGAATAGGAATATGAGAAGAGGGATTAAGATGTCTAAAAACGCACCCTTACAAAAAAAATAGTAGGTCAGAATTAAATTTTACTTATGAGATTAGAACACAATTCGGCAAATAATAAAGGTTATACTTAAATTGTATTTACGATCTTTCAACGCAATAATGATTCTTTTAAGAATCTGTAGAAATACTAAGAAACCAAGTAAAAATCTCGGATTTCTTGGATATCATTTTTGGTTAATCCATGTTCCATTTCGAAATATGTATCCATGCTTCCATATTTATCTTCTATTGCTTTAAAAGTTGCATTAATCAAATTTGGTGCAACGGTAAAAAGAGCTTTTGCCTTTTTGACAACAATTTTTCTTATGAATCCCGGGATGTTTTTCATAGCATAGTAGACAAATTCATCTTCGAATTCGGTGCTTTTCATATAATCTTCAATGATTATGTCTCGCTTTACTCCCAGAAGGGAGAGAAGAAGTGCCGTTCCAACTCCCGCACGATCCTTTCCAGCAAAGCAATGTTGGAGTATAGGGGTTTCATGGTTTTTTACGGCTAAAATCATGGCCTTATATCCTTCATTATCGAAGGGGAGTCGGGCATAGGTTTCCTCGATGTCTTCAAAAGAGACATTAGCACGTAGTTTTTTTATAAACCCAGCTTTTTGTAATTTTAAAAGTTTTTGATTTCTTACCCCAGTGGGAAACGCATTGTGATTTACATTTGCCTCGGAATAGGCTTTTGCCGGGCCGTTACTCTCACTTAAGTCTCGATAATCGAAGACATGTTTTATACCAAGAGATTTTAAAAAATCGGTTTCCTCAACACTAGCTGTATCCCAGTTCCCGCTTCTGAAAAAAGTATTTTCCGGGGTTTTTCTTCCATCCTCTGTGAGAAGATTCCCCAAATCTCTGAAATTAAAAAAAGTTTTCATGCCTTTCTCCATGAAAATAGAATAACACAAAAAGAATTAATTAATCCATAAACTACGTAAAAAAAGTAATCTAGAGGAGGAAATTTTGAGAGAATAAATCTATGCGTTCCTCCATTGTTTCTCGCGCGTATTTACTAAAAGTATTTAAGGTGATAAAATAAAAGTCAGTTCATGGAAAAGCGGAGGGGAGATGAAACTCAGAAAAATCAACCATATCGGAATAATTGTTGAGGATATCGAAGAAGCAGCCGAGAGATACGGAAAAATCTATGGCATTGACAAATGGTATGAGCTTAACATTGAAGACCTCGAGTTATATTACAAAGAGAAAAAAAGAGACTGCGAAGTTAAGCTGTATTTCGGAGGAAAAGGTTTTACAAAAATTGAGTTAATTGAAACACACGGACAGGATAATGCCTACTCTACCTTTTTGAAAATGCAGGGAGAGGGAATGCATCACGTTATGTATAATGTGAGAAATCTTGAAAGAGCCATTATTTCTTTAGAACAGGATGGAATGAGTGTTATTCAACATGCAACATTTAGATCTGGGGGAGCAAATGTAAGATTTGCATACATGGGGTGGAAAGAAGAGGGTGTAGTAATTGAGTTGGTAGAGACCGAGATTTTACCCGGTATTATCAAAGGCGATATGCCCGGAGAAATGACCTTCTTTGGAAAATTAACTGGAAGCTATCGCAGAGTAAGATAAAAATTACCTTCAAGTACCAACCGAGAGCAAGAAAATTTCCTCTTGTAAATATATAAAGATGACTTAGCACTTAAAGGAGGCTAATTATGGGCTTATTGGCAAAAATATTAGTTAAGGCAGTTGCTCCTATACCCAAACTGGATTCAATGCAGAAATATCTGTTTATAGGGCCTCATCCGGACGACATTGAAGTTGGAGCAGGTGGAACGGTCGCAAAACTTTGCAGGATGGGGAAGGAAGTTCATTTTCTTGTCATTACAGATGGAGCGTATGGGACAAATAAAACCGAATATGATAAGGATGAATTAATTGCAATACGGCAGGCAGAAACCAGAAAATCCGCAGATATTCTGGGAGTAAAGAGTGTTACGTTTCTTCCATACAGAGATGGGGGAGACTACGATGAAAATGCTGTAAAGTATGACATCATGAAAAAGATACTTGAAATTAAACCCGATGCTGTTTTTTGTCCAGACCCACACCTCAAAACAGAATGTCATACAGATCATCTTAAAACAGGCAGGGCAGCTAGCGCAGCATATATGTTTAGTAGCATTTCTGGATTAGCTTATGAGAAATTTGGCCTTGAAAAACATGAGCCTAAGGTTCTTTCATATTATTATACGTCCGAACCCAACACCTTCCATAAAATCAAAAAGCAAGACTTGAATAAACAGGGGGATGCGATGAGATCATATGCGTCCCAATTTAAAGTTGTAGATGGGTTCGATCAGTTAAAGTACCTTATCATATATCAACAATTTAGGGCATTTAGATCGGGTATAACCCATTTCAAAGGACTTGCCGAGGAATTCAGGTGCTTGACCGGGATGAGAATGCATTGCTTCATGGAGAAAGTTAAATAAAACTGCGTTTTTTGAAAAAGTTTTTTAATTATAAACTTGAAAAAACAAAAGATAGCAAGTATTATGAATAAGACGATTAATCGAGTCGAAAAAGATAGTGGTTTTATTCTTGGTAAGGGGAATAACAGATAGGTCAAATGTTTGATTTCTAGGCATTAATTAGATATTCTTTACGGAGTGATCTAAAAAACTAAAATACTTGGTGGTAGGAGAACAGATGATTACAAAGAATAGCTCATTTTCTAAGAAAAAACCTGTATTAAGAGAAGAACCTCTTCCAGAAGATAAAATTTCCAAGAAAGAATTATTAGCATATGGTGGTGGTGCCCTTACCGATGGCGGAGCGGGTGCTTTAATCGCTTGCGTTATGCTGAAGTATATGACTGATGGGCTTGCGATCCCAGCTGCAATAGCATCTACAATTATTATGGCCTCAAAACTTTGGGATGCTATTTCTGACCCTTTGATGGGGAATATTTCGGACAACACTAGGAGTAAATGGGGAAGAAGAAAGCCATATATGATTTTTGGCGGAATATTGATCTTTTTTGCCCTAGGACTTCTCTTTCTTCCAATAAATAACATAATGGAAGGATTGGCTTCTAAGATAGTATATATTGCCTTTATGTATATTTGGTTTTGTACTTGCACAACGATTACTCAAGTCCCATATTCGTCTATGTCTAGCGACATATCTGCCAGTTTTTCAGAGAGGAATAAGGCGAATACGGTTAAACTCCTGGTTTCATCATTTTCAGCGGGAATTTCATATATTGTGCCCCTTCTTCTTCTCGAATCTTTTTTGAAAGGAAATATTTCAGATATTACTTTCTGGTTGGCTTTATTCTTGGTTTTCGGAATTCTGTTTGGGGTGGGGTTGGTTATAACCGGGGTTTTTGTAAAAGAAAGAATAACTGTTCCTATGGATGAACCTCGTAGGAAATTCAGTCTAAAAGAGTATCTTGTTCCTTTTAAAGTGAAAAGTTTTATTTGGTCTCTAATAATGTATACCGCAGCTTTTATGTGTGTGGATATGTTAGGAGGACTTGCCGTATACTACGCAACCGATGTTTGGCGGGGAGCTACTCTTGGAAACATGAACTTTACTTCGGTGTTTATTGTCGCTCCCTTGATGGTTACTGCTGTTGCAGGTTTTCCATTTGTCAGAAAAATGATGATGAAAAAGACAAAACAGTATGCCTATCGAATTGGCCTTCCCTTCTATGCTGCAGGCGCAATATTACTAGCAGTTATGGCTCCTTCCTGGGCCCCAGCTTGGGTTGCAATATTAGCGACTTCAGTAATGGGACTTGGTTTCTCGGGGGCCCAAACGATGCCTTGGATTATCTTCCCCGATACAATTGATGTTGCCGAGCTTAAGCTAGGATATAGACCTACTGGTGCTTTTTCGGGAGCAATGACTTTTGTACGTAAGGCAGCATCTGCCCTCGGCCTTGGGATTATTGGATGGGTACTTCAAGGAGTGGGATATAAAGAAAGCACTCAAAATGTAGACGTAATCCAAGGAGACAATGTTCTTTTAACAATTCGTCTTCTGCTCGGAATCAGTGTATTTGTATTAATTGTGATAGCCTTTATTTTTTCTATAAAATACAAGGTTACAGATGCAAAGCTTAAGAGAATAAGATATTTCAATGAGAAAACAAGAGCCGGGGAAAATGATACACTTACCCCAGAAGAACTTAAGGAGAAGGAAACATTGATTAAAGAACTTGCTGGATAAATGGTGTTTGCATATTTGACAACATACATTAACTATTATCTGGGTTGAGTTTTTAAAAGATAAAAATAGTGGGAAAAGATATTTCATGAATATTGATTAAATAATGAAACTGGAAAAGAGGCCTTTAAAGGCCTTTTTCATGCAATAAAGGGAGGAGTAATGGAGAAAGAATTATCCCAGAAAAAAACAGAAATTCTACCTGATGACAATGTAAAAGAAGAGGATAAAATACCTCTAAAAGAAAAGCTTGCATATGGGGTCGGGGCCTTGATGGATGGAGGCGGTGTTGCGTTGATGTCTTGCGTCATGCTTAAGTACATGACAGATGGACTAGCAATTGGAGCTGCTGCTGCTTCAACTATCATAATGGCATCTAAATTCTGGGATGCAATAACCGATCCTCTGATGGGAAACATTTCCGATAACACAAGATCAAAGTATGGAAGAAGAAAACCATATATGTTTTTTGGAGGTATTTTACTTTTCTTAGCCATAGGAATGTTATTTTTACCTATTAACAGATTTATTCCAACTGATGCTGGAAAAATTGCTTTTATGGCCGTTATGTACATCTTTTACAATACTTGCTCTACCATTACCCAAGTTCCATATTGCTCTCTCGCAAGCGACATATCAAAAAGTTACAAGGAGAGAAACAAGGCAAATACAGTTAAGCTGGTATTTACAGCAGCGTCCTCAGGACTTTCCTATGTAATCCCTCTTTTAGCAATTGAATCATATATTTCCGGGAAAATCACAGATATCCAATACTGGCTTTTCATTTTCCTCGTTTTCGGGACTTTATTTGGAGCTGGTTTGATTATATGTTCAAGGTTCGTGAAGGAAAGGGTCACTGTCCCTAAAGATGAGCCTAAGCGTAAGTTCGATGTGAAAGAGTACCTTGTTCCTTTTAAAATAAAGAGTTTTGTGTGGCATATAGTAATGTATGCATCTGCATTTATGTGCATGGATATAATCAGTGCGCTAGCCGTCTACTACGCAACTGACGTATGGGCTGGAGTGACTTTATTTGGGATGAACTTTTCTTCGATGTTTATAATTGCGCCGTTAATGGTTACTGCCGTTTTAGCTTTTCCTTTAGCTAGATACTTGATGGACAAGAAGAGTAAACAATTTGCTTTCAGAGTAGGACTCCCCTGTTATATCGTAGGGGGAATAATGTTGGCAGTTATGTCTCCCGCATGGACTCCTGCATGGCTAGTTCCAATTGTTGCAGGACTTATGGGGTTTGGTTTTGGTGGGGCCCAAATGATGCCATGGATAATTTTCCCTGACACAATAGATGTTGCAGAACTAAAGCTCGGATATCGTCCCACGGGTGCCTTCTCGGGGGCAATGACATTGATAAGAAAGACAGCCGGGGCTCTGGGTGTTGGAATGGTAGGCTGGATTATAGATGGTTTCGGATACATTCCTAAACTTGCCGGAGAAACTGTTGTTCAGTCGGAAACTGTTCTTCTTTCGATAAGATTGATGATGGGAATAGGAATCGCTTCACTAATGTCTGTGGCGCTTGTAGCCTCCCTCATGTATAAAGTAACTAACAAGAAACTGGATAGGATCAGACACTTAGTAGAAAAAGAAAATACGGAAGGAATAGAAAAATTTACTCTCGATGAAAAACAAGAAAAATTTGCCCTTATAAAAGAATTGGTTGGATATGGAAAAGACGAAGAGAAACAGGCAAAGCAGGACTTAGGCCTTGCTGACTAATCAGAGAAAGAGGTGGAGAAAAGAAGCACTTAGTACTCACTTAATAATTAGGGGTAAAACCGGAAAAGCAGGACTTAGTCCTTACTTAATAAGCAAAGAAAAATAATGGAGAAAAAACTTTTTCTGGAGTAATATATTTAAAAAGCATTGAGGAGGTTAAAATGGTTAAACACATTGTGATATATAAGTTTATAAATAAAAACCAAGATGTTATTGACAAGACTAAGGAAATTCTTTTTTCGATGAAGGGAATTGTACCGGAAGTAATGGATATAGAGGCGGGTGATGACTTCTTGTGTAGTGGAAGGTCCTGCGATTTTGCATTAGTGGTAACTTTAGAAAACAGAGAGGCACTGAAGCGTTATCAAGAGAACGATTATCATGTAAATGTAGTTAAGAAGTACATGCATTCTGTTATGAAGGAAAGTCAGTCGGTAGATTTTGAGATATAACTGAACAGCCTGCTAAATACGCAGGTTTTTGTTTATTATATAGAGATTAAAGTTTTTATTTGATATAATACTCCATGTGGAATTGAAGAAAAGATAAAGAATAGGGACATTTTTCTTGTCATACATGCCATAAATTTTCTAAAAGGATTAATATTAGAGGTATCGAAATGGAAAAAGAATACACAGTCGATATATGCGGAGTCAAAGTAGAGTTGCCAGTTTTGGCTATAGCGGAAGGGTTATCTATCGCTTTTTTTAATCTTCATGGAGCTCAGGCATTAACCGAACACTGCGCAAAGCACCTGGCAAAAATTGTTAAAGGAGCAGAAGTAATAATTACTGCAGAAAGCAAAGGTCTGCAACTTGCGCATTGTGTTGCAAGGGAACTGGGGCAGGAATACTATGCCGTAGCAAGAAAAAGCAAGAAGCTTTATATGAAAGACGGGATAGAAGCTTCGGTAAAGTCTATTACCACAAAGGATGATCAGAAGCTTTATCTTTCTGGGCATGATGTAAATCTCCTGAAAGGAAAGAAAGTTGCAATAATTGATGATGTTATATCCACTGGCGGAAGTTTATCTGGATTGGAAAAAATTGTTGAGATGGCAGGAGGAAAAATCTTCTGCAAGGCATTTGTGCTAGCGGAGGGTGGGGCTGCCGATAGAAAGGATGTAAAATATCTGGCAAAAATACCAGTTTTTACTTACTAAAAGGAATAGAAAGGATATAAAAGAACCGGCAAAAATACCAGTTTTTACTTACTAAAAAGAATAGAAAGGATAAGAAATACCTGGCCAAAATACCAGTTTTTACTAAAAAGAATTTTTCTGATGGGACATTAAATAGAATTAAAGACATATTGAATCCGAGAGAGGAATAATCAAATAACCAAGGATAGAAGTTTTATGAGTATAAAGTTTAGCAAGCTAGACAAAAGTAATGCAAAAATAATTTACGATTTTTTGGAAAATGGACCATCTGACGATACTATATTTTCAAGGGCCACCCTTTACGCCTGGCCGGAAAATCACGATGTATGTGCATATATAGATAAAGATTATGTCTTGATAGCATACAGGTGCGAGGCTGGAAGAAGAATCTTTATGTCTCCTCTGGTAAAAAAGGAAGAGAATTTTCTTAAGGCAGTAGAGGCTCTTGAATCTCATGGCACAAGAGTAATTTCTCAGGTAAATTCATGGCAGGCCGAATTGCTGAAAGATGAGGGTTTTGAACTCAGATACTGGCCAGACAGGAGCGAATATTTATACCTTCCCGAAGATTTAATTGAACTGAAAGGAAAGAAGTATCACGCAAAAAGAAATTTTATTAATGGCTTTAAATATCCATACACTTACAGGGAATATAACGGTAGTGAAAAGGACAGACAGGGAATATTCGATCTTTTTAAGTTGAATATGGAAGTCCGCTATGAAAATGAAAAGGAAATAAAGGAAGAACATCTTCCCGGCCACCACGAAACCCTGGATTATATAAGAAGCACTTCTGAAACTGAAATCATAGCCATTGGCAGGATTCTTGATGATTACTCCTTTTTCAATGTAAAAGCAGATGTCTTAGAAATAGAAGGAAAAATTGTAGGTTTCACCGCCGGAGAGGTTTTACCCAACGGTATCGGCGGACTATATTTTGAGAAAGGAGACATTAATTATCGTGGGATCTATCCCTTCATAGATAATTTATACTGTAAAACCCATTTTCAAGGAGTAAGGTACATTAACAAGCAGGAAGATATGGGTATACCCGGACTAAAACAATCAAAAGAAAGCTACTATCCTATCCAGATGGCCAAGCTATATTCAGCAAGGAGAGTAGCCGAGCAACCAAAAATAAAATAGAAGACAATAAATATCTACTAAAAAATCATAATATCGAATACTTTCGAAGTTTGGTACGCTTTTCTAATAGTCACTGTCGTGATATACTATTTCACATTAACTATAACCAATATATGGAGATAAAATGAGTATTTCCTTCACTCCCCTTGGCTCAGGAAGCAAAGGTAATTCAATACTTGTAAGCAATGAAAAACATAAGTTTTTAATTGATTGCGGGCTATGTTTCAGCGAGCTGAAAAACAGGCTTTTCTCAATAGACGTAAAGATTGAAGATCTGGAGGGAGTAGTAATTACTCATGAACACATTGACCACATTAAATCAGCAAAAATACTCTCACGTAGATGCGAAATCCCTGTCTATGCCAGGTATGAGACTATGCCGAAGCTTGTAGAGATCCTAGGGTGCTTTGAGGGAATATGCTATGAGCAAGGGGAAATCCTTACTGTTGGTGACATGGAGATCACCTCCTTTTCCACGCCACACGATGCAGTGGCTCCCGTAGGATACATGATTACAGACAAGGATTCAAAGGCAGTTTACGCAACCGACCTAGGGTGTGTTACCTCAGAATTAATTAATGTTTCAAACGGAGCGGGACTAGTTATGATTGAAAGTAACTATGATCCGGAAATGCTTAAGAGCGGTCCTTATCCAGCTTTCTTAAAAACGAGAATCGGATCAGATTACGGCCATCTTTCAAATTACGCTTGTGCGGATGCTGTTCTAGAAATGCTTAATAAAGGAACCAATAAGTTTATATTAGGGCACCTGAGTGAGAACAACAATACAAGGCAGAAAACAGGAGAGACCCTCCTTTCTGTGCTTAAGAAGAGTGGCGCAGAGCTCGGAACTGATTACTATGCAAAGATAGCGTGGCAACATAAAGTAACCGAAAGCGTAAGTACTGCTACGGTTTAATCAGCTTTTTTTGCGCATAATATCGAATCAGGTGAAGATATTTTTGTTATATATAACCGTGTAAGAGGAACAGATGCTCTAAAAGTTGAACAATAAGAATTAGATTAATAAAGTTATAGGCTTGCTTAAAAAAGAAAAATAAATTTATAGAGGGTTTGACTTGGTTGAAAAAAGAGAACTAAAAACGAGAGACGCAGTAATTATGTATGCTGGAGCAACTATTTTCTCTCTTCTTGTGAGTATACCCTTAGCTTTTGCAGAGCAGGGATTTTTTAAAATAATTCTTGGGTATCTTATCCCCCAGGTGGCATATGCCGCAGGAATTTTTGTATATTTACGAGCAGGAAATATATCCTTCGGAGAAGCAATTCCTCTTAAAAAAGGGATAATTAGTCCTCTTCTGTTTGCATTATGTATTCCTATTACTCTTGCGGTTTTAGCCCAGGATTATTTAATAGTGGTAGGGTTCTCTACTCTTATGCAAAAGGTAGGGGTTGATTTAAGCGTAACGATGCCTGTAATGAATAATTGGTACACAGTACTTATTACGCTCATAATTATTTGTATTTTCCCTCCAATATTTGAAGAGTTTATGTTCAGAGGAGTGTTTTTATCCTCAATGAAGAAACGTGGAATTAAATATGCTGTTATTTTGTCGGCATTGATTTTTGCCCTTTCTCATTTGAATATGGCTCAATTGGTCCATCAGTTTATAGTTGGAGTGGTTCTGGCATACATGGGGTATAAGGCTGGAAATATCCTCTATGGAATCATTGTTCATATGCTTAATAATTTGTTGGCTATAGTGCTTCCTTACTGGGATTTTTACAATAAGCTGGCAGAATTTACTCCCACGAATATTTTGATAATGGTGCTGCTTTGTATAGTTGGAGGGGCAATTCTAACCGGTTGTTTATTAGTATTCAGGAAGGAATGTAACTTCAGAAACAAGATAATCGCGTATGAGCAAAATAGTGAAAAAGATAAGTCGGTATGTTATAATAATGAAACTTGCGAAACAAAGGTTTTGTTATCCGAGGATGAGAAAGTAGACAGAGCCGTTAACGCCGTAAGAGAGAATCCTCCTAAACTTATGGATTTCTGGATTCTGGGACTTTGTTTAGTGCTTGGATTAGTTTTATTATTTACAACTTTCTTAGGCTAAAGGCTTTGAGAATGTCTGCAGAAATTTAAAGAGTAAGATAAGAAATTTTAAGAGACGTAGAAAATGATGTTTGATAAAAAAACAGTAGAAAAGAAAAAACCAAAAATAAGACCCGAGCTTTCCTCCGCTAAAAAGACTCTGCGCTTGTCAATAATGTTTGTAGTGCCGGTATTAGGTTTGATGTTGGTCAGGGCGATAAGTTCTCTTCTCCCACTTTCAGACAATGTTAGCTCCTGGGTCTTTTCTTTTGTAATACAGGTTGTATTTATGGGTATAGTCCCATTTCTAATGTATCGTTTTCTGATCAGCTCAAACGCTAAAGAATTTCTTATTGACTTCAGGGTGAATCATAAAATACCACCCGTTGCATATGTTATGGCTATAGCAATAGGACTTTCCGTCTCGGTGCTAAACACAGGAAATTCAGTAATTTGGGCTATGATCCTTGAGAGTGTTGGATATCAATATCCTAATGGAGTCGGAACACTGTACCGGACACCAGAGATACTGGTAATGGAAATAATAACAACGTGTTTATTCCCGGCAATTTTTGAAGAGCTGACAGACAGAGGGTTGTTACTTGCTGTTTTTAACAAGGAAAGTGATAAGTTCAAAATACTTTTTGTAGGGTTGTGCTTTGGGATTCTTCATCAAAATATACCTCAACTAGTTCCCGCCGCTATTGGGGGCATCATAATTACCTATCTGGCAGTTAAATCAGGCTCGATAATACCAGGGATGATAGTACATTTCATTATCAACTTCACAATAGTGATAGGCGAATATGCAGAACAGACAGGTGGGTGGCTAGCAAATCTGATTAGTAGTTTCGAGTCAGCTATTTATAGTAATATTATTACGCTGCTTCTTGTTTTTGTCGCTTCTATTTTCTTGACCCAATATTTACTCAAGCAGTTCAAGATAATAAACCTGAAGTCCAGAGAGAATATTGATGGCCCAGGCGCGGGTGGAAAAACGATTGCTCTTCCAGGAGTAAAGCCATCTCTCGTAAAAGATATACTTGAAATTTACGGACCCGAGGCTGTTTCAGAAGAGGATAAAAGGGCATTTGCGATGGAGCTAGTTTCTGCAATGGAGACTGTAAAAAAGCAGACAGTTAAAGAAAAGACCGAGAAGGGAATAAAAGTAGTTAAAAAGATTGCCTTAGAATATATCCCGACATACATAGCGTTGATAGCCGCAAGCATTTTCACAATATTCACTTTCATATTTAGATATAAACCATAAATTGAGGCTATTTCAATCTTTTGGCTAGAGCATTTATATAAATTAAAGTTTTTGAACTTTTCTAGCGTTTTATTCAATATAGCAAGAACACCAGTGACTTTAGTCATGGGATGAATTGCCAACGATAAATTACATATGTGAATTAAAAGTACACTAAAACCCACGAGCTGTTTGATAAGTATCAATACATAGGTTAAACTATAAATAAGGATTTTAAAAATATGGCAGAAATATATCGTGGTAGGGGTTATGTATAATCCATTCAATATCATATTGTTTGGTGCGTAAAATATAGACATAAAGTATTAAACAATAAAATTGAACTGAGATTGATAGAGATATTAAATAAAATAGCAAAGGA
>MWEH01000115.1 GCA_002070965.1 Firmicutes bacterium ADurb.Bin080 | reverse complement strand
AAAAATTATTAATCACCTAATCAAAAATGCAAGGATAAATGCTAGTGAAATTTCTCAAAATATCAAGCTTTCCACATCTGCTGTAATAGATCGAATCAAGAAGCTTGAATCATCTGGAGTGATAAGTGGATATACGGTTCTTCTTGACCCAAGAAAAATACATATGGATGTTACTGCCATAGTAAATGTTGTTATGGAACACCCTAAATACAATGATAAGTTTGTGGAAGCAGTAACCAAGAATAAAAATGTTACCGAATGTCATTATATTGCCGGTGATTACGATTATTATCTAAAAGTGATAACTGCAAATACAAACACCCTTCAAGATATATTAAATGATATCAAACGTCTTGATGGTGTCGCCAAGACAAAAACCAGCATCGTTTTAAATACGCCAAAAAATGAGTATTCAATCAGCGCTGACTTTAATGAGGAATAGATAAACATTACAAATATATTTTTGTTGTAGGAGGTATATATGATAATTGGAATTCCAAAAGAAATCATGAAAGGTGAAAGACGTGTTGCTGCAACACCCGAAACAGTAAAAAAACTAGTTAGTGATGGTGCCCTTGTGTTTATCGAGAAAGGTGCTGGGGACGGCTCTTTCTTCCATGATGAGGCATATGTTGCCGCTGGCGCTACTATAAAAGACGATCCCAAAGAAGTGTTTTCTTCATCAGATGTTATTTTTAAGGTTAAAGAACCTCAATATAATGAAAAATTGGGTATACATGAAGTAGATCTTATGCACAAAGGTCAATATCTTATTACCTTCATTCACCCTGCTTCTCCTGTAAACCACGAAATGGTAAAAGCTTTAGCAAAGAAAGGGGTAATTGGACTTACGCTAGATAGTATTCCAAGAATTAGCAGAGCTCAGAGTATGGATGCGCTATCGTCTATGAGCACTTGTGCAGGATATAAAGGAATGTTGATGGCAGCTGATGATTTAAGTAAATTCATGCCGCTAATTGGAACAGCTGTTGGCATGATAAAACCGTCAACAGTCTTCGTAATCGGAACTGGTGTCGCGGGACTCAGAGCAATTGCAACAGCAAAGTCTCTTGGCGCAGTTGTTTATTCTGCCGACATTCGCCCCGAGGCAAATGAGCAAGCAAAATCACTCGGTGCAAAAATTGTCGAAACAGGAGTTCCAGTCGAAATAGCTGTGAGCTCTGACGGAAAACACGCAAATAAGCTGCCTGAAAAATGGTTGGAAATCGAGAGGGAAAACCTGAAAGACACCATTCTGAAATCGGACATAGTCTTTTGTTCCGCTCTAGTCCAAGGAAAAATTGCTCCTATTTTAATTACCGAACAAATGGTTAAAGAAATGCCTAACGGAAGTTGTATAGTTGATATTTCAATAGATCAGGGAGGAAACTGCAATGTAACAAATCCTGGGAAAAGAGATATCGTACACAATGTAATAATTGAAGGCATAAAGAATATCCCCGGTATGTTACCGACAAGTTCAACGTGGATGTATGCGAACAATGTGTATAATCTTTTCAAATATTTATATAAAGACGGAAGAATAAATCTTGATTTTACAGATGAAATAACTAGCTCTATTATTGTTTGTATCAATGGAGAAATAGTACATCAAGGAACCCGGGAAGCAATGGGTATCTAATTTTCTTTAACGAGGTATATTATGTTTTCAACTTTCCAATTGTCACTAATAGGTGTTTTTGTCTTGGCTACAATTTTGGGTTATTTTTTGATAAAAAATGTTCCTTCTCTTTTGCATACCCCCCTTATGTCTGGAATGAATGCTCTATCCGGGATATGTGTTACCGGTGCGATTGTAGCTTCTTATTTTGCTTTCTCAAAAAATGATGCTCTTGCAATTATTTTCGGATTATTGGCAATAGTCCTTTCGGTTGTTAACGTTGTAGGAGGCTTTGTTGTAACTGATAAAATGTTAAGAATGATTTCTAAAGCAGGTAATAAAAAAGCTTCACCTCAAGTAATATTGAGCATAATATTGTTAGCCCTTTCTTTGGCACTAATTGTTTTAACAGGGATTTATGAAGGGAAAGTGCAGGATTATTTAAGCTATTCAGTTGCAGCTCTTCTTTCTATCGCGATTTTGGTCGGAATTTTCTTTATGAGTAAAGTAGAGTATTCTGTTCTTGGAAACAGACTTAGTGCAATATCCATGCTTTTAGCAGTTGTAATTACTTTTGTTTTTTATGGTCTATTACCCGTCTGGGTATTGTATATTGGTTTGATAATCGGTTCGGTTTTAGGTGTATTAATTGGATTAAAAGTCAAGATGATACAAATGCCCCAGCTTGTCGCTCTTCTTAACGGCCTAGGAGGCGGAGCTTCAGCAATTATTGCCTCTCTTACTATTCTAGGGTTCACTCTCAACAATAATTTGTTTTCCGATGCATCCTCCTTGGTTGCTATAGCTATTGGCTGCGTTACCCTTTCTGGAAGTCTCGTTGCCGCGGCAAAACTAGCTCGTTTAATCTCTCAAAAGTCTGTAGTGATGAAAGGACATAAAATTTGGATAGTACTCTCTCTTGCCCTAACTATTGTATCTATTGTATTGTTTTTCGCAATTCCCAATCAGATAGTAACGGCAATTTCTATTGCCGGGGTTATTATTTTCTCTTCTTTCTTTGGGATATTGTTCAGCATCAGAGTGGGTGGTGCTGATATGCCGATAACAATCTCTCTACTAAATTCTCTTAGCGGAGTTGCTGCAGGTATTGCAGGTTTTGCGGTTGGAGACTTACTTCTTGTCGCTGTCGGAGGAATAGTGGGTGCCTCAGGGTTGTGGTTAACCCAGATTATGTGCAAATCCATGAACAGGAGAATGCTGGATATACTTGTCGGAGGTAATGGAAGGAAAAAAGAAGAAAACATGGTGCTTTCGCCTGTTGAACAATCGTCAATGACAAACACCACAGTTACAGAAAACATTCTTGATGCTGCTATATCTCCTTCTAATTCGGACTCTGAAGAAGAGAAAATAAGCCCGAAAGAAATTCTTCTTAAGGCAAAAAAAGTAATAATTGTCCCCGGTTACGGAATGGCAGTTGCTCAAGCGCAACATCATGTAAAACATCTGACAGATATTCTTAGAGATAATGGAGCATCCGTAAAATTCGCTGTTCATCCAGTAGCAGGAAGAATGCCCGGGCATATGAATGTCCTGCTTTGTGAAGCAGATGTAGATTATGAAGATCTTTATGAAATGGATGATATCAATCCTGAATTCGAGGAAGCTGATGCCACCATAGTAATAGGAGCAAATGATGTAATGAATCCTGCAGCTAGAGAGGCTGAAGGGACTCCAATATACGGCATGCCAATACTTAACGTTGATAAATGCAAGAACATATTTATATTTAACTATGATTTGAAACCTGGTTATGCTGGAGTGGAAAATCCGGTTTACTCCAGAAAAAGTGGCTTGTTTACCTTTCTCGGAAATGCGAATGATACAATGGCTGAATTCATTGCTTTGTTAGAAATGAAATAATTATGCTATTTAATACTATTATCAAAATATATCCTATAAATCTATTTTTTTAGATAGGAAACTGAAAAATTTTCGTTTTCTCCTTGTAACACTACCCCAAGAGTGATAAACTTTTGTTAATGTGATTTTTTGGAGGGGAAAAATGAATTACAATCCATATGATAACTTTATAGCAACACTTGACCAAGCAGCCAAAGCTATTGGCATGCAAGAAAAGGATTATGCAGTACTTAAACACCCAGAAAGGGAGCTTAAAGTAGCTATTCCAGTAAAAATGGATGATGGTACTGTCAAGTATTTTGATGGTTATAGAATACAACATAGCACCCTAAGAGGCCCTGCAAAAGGCGGTATTCGATATAGCCCGAACGTAGAAATTAACGAGGTAAAAGCTTTAGCCGCCTGGATGACTGTTAAATGTGCAGTTTCAAACATTCCTTATGGAGGAGCTAAAGGCGGAGTATGCGTTGACCCAACAAAATTATCCGAGGGAGAGTTAGAAAGGCTTACCAGAAAATATACTATTGCTATTCTTCCTATGATTGGGCCAGATAGAGATGTCCCTGCTCCCGACATGGGAACAAATTCTAAAATAATGAACTGGATTATGGACACTTACTCTGCCTTCCAAGGAAATGCTATTTTTGGAGTAGTTACAGGAAAAGATATCGAAAATGGTGGATCCCTTGGAAGAACTGCTGCAACCGGTTATGGCGTTACTCTCATGGCAAAAGAATATATGGCAATGTATGCAATGGATCCAAAAAATGTTTCCATCGTAATTCAGGGAATGGGGAATGTCGGTGGAGTATCAGCGGAAATGTTATATAATCTGGGCTGCAAAATTGTAGCCGTAAGCGATATTAGTGGCGGAATTAGAAATATGAATGGATTGAACATCCACGAAATAGTTGATTTTGTAAAACAGAAAAAATTGTTAATTGATTACAAAGCGGATAATCTTGAACACATTGATAATCATGCACTTTTAACTACAAAATGCACCTTCCTAATCCCTGCAGCACTTGAAAACCAAATTACCGAGGAAATTGTACCCGAGCTTAAAGCAAGTGTTATCATTGAAGCGGCTAACGGACCTACCACAGTTGCTGCGGATAAACTTTTGGCACAAAGAAAAATTCCGGTTCTACCAGATATTCTTTGTAACTCAGGAGGTGTTATAGCTTCGTATTGCGAATGGGTCCAAAACGTAGACGTTACTGTTTGGGATGAAGAACGTGTCAATCAAACAATAGAGCTATACATGAAAGCTGCATTAAAGGAAGTTCTAGCTATAGGAAATAAATATGGGATTAATTACAGACTTGCCGCTTACGGTTTGGCCTTAAAGAGACTTGCCGCCTCTTCCAGACTACGTGGATTCATGCCATAAACTGAATATTTTCATTTGTTTTTAAAAGGGCCTTTAATGGGCCCTTTTATCATTTTTTACTGCTAATCTCTAACGCTATATGAAATTTTTATATGATATAATATAATAATGAAAAAAATTACCCTTATTTTTATCGTTCTCTTAGTTGCGATCTCAGTATCAGTTATTGGAACAGGACTCCTGTATAACAATTTGGAAGATACTGTAGTCGCAGAGAAACCTTTGCATCAGCTTGAGTTTTCAAATGGCTCATTCACTATTCTTCAACTTTCTGATTTTCATGAATGGGCAGGAAAAGAGACTGACACGGGAATTGTTCCCCAGGAATTCCTTAAGCCAAGACTAACTATGTTTTTGGACCAAGTATTATCTGATGTCCATCCAGATTTAGTCATTCTCACTGGAGACAATATATTTCCCTTGAGTTTTTTATGGGATTTTCTTGGAACCGTATCAATCGATACTCTTAGATATATAGCTGATTATTTTGAAGAAAAAGAGCAACTTTGGACTTTTACTTTTGGGAACCATGACACCGAAAGTACCGTGACAAAGGAAGCTTTCCTTTCATCAATATCAACTTACAACTATTTTATTGGAGAACAAACTGAATCTTCTTTGCACAAATCTTTTAGACAAGAGATTAATATACAAGGACAGGCAAATAGAGTAGGTAATTATTCAATTCCTATTTATTCAGATGATAAAGTTAAATTTAATATTTTTATTCTCGATAGTGGCTCATATTACCAGCCTGGAAACGGGCCGAGAGACTATCTTGCTATTACTCCCGAACAAACTAGTTGGTATTGTTCAGAAGCAACCCGATTACAAGAGGAAAACGGAGAGATTATTCCCTCTCTTCTTTTTACGCATATTCCATTCATCGAGATGAGCGAACTATTCGAATCATACCCCTACTCTTTCAGTGGAATATATGGAGGGATTAGTAATTCATCGATCAGATCAAACATATATGAAGAATGCTTTAACAATAAAGATGTTAAAGGGATTTTCTTTGGCCACAATCATTACAATAGCCTTACACTTTTCGAAGAACGTGATAACCATGTGATTATGATGGGAATTACCCCTCAAGCAGCGGGAGAATCATATGATGATTTAACGTCCGATATGTATGGACGAGTAATTACGATTCAAGAATCAGGGGATTTTGACACATATATATATTCTTCTAATGACAGCTCAAATAACCACATTTTTTTAGGACAAACCATTTCATATTCATCCTTTAACCCCTAAAGTATAGCTGAGGAAAATAAGGAGAGCATATCTATTATTTCATATAATGAACATATTATATGGCATAATAAAATTGTATTCTTTATGGGGGCATAATTACTAGATTCTACCCCTTGCTTAGTGGGTCTTTGCCTTGACTATATCGCCATTTTTGTGATAACATTTATGTTGATAATTTTTTACCTTATGGAGGTTTTTTATGCCCAAAATTACAGTTGATTGGAAAACTATTACGGACTTTGTTACCGATGCCTTTGTGGGGGTCGGGATACCTAGAGAAGATGCCGAAATATGCACTGATGTGCTTTTGGAATCGGATAGAAGAGGGATAGAAAGCCACGGAGTAAATCGCTTTAAACCCATTTACATGGATAGAATTGCAGCCGGCATTCAGAATCCAGTTACGAATTTTGAAATAATTCGCGAAACAAGAACCACCGCTGTTGTAGATGGACACGATGGCATGGGCCAAGTCATAGGATACAAAGCTATGAAAATGGCGATTGAAAAAGCAAAAGAGTACGGAATGGGAATGGTAGCAGTAAGAAACAGCTGTCACTATGGAATTGCTGGATATTACGTAACAATGTGTACACAAGAGGGAATGATTGGAATTACCGGAACAAACGCCCGTCCATCGATTGCTCCAACCTTCGGGGTAGAGAATATGCTTGGAACCAACCCCCTTACTGTTGGGCTTCCAACAGATGAACCCTTCCCATTTGTTTTGGATTGTGCAACTTCAATTACCCAAAGAGGAAAAATTGAGTATTTTGCGAGAATAGATAAAGATACCCCCTCTGGAATGGTTATCGGAAGAGACGGGAAACCAAAAACAGATTCCAAACAAATATTAGTTGATTTAAATACTGGGGAAGCTGCTCTCGCACCTCTAGGCGGAATTGGAGAAGAACTTGCCGGGTATAAAGGATACGGATACGCTACGGTTGTAGAAGTTCTTTCCGCAGCCCTCCAACAGGGTAATTTCCTTCGTGCACTTAGTGGAATTGGAGAGGGAGGCAAAAAGGTTCCCTTTCATCTAGGGCATTTCTTTATTGCAATAGACACAGAAGCATTTTTGGGCTCAGATGAATTTAGGAAGACCACAGGAGACATCTTGAGAGATCTTCGCAGTTCAGAAAAAGCACCTGGAGAAAATAGAATTTTCACTGCTGGAGAAAAAGAATGGGATATATGGCAGGAAAGAAAAGATAAAGGCGTCCCAATAAATGAAGCAGTCCAGAAGGAAATAGTGGAAATAAGGAATAAACTTAATCTGAAAAAATACGTTTTCCCCTGGGAAAAATAATATAAAAAAAGGAGAATTATTATGGATTACGCACAAGAGTCATTGAAGCTCCACTATAAGTGGAAAGGAAAATTAGAAGTAGTTCCAAGAGCTGCTGTCTCTACAAAAGAAGAGCTTAGCCTTGCATATACTCCTGGAGTCGCCCAACCATGCTTGGAAATACAAAAGGATATAGATAAATCATATGAGTTAACAAGAAGATGGAACCTGGTTGCTGTTGTAACAGACGGAACTGCTGTATTAGGTCTTGGTGACATAGGTCCTGAAGCAGGCATGCCTGTTATGGAAGGAAAGTGTGTTTTATTTAAGTCTTTTGGAGATGTCGATGCTTTCCCGTTATGTATCAGATCAAAAGATCCAGATGAAATTGTTAAAACAGTAGCTTTACTTGCAGGATCATTTGGTGGAATTAACCTTGAAGACATTGCCGCACCTCGCTGCTTTGAAATTGAAAAGAAACTTAAGGCTTGTACTGATATTCCTATTTTCCACGATGATCAACATGGTACTGCGGTTGTATGCTTAGCTGCTTTGATTAACGCGACAAAACTTATTAAAAAGAACTTATCTGATTGTAAAGTAGTTATTAACGGCTCTGGAGCTGCAGGTGTTGCAATAGCAAAGCTGCTTTATAGTACAGGAGTAAAAGACATCTTTATGCTGGATAGAAAAGGGATTATCAATAAGAGTAGAGAAAATCTTGATTTTTCCAAAAAAGAATTATCCGAATTTACAAACAAAGAAAACCGTTCAGGAAACTTGGCTGATGCAATGAAGGGAACCGATATATTTATCGGGGTAAGCGCCCCAGGTGTTGTGTCGCAAGATATGATTAGATCTATGAATAGAGATGCTATAGTTCTTGCCATGGCTAACCCCACCCCAGAAATAATGCCTGAACTTGCCTTAGAAGCGGGTGCAAAAGTTGTCGGGACTGGAAGAAGCGATTTTCCAAATCAGATTAATAATGTTTTAGCATTTCCAGGTATTTTCAGAGGTACATTGGATGTGAGAGCAAGTGACATTAACGAAGAAATGAAAATCGCCGCGGCTAAAGCCATTGCTTCTATTGTTTCTGATGAAGAGTTATCCCCTGATTACATTATCCCAAGACCATTCGACAAGAGAGTCGCCAAAACTGTTGCAGAAGCAGTTTCAAAGGCAGCAATAGCGACTGGAGTAAATCGAATTTAGTTTTCTTCTACCTTAATAAATTAGAAAAAGCGCTGAAATTAGCGCTTTTTTACGCTATACACACACTTTTGTTGTTTTAGTTCCTATGCGTTTTCGGCAATCCTCTTCTTATAATCATCAATTATTTTTTGAGTTTGAAGGGATGGGACTTCTTCATATCTTGCCAAAGTCATCTGGAATCTGCCTCTTCCTTGAGTCATTGATCTTAAATCGGTAGCATATCTGCCAATTTCTGACTGAGGGACCTCAGCTTCAACAACAGCCTTGCCTTCCAAAACATCTGTGCCTAATATTCTTCCCCTTCTCTTATTCATATCACCCATTATATCTCCCATGAATGAATCGGGGACTATTACTTTTATATTGTATATAGGCTCAAGAAATATTGGGTTAGCTTTCGCGCAACCTTCCTGATAAGCATATTTTGCAGCCATAATATATGCTACTTCCTTGCTATCAACAGGATGTGATTTACCATCGAAAACTGTGGCCTTCAAGTTATACATTGGATAGTCAGCAAGGATACCCTGTTTAATGGCTTCTCTCAAACCTTTTTCAACTGCGGGAATAAACTGACGTGGGATTGCGCCACCGACTACTGCATCTACGAATTCAAACAATCCATCGGCAGCTCCGGGTTCAAATCTAACACTACATTGACCAAACTGACCAGCTCCACCGGATTGCTTTTTATGTTTCCCCTCTGCTTCCACAGTCTTTTTTATAGTTTCTCTGTAGGCAATTCTAGGCTCTTTAAGGATTGCAGAAACATTATATTTATTTTTCACTTTCTTAGAGAGAACATCCAGTTGCATTTCGCCAATACCTGAAATCACCATTTCATTTGTTTCAATATTCTTTTCTATCTTGAAAGTACTATCTTCGTCCATCAACTTGTTGAACCCTGCAATTACTTTATCTTCTGCTCCTTTTTCAGAGGCAGTTACAGCAAATGAAATTACTGGACTTGGAAAATCTATTGGTTTAAATTTAATTTTTTCTCCAGCAGCACATAAAGTATTACCTGTAGATGTGTAATTTAGTTTTGCAAATGCTCCAATATCCCCTGCGCTTAGACTATCCGTATTTTCTTGTTTTTTACCTCTGAGATTGTATATCGCAGAAATTTTTTCGTTTTCCTCAACATTGGAGTTGAAAACCACATCCCCCATTCCAACTTTTCCACGAATTATTTTTACCATTAGCAGCTTTCCGACGAATGGGTCAACTGTAGTTTTAAATATTAGCCCAGCAAAATTACCATCTTCTGATACATTCATTTCTGAGGAACTCCCATCAGAAGTTGTATATTGGAAAGGCTTGGATTCCCCAGCATTGGGGCAAAGATCTACGATTCTGTCTAAAAGAGAGGATATGCAATAATCACTTCCGACTGCAACTCCACCCATAATAGGCATTAATTCGCCTGAAACAAATCTTGTTCTGAGACCAGATTTCTTTTCTTCCGCAGTTAGCTCTTCTCCGCCAAAAAATTTTTCGAGTAGTTCCTCACTCGACTCGGCAGCAACCTCGACAATTGCGCTATCCTCTTGCTGAAGCCTGTCTTTCATCCCTTCAGGAACTTGGATTTCATTTTCAGAAGAATCAAAAGCCTGGCCGGAAAGGACATCAACGTATCCCTTCATTGTGTTTCCATCCATTAACGGAAATTCAATTACTGCAATTTTATTCCCGTATTTTTGCTTATATCCTTGAACGGTAAGATCATAGTTAGCATTTTCTTTATTAATTCCGTTTACCCAAATTAGCACTGGAATCTTTTTCTCTGCACATTTTTCAAGTGCCATCTCCGCACCAACAGGAACGTTGCCTGTGGCACCAGTTACTAATATTGCGGCATCCGCTACAGAAAGAGCAGAAACCATTTCACCTTCAAAATCAAAGAAACCAGGTACATCCAGAATATTAATCTTGCATCCTTTGTACTCGATAAAAGCGAGAGAAAGGCCTATTGACATTTTTCTAGCTATCTCTTCTGGGTCATAATCTGAAATTGAAGTCCCATCATCAACTTTTCCCAACCTTGTGGTAACTTTTGTTTTAAATAGAATGGCCTCTAAAAGGGAGGTTTTCCCTTCCCCGCTGTGACCAATCAAAGCAATGTTTCTGATATTTTCTTTGCTGTAATTTGCCATAAAAATTTCTCCTTAAGTATATACACAATATTACTATCATACTATAGAGCTATTCTTTTTTCAAGGAGTAATTTTCTTGGGAATAATAAACAAAAGGATTTAGAAACTTATCAAAAAAATAAATCAATCATAAATCTGGCATGAAAATAGCGACCCGTAAAGTCGCTAATCATGGTCTGGGTGATAAGATTTGAACTTACGACCTCTTGAACCCCATTCAAGCGCGCTACCAAGCTGCGCCACACCCAGTAATACCTGGTGTATAAACTTTTTAGGCTTGCTTCTTGAGTTCGTCTAAGAGTCTTGAAGCATAAGCAATTTTTCTGCTTGATGACTTTTTGTGCATAATGTCACTGCTCATCAATTCGGAAACAAGTTCTGGAAGCTTTGCTTCAGCCCCAGCGATATCTTTTGCTTCAATAAACGTCATAAATTCCTTAGTCAAATTTTTAACTCTAGTGCGACGTGCTGTGTTTATGTCATTTGATTTTGCGTTAGTCAAAATACGTTTTTTCTGCGACTTAATATTTGCCATTTTTTTCTCCTTAATACCTATCTTTTTAGATACTTGCTTATTCTATCACAATATTTTTTTCATTGCAAATAAAATCATGTCTTTTGATATCCTCCACAGCCCAAAGAACTGGGACGAATTTGCCTTTACAATTGGTTGGATTTATCCTCGCAATTTTAAAAATTACGAAATATCCTAAGAACAAATGCCACATAAATAAATGAGTTGTGAGAAAATATAAAGTGTACTTTGGGAACCAAATATATCTAGTTATGGTATAATAAAATTAAATAATCCACCTTACTTCATTAGGTGAATCCATGTGCAACTCACCCCATTTATCGTCCTTCTTAACCCGGCTTTGGTTGTTCTCCACGGCAGTTCCTGCATCATAAATAAATGGTGTAATAAGGTTATTTTCTTTATCTATGTAAGCGCATTTATCTCCCCTGAAAACACACGCATATCCTTCGCTAAATGATGAAGCTAGATCGTATTCAAAGGGTATTACAATCACGCCCTTTCTATCGATAAACCCATATTTCTCATCCTTCATCACACAACAAAGGTCTTCTTTAAAATTAAAGGCTTCTTCATACTCCGGGGGTATTACTTCATTTCCGCTTCTGTCTTCAAATCCCCATTTTCCGTTTTTATTTATCTTTAAATATATATCCTTAACTTCTTCAATTGGCTTTTGCTTTGGTCTGCTTTTTTCTTTTTCTTCTCTTTCTTGTGCTTCAGTAAGAATAGTTTCTTTAAAACCTTTTTCTTTTAGTCTGGATCTATTATCAGTTACATTTTGCCAAGGTTTCTGATTAGAGGTATTCTGTTTGGATTTATCTTGGTTCTGAAATAGTGGTTGCTTGGGGGAATTCTTAAGTTCTTCGAGTGGCTTAATCGCCAAACCATTAGACTTTAATTGTTTCTCAAGTACAAACAAGTTTTTCTTATTAAACTTATTAACGTGGAGAAGAGCTTTTTGGTCTAACTTGAGAACAGCGAAAATCGTATCGATTTTCGCTGCTTTTAGTTTTTCTGAAATTTCTTCGGGAAGGTTTAATGTGTCTATTGATTTTGACAAGACTTCTTGGCTGTATGGAGGGCAGTAATTATCTTCTACCTTTTTTTTATTGCCTTTGAATTTCTTGTTATTATATGACATTACAACTTATCCGTTAAAATTAATACTTGTTTCTCTTTGCATACTTTGTGTGGAGTATATGGTGTGCCTTATGACTATTAGGCTCTCCAAAGTATTCCTTGTAAAGTTCTTGGACTACAGGATTTGCATGACTCTTTCTAAGGGACATATTTTTATCCATCTTGTATATACTTCCTGCCCTAATTGCCTTTACATCATAGTTGTTTCTTATTTCCGCGGTCTTAATCGGTTGGCCACCGCCATTTACGCATCCACCTGGGCAACTCATTATCTCAACAAAATGATAATTTGCAGTTCCCGCTTTCATCATATCCATTATTATTTTTGCATTTGCGAGTCCACTTGCAACAGCTACTTTTACATCTACTAATTGACCATTTACGTGAAGAGGAACAGTCGCTTCTTTAATTCCTTTTGTGCCACGAACATCCATGAAATCCAAGTTCTTTAGTTCTTTTTGTTCAAGTATTTCATAAACAGTACGAAGAGCAGCTTCCATTACTCCGCCAGTCGCGCCAAAAATAAGGCCGGCACCCGAGGCTATTCCCAAAGGACAATCAAATTGATCATCTTCAAGATTTTCGAACATTATTCCATATTTCTTAATCATCTTCGCAAGTTCTCTGGTTGTCAAAGAGTAATCTATATCTGGAATCCCATTCCCAGCGGCACTTTGATCTGGTCTGGATTTCTCGAATTTTTTGGCTGTACATGGCATAATGCTAACTGTAACCATATTTTTCGGATCAATCCCCATCTTTTCCGCATAATAAGTCTTGCAAACCGCACCAAACATCTGTTGGGGAGATTTACAGGAAGACAGATTTGGAATAAATTCAGGATAATAATGTTCCACGTATTTTATCCATGCTGGAGAACAACTTGTAAAGAGTGGAAGTACTCCTTCTCCGTTAATTCTGCTGAGTAACTCCGTTCCTTCTTCAAGGATTGTAAGGTCAGCCGTTACATTAACATCGAAAACGCGATCAAAACCGATTGCTTTTAATGCAGCAACCATCTTACCTTCGACGTTAGTTCCTATTGGCATTCCAAATTCTTCGCCAAGACCTATACGAACGGATGGAGCAGTAGCTACTATTACAAATTTGGAAGGATCGTTTAGAGCGGCAATAACTGAATCAATTTCCTCTCTTTCATGAAGAGCTCCTGTAGGACATACATTAATACACTGTCCACAACCAACACAAGGCACATTTATCAAACTCTTACTGAAAGCGCTTCCTATATGAGTGTTAAAGCCTCTAGCGTTTGGTCCAATTACTGCAATAGATTGATATTGCTTACAAGCAGCAACACAACGACGACAAAGAACACATTTGTTGTTATCTCTGACTAAATATGGGGTGGAAAAATCTAAATCATGTTGATTCTTATCTCCTTCATATTTATGAGAATCGCATCCTAATTCATCTGCAAGTGTTTGAAGTTCGCAGTTTCTATTTCTAACACAAGAGAGACAATCTTGATGGTGGTCTGAGAGAAGCAGTTCAACTGTTGTCTTTCTGCTTTCAAGAACTTTCTTGCTATTAGTTGTTACTTCCATCCCTTCGCTTACAGGAAAAACGCAGGAGGCAACTAAACTTCTTGCGCCCTTAACTTCAGCAACACAGACACGGCAAGCTCCTATTCTATTTATATCCTTTAGAAAACAGAGTGTAGGAATTCTTATCCCTGCTTGTCTTGCAGCCTCGAGGATTGTGGTTCCTTCGGGAACACTTATATCTTTTCCGTTAATTTTTAAATTAACCATTTTTACAACATCTTCCATTATTCTTTCCTCCGACTACTTTTTAATGATCGAGTTAAATTTGCATGTTGCCATACAGACGCCGCATTTTGTACACTTGGTCTGGTCTATAACATGAATTTCTTTTACTTTTCCGCTGATTGCCTGAACAGGGCACTTTCTCGCACAAGCAGTACATCCTATACATTTGTCAGTTATATAGTAAGACATTAGGGCTTTACATACTCCAGCTGGGCATTTTTTCTCAATAACATGTGCATCATACTCATTGCGGAAATATTTAATTGTTGACAAAACTGGATTTGGAGCAGTTTGTCCCAGTCCGCATAGTGAATTGTCTTTTATGTATTCGCACAATTTTTCCATTTCAGCTATATCACTTGGCTTTCCTTGCCCAGAGGTAATTCTTACCAAATATTCGAGCAATCTCTTGGTTCCAATACGGCAAGGGACACATTTTCCACAACTTTCATCTTGCGTAAATTGCAAGAAGAACTTTGCAATGTCCACCATGCAATTGTCTTCATCCATAACGATAAGTCCGCCCGAACCCATTATAGAACCAATTTTTGCAAGATTTTCATAATCTATTGGAATATCTAGATGTTGGGCAGGAATACATCCACCAGAAGGCCCGCCTGTTTGGGCAGCCTTAAATTTCTTTCCATTCGGGATTCCTCCCCCAATATCCTCAACAATAGTCCTAAGTGTTGTTCCCATAGGAATTTCTACTAGACCAGTATTAAGAATCTTTCCTCCTAAAGCGAAAACTTTTGTTCCTTTGGATTTCTCCGTTCCAATTGAGGAAAACCATTCTGCGCCTTTTAAAATAATAGGTGCAATGTTAGCATAGGTTTCAACGTTATTCAAAACTGTTGGTTTTGCAAATAAGCCTTGATTTGCTGGGAATGGAGGCCTAGGTCTAGGCTCTCCACGTTTTCCTTCGATTGAGGCCATCAACGCTGTTTCTTCTCCGCATACAAATGCTCCCGAACCAAGTCTAATCTCGATATCAAAACAAAAGCCTGTACCTAAAATATTATCTCCGAGAAGACCATACTCTTTAGCTTGAGAAACAGCAGTATTTAATCTTTGAACTGCAACTGGATATTCTGCACGGACATAAACAAAGCCTTTGTTTGACCCAATGGCAAAACCCGCTATAGCCATAGCTTCCAATACGCTATGGGGATCTCCCTCTAATATGGATCTATCCATAAAAGCACCTGGATCTCCTTCATCTGCGTTACAACATACGTATTTAACATCTCCAACGGCATTTTTTGTAAACTGCCATTTTAGACCTGTCGGGAATCCACCGCCACCCCTTCCACGGAGTCCGGAGGCTTTCACGACATCCACTACTTCTTGGGGTTTCATAGTTGTAAGAACCTTAATTAGGGCTTGATATCCGTCATATGCGATATATTCATCGATATTATCGGGGTTAATTATTCCACTATTTCTTAAAGCAATACGTACTTGTTTTTTATAAAAGTTTGTATCGGCTAATGAATTTACTACATGTTTTTGCATATTCTTACCCCCTATTTCTCGTCCGCGGATATCATATATTCTTCACAGGGTATTCCGCCTGCAAGATGTTTTTCCACTATTTCAGAAGCTTTCTTTGCATCAACCCAAATATATGTAATCTTAGGTTGTCCAGGGACATAGACCTCAACTATAGGCTCTAATTTGCACATTCCAAGACATCCAGCATATGTTACTTCTACGTTACTTAATTTTCTCTTTGAAACCTCTTCTTTGATGGTTTCCAAGACTGGCTTTGCCCCTGCGGCCATTCCGCATGTAGCAAGTCCAACAACAACACGGGTTTTAAGCCCGGTATTCTTCGGATCACGGTCAGCTATATCGGCTTTGACCTTGTCCCTAATTGAATTAATTTCATTTATAGACTTCATTTTTTACCTCCGTATTGTTAATTCTTAAGATTGGATGGTTTATATTCTGCAAGAATTCCATCTAATTGGTCGGGGGTTAATTTTCCGTATACATTTCCATTTATTGTTACGACAGGAGCTAACCCGCAACATCCCACACACCTAGTTTCAACAAGAGAAAAGCATCCGTCTAAAGTACATTCTCCCGCATCTACTCCAAGCTTTTCTTCGAGTTTCTCTAAAATCTCTCCAGAACCTTTCACATAACATGCTGTCCCAAGACAAACAGAGACTTGATTCTTTCCCCTTGGATTAAGTGTAAACAAAGAATAAAAAGTCGCGATACCAAAAACTTCTTCAAGTGATACTTTAAATGTGTCGGCTATTTTTGATTGCACTTCAATTGGAAGATAACCATAAATTTCTTGAGCCGTTTGGAGAGCGGGCATTAGTCCACCGGGTAATTCCTTAAGTTCAGCCAGCTTAGCATCGAGCTTAGCCGCTTGCTCTTCGGTGCCAATAAACGGTACCTTTGTCAGTTTGATTTTTGACATTTAAAACCTCCGAAAAATTGTTAATATATTTATATCTGTGATATAGTCACAAGCCAAAAGCAATTATATCATAGGAGTTTCAATTTTACTAGTAAAAGTTAGTTCGTTTTCCTTACTTACGACAGGGAAAAACTACAATTTTTTCTATAATTTTCTTTTTTTGAGTTATTTATTTATACATATCAAATAAATATGAATTCTCCCTGTAAGAAAATTTTTCTTTAAATTTGAAATAAGAAAAGTTTTTAAAAGGCACTACTTCGGAAAAATTCTTCCCATATCTCTTTTGTGTGCAGTTTTTAAAAAGGCACATTCTATTTTGTCTTTCACTTTTTTTTCTGCTTTTCCTTCTCTTATGTATTTGTCTATTTCTTTATATGTTATTCCCATATCTCCTTCATCTGTTTGCCCATCAAAAAGACCTGCAGAGGGGGCTTTTTGGATAATCTGCTCAGGACAATCAAGGAATCTGAGCATCTCATACACCTCGGATACTGTCATGTCTCCGATAGGATTGAAATCATACGCGCCATCCCCCCATTTCGTAAAATAGCCCATAGTTCTCTCGCTCAGGTTTCCTGTACCAGCAACTAAATAACCCTCTCTCTGAGCATAGTTATACAATGTAATCATTCTCAACCTTGGATTAATATTCTCATAAGCAATATCCTTTTGGTTTTCAGATAGTGAAAAAAGCCGATCTCTGAAAACCTGTTTAACAGGTGTTAAATCTATCTCAAGAGTTTTGATCCCAAATTTTTCATTTAATAATCGGGCATCATCCCTGTCCTCCAAATAATTTCTTTTTGAGTCACATGGCATGATAATACCGGTAACATTTTCACAAGCCTTTTTACATAGTATTCCGACTAAAGCACAATCCTTACCACCGCTCATTCCCAAAACAACACCCTTTGCGTTCGCATCTTTAATGATTTTTCTAATCCAAGCCACTCTAAGGTCTATTTCTCTATTTATATCCATTATTTCCTCCAATACTAATCGAGAACCTATTTTATTGCCCAGTCAACCGGGACCTTACCAAGAGATTGTAAAATCTCATTGGTTTTTGAAAAGTGTTTACATCCCAAAAAACCATAGTAGGCTGATAGCGGGGATGGATGAGGAGCCTCAAGAACATAATGCTGGGAGTTTGTAATAAGGGATTTTTTAGCTCTCGCAGGAGATCCCCACAACAAAAATATAACGGGATCTTTTCTATCATTAAGCAGAGAAATTATCTTATCTGTTAATGTTTCCCAACCCTTGCCCTTATGTGAAAGGGGGCTTCCTTCTCTAACCGTAAGGATTGCATTTAAAAGCAATACCCCTTGCGTTGCCCATGATATCAGGCATCCTTTATTTGATATTGGGATACCTAAATCAGAGTTTATCTCTTTGAAAATATTTTGTAAAGAAGGAGGAATTGCAACCCCATTTTTTACTGAAAAACATAGTCCATGTGCCTGGCCCTTTCCGTGATAAGGGTCTTGCCCAATAATTACAACCTTTGTGTCGTTATATGGTGTGTAAACTAAAGAATTGAAAATATCATACATATCAGGATAAACATTATGTTCAGAATACTCCGAACGTAAATAACTTCTGAGTGCCTTATACCAGTCGCTTTGAAAGCAATTCTCCAATAGAATGTCCCAATCATTGCCGATGTTAACCAATAGTCTATTCTCCCTTAATGTTAAAATTGTTTCTGGTATATAAAGCTTATCAGCTTCTTCCTCTCGTAATTCTTTCCACAAGTTGTACAATTAACTTGTATACATAAATTAATAAAATATCATATATTACAAAAAGAACAACAAATATAGAATTTAACGTAAAATAGAGTGATATTCCGGATAAAACCAAGCCTATTTTTGACAAGTCAATAAAGAATATTTGTGTTACATAGTAAAGGATAAAAAACGCTAGAAATGAATAACCAATCTTAATTATGTACGACAGCCAAAGAGGTAATTTAATCTTTTTGTTATATATTGCTACTGTAAAAATCGTATATGCTCCCCCAATCATTACGAAGGGTATTATATGAATGTTGGCAAAAATTCCTCCAAGTAAACATACTGCAACATATGCCAAAACTGACTCTCTATAATACTCTTTTGCAAGGGGTATCATCAAACCAAAAGCGGCGAACACATTCAATGACAAGGAAATCTGGGATATATAAAAAGACGCAATTATTGCGCCTAAAGATATTGCTGCGCCAATTCCAGCAAACGCTAGCTTATTTCCGTTAATTCTTTTTTTCATAACAAAGAGGTCCCGGATTCAATATTATTATTAGTATTTTCAGCAACAGCTGATTAAATCCCCACCCATACATTCACAACAACAGTCGGCAAGGCAAAGCCCAGAACATACATCCATTAGTCCGCAGCCCCTAGTCTGTCTATATGCATCTTCTGGTCTTCTATAAGATCTATCTCCTGTAGCTTCCCTAGCATAATACTCAGTTCTTTGAGATCCCGGCTTACCCTCCATCTTCATTTCTATTCTATTTAAAGCCATTGCATAGCTGTTATTACCCGGTTCAAGGTTTACTGCTTTTCTCAGGTCATCTCTTGCAGCTGTAAAATCATTTGAAGCATAGTGAATTATGGATTGAAAATAGTACCATTTAGCATTTCTTTCCGAGATATCATTTAGTACTTCCTGAGCTTCGCTATATCTCTTTGCCTTTAACAAAGCGTCTGCTCTTTCGTATTCATCTCCAACTACACCTGAGTTAATCGTTTTGGTCGCAGCGATGATATCTTGAGCATCTCTATATGCTTGGTCTATTTCATCCAATCTTACGCACGCTTCAGCACCCTTCTCTCCCGGTTCAAATCTCATGCTTTCATATTTTGATCTGGCTTTTTTATAGGCTGCGTAAAGCTCATCTGTATCTGCGTTTCCAGATACACCTAGAATTACAAAAGGGTCTTTTTGCATTTGTTACCTCTATTCTCAAGTACTTGATCGGTACGGGCCTGTAACCCCAAATATATTACATTAGAAAGGGGCCCCTCCGAAATTGTTATATCCATTGTATCATAAGAATCTCTAATTTTCCTAATATAGTCATTAAGATTTGCTCGAACCATTGTAGTCAAATCTTCGACTATCTCTTCTGTAAGTTCCTTTCCCATAATCAGGGGGTTATATGAATTGCTCTTGTAATCCTTCCAAAGGTCATCATAAGCATCTATTAAATATATCCACCTTCCCAGGTTTCTGCAAAAAACATCTAGCGAATCATCATATCCCGGACAAGCTTCTTTGCCGACCTCGGATAGCATTTCTGCAGATTTCTCTATTAATTCTGAAAGATTACCTTTATTTTTTTGTATTATATCAAAATCCTCGTATATTTTGGAAATAATCGAATCAAACCCTGGAATGCGCTTTGCAGCCTTTTTATATTTCCCTTTAATATAATCCTTCGCTATCTTTTTTTTCCCGCTATTCTCATCTGAAATATCGTCCTTAAGTTTGTAATATCCCAAAATTGTATTAATATCCACTATTTTTTCTTGGACCTGATCATGTTTTAAAATTGCAAATTTCTTTCCGATAGGATGTATTACACATCTTCCCATCCCTGCTTCAGGTTTAATTTTTGCATAATTATGGGCGAGTATACTAAGCATTACGATATCGTAGTTTACCGTTAATCGCATCAATTGTGGATTAATTTTTCCAATACTTTTGCACAACCCACAATAATAGGCTCGATACTCAGCATAATCTTTAATGAGCATATTAGGTTTATCAGCTGTAATATATCCGAACAAAATGTCCCCCAAAAAAAATGAAAACTTAGGCTCATCCCCGTTAATTTAATGACGGCCTTTCAATTAAACCTATCTTTTTCTTAACTTTTGCTAAAGTTCTTTCTGCAAGAGCAGCTGCTCTTGAGGCCCCTTGTCCGGCAATGTTAAGTAAATAGGCCTTATCTTTCATGAGCCTTTCGTAATCTTCTCTAACAGGACGCAACTTTTCTATAACTGCTTCGGCAACATCTTCCTTAAATTTCTTGTATCCTGCATCGTGATATTCCTTAACCAAAGTATCAATACTCTTATCAGTCATCGAGCTTAATATTACCAATAAATTTGATATCCCAGGTTTATCTTCTCTATATTCGACCACACTTTCTGAATCGGTTACCGCCCTCTTGAATTTACGAGCTATGCTATCCGGACTCTCGATAATAGAAACTGCTGCATCGGGATTGGGATCAGACTTACTCATTTTTGCAAAGGGATCTTGAAGAGAAAATATTTTATTTCCCTGCTTTCCTAAATATACTTCGGGAATGGTAAACGTTTGTCCGTATATATTGTTAAATCGATCAGCAATATCTCTTGCAAGTTCCAAATGCTGTTTTTGATCTATTCCTACTGGAACGACGGATGCTTGATAGAGAAGTATATCCGCAGCCATGAGTACTGGGTAATCTAAAAGGCCCACATTCAGGTTATCAGCATTCTTCTTAGATTTCTCCTTATATTGTGTCATTCTTCTCAATTCACCCAGATAGGAATAACAGTTCAGTATCCAAGTTAATTCTGCATGCTGATGAACATGGGATTGAAAGTATAGAATTGATTTTTCTGGATCTAAACCACAAGCAATATACTGGGCATAGAATGACAGTGCCCTGCTCCTGTATTCGATGGGATCCTGTCTAACTGTGATAGCATGTAAATCAACTATTGAATAAATGGAAAAATAGTCTTCCTGTATTTTTAGCCAATTATTTATGGCCCCGATGAAGTTTCCAATTGTCAATATTCCTGTGGGTTGTATTCCACTATACAATACGGGTTTCTTTTCCATATTACTCTCCGAATTTATTAAATCTGTTTATTTTTATCTGCAATAATTGCCAAGATGGTTTCCTCTGCTTCGCTTACTTTTACGACCTTATCATGAATAATAGGCATCATGTCAAGTTCTAGGAGCTCTTCGGGAACATCTGTCATAGTATAATCATGAAGTTTTTTAAGAGCATTCATAGGATCTTTTTCATTGTTTCCTGTAAGACATCTATATACATCCTTTGCAAACTTATACGGACTTGCAGTAGATACAATGACCGACTTAGTTTTATCTTCAGTGTCAAATATGTAGTCGGAATACACGTTGGCTGCTACGGCAGTATGGGGGTCCAAAACGTAATCATACATCTCATAAAACGCATTTATCCCTTCCTCAGTGTTCTCTTCATCTGACATATATGCTGCAAAATCAGAAAAATCGTCTTTTATCTTCTCAAAATCAATGACATATGAGCCCTTTTCCTTCAGATCTTTCATAAGAACTTTAACATATTCGGAATCTCTTCCAGATAATTCGAATAATAGTCTCTCAAGATTAGAGGAAATAAGAATATCCATTGAAGGGCTCATGGTTTTGTGGAAGGGTCTGTTAGTATCATATTTTCTATTATTGAAAAAATCCGTTAATACATCGTTTGAGTTGCTTGCCACAATCAGTTTGTTAATAGGAATACCCATCTGTTTTGCGTAGTATGCTGATAAAATATTGCCAAAGTTCCCTGTTGGAACCACGAAGTTAATCTTTTCTCCTGGCTTAATTTCTTCACACCCCAAAATGTCTAAATAAGCTGAAACGTAGTACACTATTTGCGGAGCTAATCTTCCCCAATTAATGGAATTCGCCGAACTAAGTTCATATCCCATTTTTGCAAATTTCTTATTTATTTCTTTGTCTGCAAACATCTTTTTGACAAGGGTTTGGGCTTGGTCAAAATTACCCTCTATACCCAAAAAGTGTACGTTATCCCCTTCTGATGTTTTCATTTGCAGTTTCTGAAGTTCGGAAACCCCTTCTGAAGGATATACAACTACTATTTCAGTTCCTTCAACATCCTTGAATCCCTCAGCTGCGGCCTTTCCTGTATCTCCAGAGGTTGCAACCAGAATCAATGTTTTATTCTCAACTCCTGCTTTTTTTCGGGCAGAAAGAATCAGATATGGTAAAATTGTTAGAGCTAAATCTTTAAACGCATAAGTTGGCCCGTGGAACAACTCTAGTAAAAAAAGGTCATCATCAACTTTCAAAACAGGCGCAGGATCCCCATCAAAACGAGAATATGCTTTTTCCGCATATGATTTTAGTTCCTCTTTTGTATAATCCGTTAAATAAAGGGATAGGATCTCTACCGCTCTTTCCGGATAATCCATTGGGATCATTTTCTCAAGAAATTCTTGTGTCAATATAGGAAATGACGACGGGACATACAATCCACCGTCGTCAGCTATTCCTCTCAAAATTGCTGAGCCTGCCGAAATCGACAGGCCTCCGCGAGTGCTGATATAATCCATAACGATTCCTTATAAATACTTTTTTATAAAATCTGGCAGTTCCTCTTCGTCACAGGATATTGTCAGAGTAAAAGTTGCCTCCGTCTTCTGAGAAATTTGCTCTAATTTATCGAATAAACTTCTCATCTCCTGTATCGGCTTTCCAATCATCCTAGCAGCACCATCTATAAAGAAAAATCTTATATCGTAGTTTGCTTCCAACATTCCTTGGATAAACCCGATGAACCCGTCTTCAGAATTAATATTACTTTCTTTTGAATTTGTAAACCTTATTTGATATTTAATGTCGTGAATGTATCTTGCAGTGTCAGCAATAAAAACGATGTCGCCGAGTTCTTTGTTAATACTTTCGTTTGCCTGATCTATTATTGCCTTTGTCTTTCCTGAACCCTTCGACCCGTAAATTATTTTTATCATAAAAATCCTCTCAAAATATTGATATTACTATTCTAACATCTTTTAAGAAAATTTCAAGACCTCATTTACCCTCAAGGGATGCTTCTGCCCTCTTTTAAATTCTTATTTTACAACTCCAAATACTCTCATTTGTTGAAGATGCTTCTGTCTTCTTTTAAACACTGTTTTGCACCTACAAATACTCTCATTTTATCGAAGATGCTTATATCTTCCCATTAAGATATTTTCTTAACCTTAAGGGATCAATCCTATCCATAATATCTATTATTTCCTCATCCGACATGGATGTAATACGACCATCAGAATATAACGCTTGAACGATATCATTGACTTGAGCTACTAGCGGATCTTTTTTTTCAAGGGCAGCACTTCCGGTCAAATTGAAATACGAATTTATCCAAAAAGCTATCCCTGCAAGCCCAGAATGACTATCTACTACTACAAGCGGTGGTCTCTTCAGAATTGTTTGAGTATCAAATATATTATATATTTCCTCATCCTTCAACAGCCCATCAGCGTGTATTCCCGCCCTTGTTACATTGAACAATCTGCCCACAAAAGGAGTCCGGGGTGGGATCTTATATCCTATTTCATTTTTGAAATAGTCAGCAATTTCAGTTATAACCGAAAGATCCATTCCGTCTGTTGTACCTCTAATCGCGGAATATTCTATAGCCATGGCTTCGAGAGGACAATTACCCGTTCTTTCTCCTAGCCCTAACATTGAACAATTAACCGAACTTGCTCCATACAACCAAGCTGTAGTTGAATTATTTACTACCTTATAGAAATCATTGTGTCCATGCCATTCTAACAACTCAGATGGAAACTCGGAATAGTGATGTAATCCGTAAATAATACCTTGAACACTTCTTGGCATAGCAGCTCCCGGGAAACTAACCCCGTAACCCATCGTGTCGCAACATCTAATTTTTATTGGAACTCCACTTTCGTCCATAATATTCTTCAATTTTGCAGCAAATGGAACAACAAAACCATAGTAGTCAGCCCTTGTAATATCCTCGAAATGACAACGAGGTTTAACTCCCGCGGAAATAGCATCTTTTACTATTCCCAGATACTTATCGATTGCCTGTTTTCTTGTCATATTCATCTTCTTAAAAATGTGGTAATCTGAACAAGAAACAAGTATACCAGTTTCGGAAACACCCATTTCTTTAACTAGCTGAAAGTCTTTAGAGTTTGCACGAATCCAGGTGGTAACCTCAGGGAATTTCAACCCAAGATCTTGGCATTTTCTTACAGCTTCTTTATCCTTATCCGTGTAAATAAAAAATTCGCTCTGTCTAACAAGACCTTTGGGCCCGCCAAGTTTTGAAAGCATTTTATATAAATCCACAATCTGTTCTACAGTAAATGGAGCTGTAGCTTGCTGTCCATCTCTGAAAGTAGTATCTGTCATCCATATCTCTTCAGGACACCTCATAGGAACGTTAGTGAAGTTGAAAAGTATCTTTGGAATCTCTGTGTAGGGAAACATCTCTCTAAACAATCTCGGCTCAGTCACATCTTGGAGCTCGTGGGTAAAATTGTGGGTCTCAAGAAGATTTACTTTTTCATTGTAAAATACATGATCTTTCATTATTTTCCATCCTTTATTATTTGTAATGCAACTCCTAGTAAAGATACTATTTATTGCTATATTATATTATTTAAAAATAGCAAGCAAATGTTATTAATATATTTTTTAAAAATTTTTTGGTAAAAATGCATTTTATGCATATTTATTTAATATTATGCTTTATTTATACATATTATGCATAAAAAATACAAATTGATTTGATAAAGCTTCTGATAAATACAAATATTAGGCTCTATCGTTTCATTGCTTGTAAAAATATCTTTATATTAGATATATTTGAACTTCTCATCACTAAAGTGTTGAGATTCCTACTTCATAGACTTCGTATTCTCCATCTCCATAGGCGTAACTTCCTGTAGTCCCTACAGTAGTATTCTTTTTTAAGTACTCAATAATCTAAGCCCCTCATTTAATATGTTCATAGCTGCATTATCATCTCTTCCGTGAATAGTGTGGCATTCAGGACATTCCCATTTTCTGATAGACAACTTTTTAACTCCTTCATTTTTATACCCACATACGCTACATAATTGACTACTTGCAAAATACGAATCAATCTGTAGAACAATTTTATCATTCCAAGCAGCTTTATATTGTAATTGTCTAACAAACTCACCCCAAGAAACATCATTAAT